>WJKH01000053.1 GCA_014729235.1 Candidatus Dojkabacteria bacterium | reverse complement strand
TTTAGATATGGAAGAGAGTGTTTTACTCCGAATCCTTCATCATAATACTCATTTCCTCTGAATCGATTTCCTTTCCGTGTAAAGAAGACAGCAACTGTGAAGAATAATTTCCCGAAACTCTTTTTGAACTGCGGTGAACTTTGATTTGTATCCCAAACTCTCTCAAGAGCAGACAATATAAGTTTCTCCGTTCGTGATGAGAAATTGGCCAGCAAAAAGTCATTATAGTCGAGAGATTTGTTGATATTGGAGTGAAACTTCTCTATCCTTTTCTTAAGAACACTATATGGTCCCCAATCTTGCCCAATTATCATTGTGTGCGAGTCTGAACGATTTTCCCAGTCAAACCAGACATCCGGGATTGAATCATGCCTGGCGAATTGATTAACAAAACCAATATCAACTGATTTTCCGTTTCTTAATTTAATATTGTGAGTAATTTTTTGATTCTTCGCCAGATCGTGCCAGAGTTTTCGTGTCTGTTCTTTTTTCATAGTATAAGTAATTCTAGCAAAGACCTAAAATCCGAGCAACGAGGCTTTTTTCATCGAATAAAGGAACTGAATGCACTTAGAAGTTCAGAAAAGTCTCGTGATTCTGTTGAAAAAGTTGGGATCATATTATGGATTTCTACATGATGTGAAAATCAAATTTAAAAGTGATATAATCTCCCTAAGACAATTGACAATTTTTTAAATTGCGAGGCACAAAAGATGGAGCCCATAGTCATAAAACTTAGCAAAAAGAAGATAATACTTTGGCTGACGCTTTCCATTGGATTTGTAGCATTGGGATTTTGGTTATTAAGTTTGGATAAGGGAGTGTTGTCTCTCCCCAAAGGAACTGTAACTTTAATTGCAATACTCGACATTGTTTTATTTTCATTTGGAGTGGTGTTTAACTTTAAGAAACTACTCGATAATAAGCCGGGGATGATAATCACTGAAGAAGGTATTACTGATAATTCCAGTGCGATTTCTATGGGGTTTGTCCCCTGGGAGGACATTATCGGGTTAAGCGTGAATGTGGTGAACAATCAAAAGTATTTGACAGTCAGGCTTAGGGACATGGATGCGCGAATAGAGCAGGCGAAGGGGCTTCGCAAGTACTTTATGGAAGTTAACAATAATAATTTTGGGTCAGGTTTTCAGGTTTCAACTACTATATTGGATTATAATTTTGATGATTTATATAATATTATTGTCCAGCAGTTGAAGCTACGTGGGGTTGAAATTCATAACTGATTTCTAAAGATTGTGTTGCCTATATAAATTCTCTGAAAGTTATGAAAAATGAAAAGACATCTAAATAAAATTTTCGGTCTAATACTGGCGGTACTTGCACTATTTATAGGTTTTGCAGATCTGGCTTTGTCGCAAGATAAAGTTTATCTGACAATTCGAAGAAAAGGGAATTGTCGTATAGTGAATGAAGAAGATCCGGGAATTAGCGGATACGGAAATATTTATTATCTCTGTGAAGAGGATGGGGAGGAGATAATTCAATCCGATCTTTCCAAATTGCCAATAGATGATATTTATTTGATGGCCAGCGGTAAAATAAAAATCTTGAGCAAGAACAAGATTGAGATTATTGAAGACGAGTATGAGAATCCGGGAGGCTATTCTTGCAGCATGAGCAGAGTTTATGATGTGTCAGGCATGGAACCGATTTTACTTTCGACTCATGTATTTAGATATAATTTGCTGGGATTTAAGCCTGTTAATCCTGTTTTATATGTTTCTCTATCGGTTGCGATTCTTGGTGCAATACTTTTTACTGTTTTCGATCCTTTTAGGATTTTTGCTAAGGCGAAAAAGTTCAGCATCTTGAAACCTCTAGCTCTAGCTGTTTTGGTTTTCGGTTTTATCGTTTTATCAGTTTCAAGCATAACTTTTTCTCTTGGAAGTGTTTGTACCTTTTGACTTTCGATTGTTTGGATTTAATATAAGTGCAGCGTTCGTGGGAATACTGTGTGCCTCATTCGCATATTTCCGGGCTTCGAATTATCGCTACATAACTTGGTTCAGAGCAAAAGACTCCTGCACAGCCATAATATCTGAAATTGACTTTGGCATATTTCTGCGACCTTGTCCAACGGGATAATAAGCCGCCAAGACATTATAATCCTCACCATTAAAAGTTGACGTAAAGACCTTTCTTCTGACCTGTGATACACTAATCCTTTGTTCAAGAAACACCGAGCTGACTTGATTGCCGAATGTCACGATAAGCCTTGGCTTCACAATAGAAATCTCATTGCGAGTTAACTCAAGATACTCTCTAAAGATAGAGTTTCTTAAGTGACGTGCGTCGGGCTGAGTACACTTGGCGAGATTAGTTATATAGATACTGTTGCTGGTGACTTCATTATAGACTTTTTCTGCAAAGTCAGGTGTCCAGTCACCTGGACTCATTTTGTTAATTTCTGCTGTGAGGTCAGCATCAAAAAGCCCAAGCCGGCTAAATAGTGTCCACACTGCTTTTGTTCCGATCCATGGAGCTTTAATCCCATGCCAATTTTTGGAAGCAGCTATATTTCTCGCTGTAGGATTCATAAACATGAAACAAATATTCGGTTGGTCGGTTTTTCCACCGCTGATTATCGCATCCAGTGAAGGGTCGCCGTGTTCGCGCTGGAGCTCGCAGTATCGGGTTGTAATTTGGTCTAAGTTTTTCATATATGGCTTGCTATTTATCAAATGAAATCATATCATAGTGACTGATGATAAAGCCAAAAAAGATACATGAAAAGATCACAGTCAAGGGCGATCTGGAGCGCGTACAGACGATTTTCTCACACTTTGTCAATAATCCTCAAGAATATCAGTTTTCAACTCATTATGGAGTAGAAGTTGGGAAACGTCCAATTGATAAAATTGGGGCAAGGTTTTCAACTCTAGAGCGATTTGGACCAATTAATGTAGCCTTGGAGTTTCAGACTTTCAGGTACAAGCCGGGTAAAAAGTTTGAATTTAAATTGCTGAAGCCGTTTAAAAAAGTCAATATTGTAGGAGGATTTGAGGTTACTGCTTTGGAAAATGGCGAGGTTGAGATCGAGCTTACGGTGAGATCGGCCTTTGCGGATAATCTGTTAGCTCGAGCTAACAGATTTGTGATATTCGGCTTTCCTGTAAAGTATTTCATACGTGTACAGTTGAGAAGGGAGCTCGATTTTATTCGGATGGCTTTTGAGAATAACTTAGAATAAAACAAATCTCATTATAGAGCCGCCATAGATTATCATTTAACTGTCGGATATTCAGAGCGATGAGGAAATTAAATCAAATTAATTAAATCTTGAACACTAAGCCTTATGTGGAAAATTGGGTTTTTGGAAAAGCGGAAGGTTGCCGAAGGCACTAAAATTTACAGCTTTGATAAGCCCGATGATTTTCAATTTACTGAGGGGCAATATATCGAAATGGAACTTTTCAACGTAAAAGATCCGGAAGTCTCACATGACAGCAAACATTTTTTCTCTATAGCTTCTTCAAGCTGCGATGAGACGCTTGATTTTTTAACAAGGGTGCGTGAAAGTAAATTTAAGCAAGCCCTGGATTCATTGGTTCGTGGCGATAAGGTTGGAATATCTGAGTCTGAAGGGAGCTTTGTGCTTGAAGAGAGCGGCTTAAAAAATAGCGATGGAGAGATTCTACTTATCGTAGGGGGTGTCGGAATATCTGCAGCAAGGGCGATTATTAGAGGTGTCGAGTGTCACAACGAGGCTAAGTATAAAGAATCCCTGAAATTATTGTATTCAAATCGGAGTGTTGAGAGCGCGGCTGTTTTAGATGAATTGGCTGATATTGGATGGTTGGATCAGTCATTATTTTTTACCAGGCGAGTGAGTAGAGGTTCTCTACAAGAGGTGTATGGCGATAAAATTGATGCTATAAGGGTTTATGAGGAGCGTATTGATTCTTCGCATTTTAAGCGCCTTACAAATGACTTTGATAATGCCAGATTTTTTGTGGTCGGACCTCCAGGTTTTGTGCGTGGGATGAAGGGGGTCTTGCTTGATTTAGGGGTGGTGCGGGATTATATTTTTTCGGATTCTTTTGCCGGTTATTAGAGTTAAAAAACGTTCTCTATCGATTTGAATAGACCTTTCTCACTGCGTAAGTCTTGATATTTCCGGTCTCGTAGTATGAACGAATAATTAACTCCCCAAGCAGCCCAAGAGTAACAAACTGAGTACCCATCATGAAACTCATAATACTAATTATGAAAAATGGGTCACCGGTAAGATCAATATTAAAAAACAGCTTTCCAACTAACAGATAGAAAGCGCTTAAGCCGCCAATAAAATATAAAATTAGTGCAATAGGTCCCAGCATTATCAGAGGCGTTTTCTTTCGCTCTGCTAAAAATCTCAGATTTACGACATCAAAAATAACTTTCAAGGTTCGTGAGATCCCGTAGTGACTCTTGCCAGCCATTCTTTTTCTATGCTTGACCTCAACCTCACCCATTTTAGCTCCGTATGAACCGATTATGTAGGCGAGAAATCTATGCAACTCTCCGTATAGCTTAATGTTCTTTACGATTTCAGCTTTTATGACTTTAACCGGGCAGCCTGCATCGTGAACATTGAGCTCCGGAAAAGCTGATTGAATAAATTTGTTTGCCAGCAGTGAAGGAATTCGCCGGATAACATTCCCCTGCCATCGATTTTTTCTCCATCCGATAACTGCATCAAGATCTTCTTCCTCTAGTTTCTTTATCATTTCAGGGAACTCGTCCGGATCGTTTTGATTATCTCCATCCAGAGTTGCAATATATTTTCCTTTTGCTGCATCAAATCCCGCCATTAAAGCTCCGCTCTGTCCTATATTTCGCATTAAGATTATTCCAATATTATGGGCATCTTTCTGAGCGAGTTCTCGCAGCACTTTCTTTGTGGAATCACTGGATCCATCATCAACCCAGAGTACTTCGTATTCTAATTTACCGTCAAGGGCTTTTCGAATCTTCTCGGCAAGGACAGAGATATTTTTTTCCTCATTGTGAACGGGGATGACAATTGATAATTCCATTTAATTTCTAATTAAAATTTAACAGCAGTTAGTAGTCATTTCTATCACAAAAGTGCTGTTTTTGCAAAGGCCGGATGGGTTCTTCGGGTGTATTGTCCGGTCTATTGATAATTTAGATATGATGCTTTGGTATTTTGAACTTTTAATTAAATGTGTCATACTTTAAATATATATTTTAAGTTGAACTTTTAGATCCAAATGAAGATTTTAATAACCGGAGGAGGTGGATACATAGGCAGTCACGCTGTTAAATTATTCTTAAAGAACGGTCACGAAGTGGTTGTATACGATAACCTAAAGCGCGGATATCGCGAACCGCTTGAGAAATTAAAAAGCTATGGAAAACTGGATTGTGTGAAGGGTGACCTGCTTGATAGAAATAAACTTAATGAACTTTTCACGGACTATAGGTTAGCGGGGGCGGGGGTTTTGCATTTTGCTGCTTTATGTTTAGTAAATGAATCTATGGAGCAGCCCGAATTATACTTTCGGAATAACATGTGTGGCACTTTGAATTTGTTGGAAGCAATGAGAACTCACAATGCAAAAGAACTTGTATTTTCATCAACATGTGCTGTATACGGTGAGTCTGAATATTTGCCTATTGATGAAAACCATCCTACAAATCCAACAAACCCCTATGGGGAATCCAAGTTAATGACTGAGAAAATGATTCAGTGGTTTGGGAGAATTCATGATTTTAATTACGTAATTTTAAGATATTTCAATGTATGTGGAGCAGACAGCGATGGAGAAATCGGTGACAGCAAGAAGCCTTCTCAACTCTTGATGCAAAATGCAGTCAGAGGAGCATTAGGAATTGATGAATTTGAGCTTACCTGCGGGAAAGTCGATACTCCGGATGGTACACCGATTCGTGATTATATTGACGTTGAGGATCTTGTCAGAGCTCACCTTGCAGCATATAATCATATTAAGAATGGAGGCCAAAGTGAAATAATTAACCTGGGGAATGGAAGCGGCTATTCAGTTAAAGAGATTGTTTCAATGGTAGAAGATGTGTGCGGAGTGAAAATTGACAGCAAACAGGGGACCCCTAGAAAAGGTGAATATGCAAAAGTCTATGCTGATATCACCAAAGCAAATAAAGTCCTAAATTGGAAGCCGGAAAAATCGCTTGAAGATAGTGTGTTGAGCTTGAAAAAATGGTACGAAGGTCATCCTAACGGATGGCAGTCGTAGGCAGTGTTAAGTTTTAAAAGTTTTACTAATAAATAGCTGTGTAGGTTTTGTGATTTGCCATCCTAGCAGCTTTAGTAAACTGTTAATCTAATAGCGTTGTTTGGGTTCGTAATTCAAATTAAATTATTAATAATATTTATATGAAAACAAAAGACGAGATCTGCTGTCCTGAATTTGATCCAACTCCATGGGATGATAAAATGCACGAATGGGACAACAGGCTTTTTATTAAAGATACAATGTTTATATTTATGCATATGCCATTTCCGGCTGTTATGGGAAAGAAAATAGGCGGTCTGTGGGAGAAAGCAAAAGCTGCCGGGGCAGAGGAGCAGGCCAAAGATTTTCTGCTGTTGTCGCATGATCCAAGCCCTTGGAAAGGTGAATTGTATATGAGTGTCACAAAAGAGGTTCCGGGCGCAGAAAATGTAAAAATTTCCGGGACTTACTACACAAAAGCTTTTGAAGGTCCTTACAGTGCAGTGCCTCAGTGGATGGAGGAGTTAAAGCAGATTGCAGTAGAAAAGGATGTGGCCTTTGGGAAGATTTACTTTTATTACACGACCTGCCCAAAGTGTGCCAAAAAATACGGGAAGAATTATGTTGTGGCTGTGTGTGAGGTTAAATAATAATTTGGATAATGTTTATTTTGAAGTGTCTTAGGGCGTGAGGTGTTACACATGCGACCCAAAACGTTGCTCAGAAAACTTATGAAATTTTCAACTAGAAAGATTATAATTGGAGTGTGGTTTGCTGGAATGTTACTAACGAATTTAGCAACCGAAATATACTCGTATACTTGCTACCCTACGTGTCACACAAAAGATGGCGTTTTTCTTTCAAAGGTTAAAAATGGGAGCATGTATTCCTTTGTTGATCTAGTCGAGAAGTATTATTTTATTGCTTCATCTGATTCAGATACCATAGAAATTGGTATCTTTGACGGAGATGTAGGAAAAAGTGCTTCAAACTTGAATCAGGGAGCATGGTGGAATGGCAATTGGGATACTACAAATCATGATGTTATTTATCGTCTGTATACAGATCCTGATTTTGATGGTATTGGAAATGATTTGATTGCTGAATGGAACTCAAATCTGGAAAATATACCTGGTCAGGACGATATTTGGACTGCTGTTGCTCCAGGTATGGATAATAATGATTGGTGGACGGTAATTGTTCAGAACACGGAGGCTTCTAGAGCTCTCAATGGTGAGTATAGATATCTTATGGAGACGCTGTTTTCTGATTCGCCTCTGTATCCCGGGCCAGGAAATGCAATGCATAAGTTTCGTACAGATGGATACTTTTTGACATCCAATTATATTTTTGGTGTTGTAGGGATGGCTGCTACGATTGATGATTTTGAAATAGTCTACGAAGGTTGGGATGGAAGTGATTTTACTTGGTTTGATGATTACGATCAAAAGATGGCAGGTTCGAATCATCCCGGAGTAATCGATTTTTATTTTAATGTCCCGGTTGCGGTTGATAAGTTCAGCATTTGGGACGGGGATTTTGATTATGGATCAATTGATGGATCAACTGTAGATACTGATGACACAAATACTCCAAATGATATATTGCCGGTTTTCGCAGAAGTTGGTACTCCCTTTGAAGGGGCGAAAGGGATGGGGGAGGATGACGGTGTTAGTCCAATATTTACGTTTCAGCCAAGCGTGTATTACGAAGTAATTACATCAAGTGGTACATACCTGAATTCTAATCCTGCAGGGGTGGACGAATGGGAGAATTTTGTTATCAGTATGAATTCAGACGATAATCCAGATTATCTTGTTGGTAACAAATTGGATGCCGGGATATATAATTTGAAAGTTACCGGGGCTGATTTTCAGAATATGCTCTTTTTTAAGACTTCTTACAGTATGACTGGGGTCGATGAAACGGGTGAGCCTCAGATTCCACCTACCCCGTACTTCATCGGACAATCCGTTTGGCTGGACGAGAACAAGAATGGAGATTTTGATGAGAGTGAATCCGGGATTCCAGGAGTTGAGCTCAATATATATGACTCTGATGATTTTTTACTGGATACTCTAATAACAGATTCTGAAGGTTTTTACTCATTTGGGACGAATGGTGAGGTGTCAGACCCATATACCTCTGAAATTATCGATGATGGGATTTATCGGGTTGAGGTTACTCAGTCTAGTTTGGAAGGAATTCTTCGTGATCATGAAATTACTACAGGTTCGACTGATCTTACCCATAAGGTGGTCGACGAAAACGTATACCTTTACAATTTTGGCTTTATGAAGCCAGAAGAGCTCCCGGATACAGGCAAAGGAGTTGATAATATTATTGCGTTCGGATCTACTCTTCTGTTCCTGACTGGACTGATATCGAGATTTTTATTATCAGTTGAAATGTCCGAACCATTTATGCAAGAGACTAATCTCTAGGTGAAATGCAATTCAAGGTAATTTTTTAGATAAAGAAGTTTATGAATATTTTAGTAACAGGAGCTGCCGGCTTCATTGGATCATTCTTAACTCGAGAACTCCTTCGACGTGGAGATTATGTTGTAGGCCTGGATAACTTTTCTGATTACTACAAACGTGAAGCCAAGGAATTTAATCTTGACCTGATTTATCGATATATTGGCGAGTCGTCGAAATATTTTCAAAAGGAAGAAGTTGACCAGGTACTATCAAAGCTGAATGATTATCGCGAGGATACTGATAAGGTGCAAAAGCAAGGAAGCTTTAAGTTTTACGAACTCGATATCAGGGATAAAGATGGTGTGCAGGAATTATTTGAAAAGGAAAAAATTGACAGCATAATTCATCTGGCTGCTGCTGCAGGCGTCCCTTACTCTTTGAAGAAACCAATTTTGTATACAACAACAAATATTGACGGGACAGCAATCTTGCTTGAGAATGCGGCTCGAAACGAGATAAAACGATTTGTCTTTGCTTCGTCTTCCTCGGTTTACGGTAAAACGGAAAAAGTTCCTACTGATGAAAGTTATAAAGTAAATAAGCCGGTTTCAGTCTATGCAGCCACCAAAAGAATGGGGGAGCTTTTGTGTTACACATATAACCATATCTATGGAACTGAGATAATATGTGCGCGCATTTTTGGCCCAATTTACGGACCTCTTCAACGTCCGTATGGTATGGCCGCTCAGAAATTTATCCGTCAGGTTGACCATGACTTGCCAATTACAATTTATGGCGATGGTACAATGAAGCGAGATTGTACTTATATTGATGATGAAGTGCGTGGCTTGATTTTATGTAATGATGCTGACATGACTAATTGGCAAAGTGAAGTGCCGGGTTATGAGATTATAAATGTCGGTGGCACTGGTGATCCGACTTCAGTTCAGGATATGGCGGATTTAACTATAAAGCATATGGGAAAGGGTAGAATTGAGTATACTGAGTGTCCTCCAACGGAGGTGCCAATTACTTGTGCTGACACTTCGAAGGCTCAGAAGCTACTTGGCTATAAGTCTCAAGTTGATTACGAGGAGGGTATTACTCGGCAGATTGAGGTTTATAAATTGATGCCTGATTGGTACAAGCAGCTTGTTATTACTCGGAAATAAAACCCGGAGATAATCTATTCGCGGTCAGGACGATGATTATCAAATGAGTGAGCGTACACAAAGCATAAACTATTTGTGTGTCGAGCGAGAGCAGATGACGAGCGGTTAAGATCTAGCATTTATGGCGAGAAAAGGGTCCAGTCTTTACCCTGTGGTGGTGGCAAACTCGTTTGATTTTCTGAAGTTAGTGAATAAAGGTAGTTATGTTTCTCTTAAAGCGTTATTTTTTGCTCGGTATTCAAATCCAACAATTAATTCATAGAGAATATATACACAAAAAACAATAATCACAGTAGGACCTAGATGGGCAACTGAGCGATAAATAAACCCTTCGAAAAAACTTTCAAGAGCTGGAGACCATGAAAACTGACCACTGCCCCATGGGATAAATTTACTGAATAAAAATGCTGCTCTAAACATAAACGTGTATAAAAATACTGCAGCCATTGACCAGAAGACAAAGCTGATATTTTTTATCCTCTTCCAGGCGAGAATCAGGAAAGGTACAAACCATACAAAATAATGTTCGTGATAGAAACAGAGGATATAGTATGTTAGGTATGAGACTAAAATGTAGCTAATTAAAACATTGAATTCGGCTGTTCGTTCTTTTTCTGATGCATCTCGGAGAAAATAATAAAGCAGAAGCAGCAGGTAGAGCGCAGGATATATGTAAATTCTTCGTACTTCTGAGCCTGTGTAGTGAAAAGTTGCAAAATTTACTTGCATGAAGTATTGAAAATGATTGCCGCGGACAACATCCAAAAACCCTAGATCTAAAAGGATGTCTACTCCTAGAAATAGAGCCGCTATGCCAGCAAATACACCAATTATTTGATGTCGTTTTAATTTAATGTCTTTCAAAAAGTATATTAAGTAGAACGGGGCTACTGTCATGACTGAGCTTTTGGTAAATACTGCCAGTCCAAAAGTTATCAAGGATAATAAGTAATTTTTCTTGTAAAGATAGAGAAAGCTTAGTAGAGTTAGGACTATCAGAATTATGTCATAGCGGCCCCAGATATACCCTGTAAAAATAATAATTGGATTCAGCATCCACAGTGCAAAACTTCGGATTTTATCCTTTTTGGCTTTAAAAAAATGTGTGATGCTATAGGCGCCGATCAAATCAAAGATCAGGTACGGCAATTTAAACATGAAAACGCTTAGATATATTCCGGGCTGTGAAAGAAAATTTTGCCAGACTTTTGCATAATGCAGTCCCATATAATACTTCATTGTAATCCCGGTAGCTGGGAACATATTTCTGACATTTGGGACGAAAATTGAAGTTATCCATAGTGTTATTATGTGTATAAGGCTCGGAACGGCGCGCTCTTTAAAGAAAAACTGAGGGCTCCTATTAAATAAGACCTGTGCAGCTCGCCAGTATTCGGCTGCCAGATCTCCGTGGATAAATAATGGCATGAGGATAATTCTAATTACCAGACCTATAACCAGCACTGGGATAATGAATTTTTCAGGGGAGGATTTTAGCTTGGAAAAGTGGGATTTTGCTTGTTTGAGAAAATTTTTCATTGTGATATTATAACTGTGCTGCTTAAATTAGTAAACTCATATAATTAAAATATCATTAACGTAATCAAAATGGAAGAGCTTGCACCTATAAGTATAGTAGGGACAGGGTATGTAGGTCTGACTACAGCTGCAGTTCTTGCTAATGCAGGGTTCAAAGTTTTTACGATTGATATAGTTCCGGAAAAAATTGAGACAATAAAAAAGGGAAGGGCATATTTTTACGAAGAAGCTCTGGATGAGTTAATTTCTAAAGCAATTGATACAGGGAATCTAGTCCCGACATTATCTTATGAAGAAAGCATTCCTGAAAGTGATATCGTGTTTTCGTGTGTGGGAACGCCTGATCGTCCTGATGGGAGTCACAATCTTGACTATATTTATGGGGCTGCGGAGTCTGTTGCACGGGTAGCCAAAGATGGTTTGATTATGGTCCAGAAAAGTACTGTACCTGTGGGTACTGGTCGGGAAGTAATAAGTAAAATGAAAAAAGCTAATCCCGAACTGCAGTTTGAATACGTTTCAAATCCTGAATTTCTGCGTGAAGGCTCTGCTGTTTACAATACTCTGAATATGCAGCGAGTTATTTTAGGTAGTGATTCCACAGAAGCAATGGATAGAATTGAAGCCGTGTACAAGAAAGTTGATGAGCTTTGTAAGAAGCTTGAGGGTGTTAATTTTGGTGAGTATACCAATCTAGCAATCGGCCGTGAACTTAAGGCTCAGACAAAATCTTTTGAAGATAGAGTCTTCAAAATGAGACTTGAAAGTGCTGAGCTAGTTAAGGTCTCCGCAAATGCTTTTCTGGCGCTCAAAATCTCGTTCGCGAATTCAATTGCGAAGCTTGCAGATAAGACTGAAGCAGATATAAATGAGGTAATGGATGGAGTAGGTTCTGACACGAGAATTGGGCGGGCATTTTTATACGCGGGACTTGGCTGGGGTGGCGGCTGTTTTCCAAAAGATGTCAGCGGCTTGATTGCTGTTGCGGATGATCGCGGGGTAGGGATGTCAATTATGAATTCAGCAGTCAATGTCAATGATAGCATGATTGATTATGGTGTAGAAAAGCTGCAGCGTCACCTTTCAGACTTAAAAGACAAAAAGATTGCTGTTTTAGGTCTTGCTTTTAAACCCGGAACGAGCGATGTACGAAAATCACAGGCTATTAAGCTTGCAAATAAGCTTACTGAACTGGGAGCGAGTGTTGCTGCTTATGATCCGAAGGCTATGGAGGAGGCAAAAGAAACTCTTGCTTCTTCAGTTGTGTTAAAGGAGTCAATAATGGACACAGTTTCTGATGCTGATGCAGTTGTTTTGGCTGTTGACTGGAAGGATTTTGTAATTGCGGATTGGGAGGCTATTAAGGATGCTATGTCTGGAGATGTTTTGTTTGATGGTCGTAACAAGCTGGATATTCATGAGATGTCTGCTCTGGGGTTCAGGTATGAGGGTGTGGGTAGGAGGTAAGAGGAAGGAGGCCAAAGGATGCCGGACTGGATAATAGTCATAAATTTCCGTTCGACGTGATTTTTTTGTAACAGTGTTGACTATTTAGTCAAATAGTGATACAATTGACTGTTTAGTCAAACTTGGGGCACATAATGAAGTATCAAAAAGTATCAAAGGAAAAAATTATTGAGGCAACTGCGTCTGTAATTGCCAGAGAGGGTCTTGATAAAGTTACAGTTGATGATATTTCGCAGGAAGCCGATGTTGCGAAGGGGAGCATTTATTTCCATTTTGACAGTAAAGACAAGCTACTCATAGAGGGGATTAGATACATTGCAGAGCAGAGAGTTTTTCGCATTCGGAAAGCTTTAAAAAATATATCATCACCCAAGCGTAAACTAATAAAGCTTCTAGCAGTAAGTAATTTGATGATAAAAAAGGATCCCGATTCATTTTTAATGAATTATGCTTTACTTCTAAGTTCTCATAAAAACATTAAGAGAGAAGTCTCCCTTGAGTATGTTCAAAAATATATACTTCTGGTATCTGAAATAATTAAAGACGGAATTGCATTGCGTCAGTTTAAGCAAGTTAATGCTGAAGCTGTAGCAACCTCTTTAGTCCTTACAAATGATTTAGCAGGAATTCTGCGATTTTCAGAAAAGCAGATCCCAAGTCCTCAAAAAATTTATAAAGAGTTAATTAAATTAATATCTACAAGAAAGTGAAGAATAATAAGCTTTGCAAATCGTGTAGCGGCCGGCTAAGTGAGTTTAATGATGAAGAGATCATTGCCGATGGGTTTTGTCCTTATTGCGTTGATGAAAAGGGGAATTTGAAAAATTACGGAGATATTCTGCAGATGATGATTGAATATATTGAACAGGAGCATGTTGAGATTGATAAGAAGGAGAGATTATCAACGGCCCAAAAGTGGCTTCGCGAGGGGGAAGTCTGGAAAGATAAGTTTATAACTGATGACATTATCATTGATCGCATCAGAGAGGGCGATCTCGAAAGGATAAAAGTCCACAAACATAAGAAGGAAGGATTCAGTCACTCGTGTGGGGAATGCATGTATTATCAGAACTGTAAAGATAGTTTAAAATCCAAAAAGAAATGGCTGAGTAAAATGAAGCTGAAATACGGTAATTGTGCAAATGTCCTTTATCATGATCAAAATTTGGTCGGATATATTCAATATGCTCCAAAGAAAGAATTTCCCAAGCTGGAGGAATTGGAGGCTAAGAGTACTGATACAGGTGATTGGTATATCTCCTGCATATATATTGATGATATTGTTTCGAAAGAAGACAAAAAGAGCTTTACGTTATTGCTTATTAAACATGTAATTCTGGATCTTAAGAAGAGAAAAGCAAAAGCTGCCCAAATATCTGCTCCTATTAAAGAAGGAATCATTTCATCAACTCCATTTAATTGGGGCTTCTATGAAAAGATCGGTTTTGTTGAAATTGGTCACGATGAGGAATATGTTGTTGGCAAGTTAAATCTTAATTAAGGAAATCTATGTTTAATAAATGTATGGCTGTAGGGATTAAAGTAACTGATTTTGCAAAGGCATTTAATTTCTACACAAAGATATTGAGGCTGACTGTTAAGACGGAGGACCGGAAAAATAAATTTGCGGAACTTTCAGTCGGAGATTTAACAATTGCTCTCCTTACGGAAGAAACGTTAGATGAGATGTGCGGGAAAAAAGCTTTTCAATCAAATTCTATGTCAAACCATCTTTTTGCTATTGAGGTTGATGATGTAGAACAGACGTATAATCATCTAAAAGAAACAGTAGAATTTATAAAAAAGCCAGGGACTACCCCGTGGGGGCAAAAAGTTGCATATTTTAAAGATATTGAGAGTTATATTTGGGAAATATCTGAGCCTTTTGAGGAATAATGAAAAAAGTTAAAAAGACAAAATACGGTTTCGACCTTTATAAGCTCTCAAGTAAAGAGTGTAAGCGGTTAATAAGAGAAGGCGAAGAAGCCATGAAATTTACATATCCGGAGCCAGGTACTGGATTTGCGGTTGCACTGCTAACAAAAGACGGGAATGTCTATACTGGGGCAAGTTACGTTTCTGATACGCATAATCTCACCATGCACAGTGAAGCTGTTGCATTAGCCAGAGCAGCTCAGCATGGGGAAACTGAAATTGTAGCAATAACGGGTCCAAACTGTCACAACTGTAAGCAACTGATATGGGAAAGTGCTGTACGAAGTAAAATTGATACGGTAATTATAATTAAAGAGGGGAGCAATTTTAAACAGATTCCAATCTCACAGATTATGCCGTATCCCTGGCCTGATCATTTAGGAAATCATTAGAACTATGAAGCTAAATCAGAAGGCTACAGTTCAAATAAGCCCTACGCAGCCGTTTAATTTCGATGCGACTTTTTTTAAGCCTGATCATTTTACTACTGATGATCATATATACAAAAAAGGAATTCGCTGGCAAACAGTGAATTGGGATGGCAAAAAAGTTGGAGTAAAGTTCACCAATACCGGAACAAGTGAGAGCCCGCAAATAACAATGGATGTGTATTCAGATTCCAAGCTTGACTCTTCCTATTTGAATTCTCTAAAAGATGAGATTGTTTATCGATACAATTTAAGACTTGATCTAACTGCGTTTTATAAGAAGTATCGAAGTAACAAAGTTTTAAGAAATGCGATTAAAAACCTCGAAGGCATGAGACCGGGCCATCCGAGTTCACTGTATGAGTATTTAATAATTGGAACTGTACTGCAGAACGCTTTAATAAAACGCTCTATTCAAATGTTTCGTAATTTATTGAAAAAATATGGGGAAAGGTTAGAGTTTGATGGCCAGGAACTCTTATGTATGTGGGATATCGGAAGATTGGAGAGTGTAGATGAACAGGAGTTAAGAGATCTGAAAGTTGGTTATCGTGCAAAAACTATTAAGTTTGTAGACTCTCAATTTAATTGTGGCTATGTCAATGAATTGGAGATGAGGGATTGGGAGGTTGAGTATCAGAAAGAGACACTTCTTTCACTTCATGGAGTAGGTTCAGCAACTGTCTGGTACTTGCTTTTTGATGTGTTTCATAGATTTGATGTTTTTGAACACATCTCTCCTTGGGAGCAAAAAATTTATTCACAGATATTTTTCGGCAGAGGGCTCGATGATTTGGCATCAGTTGATGAGCTGCTTGGATTTATAGATCAATTTGGAGAGTTTAAGCATCTCGCAGTTCATTATTTGTGGGAAGATCTTTGGTGGAGGCGTCAGGGGGGAGAGCATATTGATTGGTTTGAAAAAGAGATTCGTACTTGAACAAAGGCACGAATATTTCTGTGCACTATCGAGGAGTAAAATCTTAGGCTTATTGTCTCGCTGATGTACTTTGCTTTTTTGAATAGAAAAGATAACGATATGAATCCTCAGTTTTCAGGTAAACCCATCCATTCCCCATCCGCAGCATTCTTAAAGTAACTCTCGTCACTGAAGTTAACGACAAAACGCGGTTCACCATAACGGAACCACTCCTCGCCGGCGTTACGGATAAAAAAGGCAAATTGACCATACACAAATAAGAAACATATACATAAAAGCCAGATCAGCTGTAGCAAATTTGATTTCATAAAACGGGTGAGATAGTGATTGATAAAGTATAAGCCCAGCGGATATACAGGGAAAATATACCGACCATGAACTGCAAGCCCGGTTAATCCAAAAATCTTTTGTTCAGCGTAATTCTTAAAGTAGAATAAAACAAAAATATAAAAAATTGTGAAGATTATGAACGGGAGATTTTGTCGGTCGCTTGTTTTATCCTTGTCAAAAAGCCGTACAAAAGCAAGAAAAGCCATCCCGACAACTGCAACAATACTGTAGACCATGAAGTTATTTTTATAAATGTAAGGAGTGTGTCCAAAGATACCATATGTCCGATTGAGCATATAAAAGCTCCAGTAGACGGCATAGCCGGGAATGCTGATTTGGGTTTTCTCCATAGGATCTGCGGCTAGTTCCCAGTTACGTTTATAAGCATTGAATTCAAAGCAATCTTCCAGCTCATGAATTTTCGCACAATCCGGATAGGGATTTCCGTATTTAGAAATGTTGACAGAATACCGTTCCACAAACAGTACAATAGAAATTAAAAGCAGGATGACTACCGGGATCTTTATGTGCAACTTAGTGCTATTCCACCAATCTTTTGCCGACTTAATTAAATTTTCATAATTTTTCATTAAGAAAATTCCAACTACTACAGCTTCGATAAAAAATAACGGTGTGTAAGTGTATTTAACAATAGATGCCAGACAACTATTTATCACCCACCAAATGAGCAGCCATAAACTGGAAATCTGACTGGCTTTAGATTTCCAGTCTGATTTGAAAAGTCTGGTAAGTAGATAAAATGAAATAACAGCCATTAGATTGACCAGGTTGTCATATGTGACAGCCATTCCCAGGAAAGGCACCATAATAGTGTTTGTAAACATGAAAACCGATGCAAGCTTTACGAATCGATTTTTTGTCAATTCGTCCATTGTTTTTATGAAAAAGTAGACAATCCCCAGGCTTGTAACAATGCTTGTGATTCGCAAGAAAATCAGGTGATACTTGAATACGATCGGGATTTTAAGAAAAAGGCCCATTATATAAAAGTAGAGATAAGAAGGATTTCGCGTGAGGTCCCCAAATTGAAAATTATCAGTTTGTTCAGGGAAAAAGGGAGATAAATTATCCCGCTCTGAATACAAAACAATTAATCTTCGATGCCGTTCTTCATCAGGGGCAGCATTATATTTGATGTTATAGGCGAAGAAAAACATTTGATAAATAAACCAGAGTATCGTGAGTATCATGAGAACTTTATACAGCTTATCTCCAAGTTTGACTTTTGAATCGAACTTTTTAAACTTATCAGCGGCTTTTTTGGCTGCAGTCTCAATTTTTGATATTATTTTTTTCATAATGTATGTATAATACAAGACAAGTTACAGACTTACAAGCTTTTCAAGATAAGACTTACCCTGAATAAACTATGGAAAAACGAGTACTGATATTAAATTATGAATTCCCGCCGCTAGGAGGTGGAGGAGGTGTTGCAGCCAGGGATTTGGCTATGGGGCTGATTGAACATGGTTACAAAATCGACTATGTTACAAGCAGGTTTTCCGGGGCTAAAGTTAGAGAAAATGTCCAAGGCATAAGCGTTTATCGTGTCCCCAGCTTTCGTTTTAAGAATTTGAAAACGGCATCCTATTTTTCAATGCTGGCCTATCTGATTTTTGGGACAGTGTGTGCCCTGAGATTGATTATCAAGAATAAATACTCATTTATCAATACTCATTTTGTTGTACCTACAGGACCATTAGGATATCTAGTAAGTAAACTTGGCAGGACTCCCAATGTGCTGACGATGCTTGGGGGCGATATTTATGATCCTACGAAAAAGAGATCGCCGCACAAGTTTGCGCTGCTGCGCCCGATTATCAAGTTTTTAATTGATAGTGCAGATGTTGTAATAACAGAGTCGACGGAAATTAAGCGAAATGCGCTGAAATATTATGGGCCCAAGTCTGAGATTCATATAATCCCTTTGCCATATAATATCAAGGAATTTTCTAAAGCTGAACGAGTTGACTTAGGAATGGAGGCAGATAAAATTTATTTAGTTTCTGTGGGACGATTGGTAAAGAGAAAGGGATTTGATCAGTTAATAAGAGCCATGAAATTCGTAAAGAATGAAGATATTCGCTGTCAAATAATCGGAACAGGCCCCGAGAAAGATTCTCTCCGGGATTTGGTAGACAGGCTGGGTGTACGCAATAAAGTTAAACTTTTAGGATATATTGAGAGTGAAGAGAAAAAGTTTCAGATTCTTGAGAAATCCGATATTTATGTTCTGCCTTCAATTCACGAAGGATTTGGAGTTGTGCTGCAGGAAGCATGCAGGCAGGGCTGCCAATAATTGCAACAAATAGTGGGGGACAAGTGGATTTAATTGAAGAAAATGAGAATGGCTGGCTTGTAAATCCGGAAGATCCCGAAAGCCTAGCCGAAAAAATAGATGAACTTGCAGATTTGCCTGATTTACGAAAAACTATGAGCAGCAACAATCTTGAAAAAGTCGATGCTTATGATATAAAGGGAATTGCCAGCAGGTATTTGAGTTTATTGGAGACAGTTCAGAAAGATGAGGACTAAGAAAAAAAGTATTACTAAGAAAGAGAAAAATGGGAAGGCAGGTAAATATCTCGCGGGAGATGTCATGAAAAATGCTATAAAATCGGTTCGTATATTTCGGGGCAAAGTATTAGCTTACGCTAACAAACATCCAAGGCGTGTGACAGCTGTATTGCTGGCTGTTTTAGCTGTTTTGGCAGTGGTTTTAAGACTTCGCGGAATAGGCACAAATCTTCCGAATTATGATGAGATTTATCACCTGACCACAGCCAAAGCTTTTTGTGCGGGAAATGGTGGGAAATTATTTATAAATGCTCAGATGCACGGGCCATATCACAGAGCAATGTTTATCACCAAGCTTGTTCAGATTTTCTGGCTGCTCGGGGGTACTCAGAGTCTGTTTCTGGCGCGTCTCCCTAGTGTAATTATTGGCGGGCTGACGGTAATTCTGATTTATTTGCTTGGGTCCCGAATCGACAAGAAAACAGGCTTTCTTGCAGCACTAATGTGGGCTTTAGCACCTTGGTCAATTATTACCAGCAGGCTTGTCAGAGAGTATTCGTTTTTTAATTTCATCTGGACGGGAGTAATTTTCACTCTTTACTGGCTGCTGACCAGGATTGCTGTTTCGATTGAAAACAAAGAAAAGATAAACCCATGGCTTATTGCTGGGGCTGTTGGACTTGTTGTATTGCCGATCCTGTATGATTCTCTTACTCATATGGGGACTTTTAAGCTGATTATCCCAATGTATTTTGTGGTATTTCTGGCTTTTGGGTTTCAGATAAAGCCATTTATCAAAAAAGTGCGGATGCGTACAATTGTGATTGTTGGTGCGATTGCTATTTTAATTGCTTTTATCATTAATAAAAGCTTTCTGAGCAATAAAAGCTGGGCAATTGATTTTGTAAATATTTTCCCTTCTTATTCAGGAATAACGCAGGCTTTTTGGAGATTTATAACGGGGACTCAGCATGCAAACTTTTTTAGATTAGGCATCTTGCTTTTAGTAGCGGGTATGACAGCTTTGGGGTACTACTATAAGACCAGGAAGCTGAATTCAGCTATTCTGATCGGAGGGGTTTTTGCTGTTCTCAGTTATTTCTTTGCATTTCATTTCAATCGATTTATTCGTGCTCGATATCTTTATGTGCTGTTGCCGTGGATGATTATTATTGAGAGTTTTGGATTGATTCAGGTAGTTCGCTTGTTTGGGTCTCTTTTTAAAATTACCCCTAAACTCCAAAAGTCGATGATTGCTGTGCTTTTTCTAATTCTCTTTAATTGGCCGGCTTTGCACAACAGTTTGCGAGTTCCTTTTGATCCGGAGTATTTTCGCCCTGAGACCAGTGAATTTGCCTGGATGTCAACATTTGAATATGCTCAGGAAGCAAAGGGAATTTACGAAAGATTTGGAGATGAGATCGAAGGCGAGGTAGTTTTTACTACCATGACTTATCCATTCTTTTGGTATGTGGACGATTATGATGGGGATACTCTTGTGTACAATATTGATCCGTTATTTGATTCAGCTCCCGAGAAGATGCCGATTCCGATTTCGAATTATTTTCCTGTCCGTCTGGATGAAGATGTTCTTGAGGTTGAATCTCTTGGGCCGAACAGTATGGCTGAAAATTCAGTTGTTGTGAATCAAGTGATCGCAGAGAATGACAGTGGCTGGTTTCTTGTCGGGTTGAAGCCTAATTCCTGGTGGGATATGGATTTTGCTCCTCGGGATTTTACTGCGGGTGATAAGGTGGTAGAATATGTTGGTACTTTTGAGGGTCATTTGGTTTTTAAGTGGTAGGGAGTTTCCACTTTCTTGAGGAGTTAAATTAATCTTAGTATCGATAAAGATGAAGATTTTATTCTTTGCTTATGAGTATCCACCTTTGGGAACTGGGGTGGCGAATGCTGTCAAGTATATTTTTGCCAAATTTTCTGAATCAAAAGATTTACAAGTAGACTTTATAACTGCTTCTCTTGAAAATAAATTTGAAGAGATTTCTTTGTATCCCAATATTCGAATGCTAAAAGTTCCAATAGGTCTCAAGACAAAGGAAAATGAAGACAAGCAAAAGCCTATAGAGATGATAAGATTTATTTGGCATTCATTTTGGCTCGCTAGGAAACTAATAAGGGAAAATCACTATGATCTTGCTCATTTCTTTGGATATCCTGGGGGTTTCGTGACTTACTTGTTGAGGAGAAGGGTGCCATATATTGTTTCCTTGCGCGGTGTTGATGTCCCCGGTTATAACCCCACCTATAAAAAATATTATGTTTTTTATCGTCCACTTGCATATCTAATTTGGAAGCATGCTGAAAGGGTAATACCAAACAGCCAAGGGCTTAAGGAACTCGCTCGTGAGACTGCACCTGACTTAAGGATCGATGTGATCCCAAATGGGATTGATACTCGCATATTTAAACCGGTACCCGATTCGCTCAAGACAAAAAATTTTACAATCACTGCTGGAGCTACAACGATGACCTCAAAGAAGGGATTACCGTATCTTGTTAAGGGATTCGCCAAGCTACATGCTGAGTACAGAGATACTGAACTGGTATTAATTGGTGGTGGCAGCAAGAAGCCTGAAATTGAGGATCTTGTCTCAAAACTTAACTTGCAAGAGTCCGTAAGATTTCTCGGCAGAAAGCCAAAGGCCTGGGTTCCGGAGAATCTTCCTAGATATCATGTTCTGTGTTTGCCATCAATAAATGAAGGCATGAGTAATGCTGCTCTGGAGGCTATGGCATCCGGACTTCCTTTGATTCTAACAGAAACTGGTGGAACGGTAGAGATGCTTGAGGATGGGGTTAATGGCTATATCATTAATAAGAGAGATGAAGACCAGATATATGAGAAGTTAAAAATCTTATATAAAAATCCCAAGAAAAAAAAGAGTATGGGAGAGAAAAGCAGAGAAAAGGCTATGAGTATGGATTGGGATAATATTGCGAAGCAGCACATCAAGGTTTATCAGGATGTGATTCGCAAGGCAGATCAATAATTAAGTTTTAATCGACTGAATGTGAAAAGGAATTTTGCCGGGGGAAAAATTACAGATTGGCTTGATAGTGGAGTTGTTGCTCAAATTCTCAAATATGCTTTTCTTCTTTCAATTTTTGTAAACATAGGCTCTGTTATTTACGAAGGTAATGATTATTTTAAAGCATTGCGGGATTTAAAATACTTACCTTACATTGTAGTCAATTTTGTGTTGGGCTTGATACTAATCTTTATACACAAGCAGAAAATTCAGGATAGAATAGATCATCTGGTCATGAGGTCTAAGGTTGAAGAAAGTGAATTATCTCCGGAAAGAACGTTCTCGAAAGGGTTTATTCGCAGAATGATAGAAAAAGAGAGAGGAATCTTTGTGTTTTTGGTACTTGCTTTGCTGGTCTTGTCCTCCGGAATTTATTTTTTCAGGCTCGGGAGGTTTGAGTTTGTGAATGACGAATACATCGTTGTAGATACTGCTACTGGGTTGTATAAAACAGGGACATTTTATAAATGGAGTTGGCTTGAGAATAAATCCAGAGCAGAAATTGACTGTACTGGTGAGAGTAAAGATATTTACTGTTATTACACGAAAGGATCTTTTCATACGGCATTAGTAGCTATGAGTTATAGGGTATTCGGTGTTTCTGAATGGTCTTCAAGATTCCCCTCTGCTATTTCTGGAGTTATCTTTATCGCTATTGCCTATTACGTATTACGATACTTTTCGAATAGTAAGATTGTCAGTATAATAAGCATCTTTATCTTAATCTTGCATCAACATTTGATTGAAATATTTCGCTTAACGAGAATGTATTCGATATTGGCTCCATTGTTCCTATTGATAGTATATTTCTCTCACAGAGGACTAACGGGAAAATCTAGATGGTTGCGAAAAATGAGAAACAAAATACCCAAGATTTTTTCCAGGTACTTTGATTTTGAGTATCGATATCTCTTCTTGGCAGGAATGCTAATTTCTGCAAGTATTTTCCTGCATCCTGTTGGTTTGATAATTGGGCCGGTGATTTTGATATATACAGTGTATCAGGCAATCAGTACGAAAGAAAAAAGATTTATAAGTCTGCTCATGTTGGAGATTGTCTTCATTGTATTTTTTGTAGTTGGCACAAAAGTGTTTCCAGGCTTATTTACTGGATTAATGGAACGGAGTCTGGGAGGATGGGTGAGTCTTTTTGCGAGACGAAATTATGATTACTTGGTAGATCTTTTTGGTTATCCCTTTACAACGCCAGTTGGCTTAGTATTTATCCTAGGGGGATTCTTTTTAACCAGATTAATATCAGACAAGAAGCTACAATCAAAAATCGTTTACTTGTTTATTCTTGTTGTGGTTACGGCTACTTTTTTCATATTCATCGGGGATAACTACTCGGCTTTCAATTACGTATCGCATGTAGTCTCTTTTGCGGTTCTTCTTGAAGTATTCTTTGCATTCATTCTTCTAGGCTCTGTTTTTGACGCAGGGGAGTTAAAGGTTCTTGGCGTTCTACTCTTTGCGGGATTGATGTATAACTTTAGGGGAAATTTGAAGTATAACTATATTCAGCATAAAAAATACGGTTCCCCATCAATTGCTTGTAACTCTATCAGGGATTATCCAAGTGAGAGGAAGATTGTTTTTGCGAGGAGGTTACGAGATTATTATTGTCAGGATCTTGCTAATGATTTGGAGGTGATTGATATTTTAGGATATGAGGATGGCGTTTATATGTATTCGTACGAAGAATTTCTGAATGATCTAGAGAAGTATAAGTATGATCCTCGATGGGTTTTATGGGAAGAACAAAAAGAATACCATGTTGCATATGAGATTAGGCATTATTTGCATGAGTCTGGAAAAAAGATTCACGGAGAAGGAATCGACGACACCAAAATGGAGGTTTATTATTTAGCACCCGAAAGAATTGAGGATGTCGAAGAATAGAAATCGTGTTTTTACAACCTTGGCTTTATCCGCAATGATAATATTGTTTGTATGTGAAGGCCTCTTTCATATAGGTAAATTCATTTCTTTGGATGAGCGACTCTGGATAGTACGAGTTCCTGAATACATTAAGTCTCTTGCCCGTTTTGATATTGAGGGGGCATATATTAGTGACAAGCCCGGGATATTGCAGAGCATACTTACTGGGATCAGTTATTATGGATTTAGAATAGGCCCCAAGTTGTTGGAGTTTCGTGGGGAAGAATACGCTCACATATTTGCTATGTGGAGATTCCCAATCTTGCTCTTTAATGCATTGAATTTACTCCCTCTTTTTTTTCTCATGTCCAAATTTCTGAGAAGTCGAACTAGAGCTTTGGTATGTATTCTTTTCATAATTACAACTCCAATTCTAATTGGAATTTCTCAGATAGTGAATCCAGACTCAAACTTATGGATAACATTTGCAATTTCTCTCCTATCATTTTATTTAGCTCTGAGAAAGAGTGAGCAAAGTAAAAAGTATTTGATTATTTCTGGAGTTTATTTAGGATTGTCGTTGGTTTCAAAGTACTTTGGCCAATTTTTATACGTGTGTTTTATCATCGTATTCGGAATAGAGTATCTAAATTCCGGAAGTTCAAATCTACAGAGAAACCTGTCAATAATGCTGAAGATAGTTGCAATTGGAATTGCAATTTACATTCTTTTTGTTCCTTTCTCATTGATTAATCATCATATTCTGGTTAGTGGTGCCTTGTCAAACCCATTATTTGGAGGGAGATTCAGATGGCTTTTAATAACACCAATTTTTGTAATAATTATTGATTCATATCTCATGAAAGCGCAAATTAGAAAAATTGTGAACAAATATGACTTGTATAAGCACATCATTTCTTTTGTGGGGGGGATCATCCTAGTAACCTTCCTAATTCTAATCTTGAATCACTTCAAACTAATCAGAGTATTTCGAGTATTTGAGTATTTTACAGACAAGAATAAGGTTTCAGATTGGAACCACTTTGAGGTTTATCTAGGGAATTTTAGTAATCTGCTCTATGCTCTTCCGATATTTACTTTGCTATTGTTTTTGTATTCAATTTTGAGAAGCATTCTTTTATCGGAGAAGAAATCTGAAAAAGGAGTTACTGGTAGTCATTTGTATAAGTCGGAATCATTTTTGCTAATAATCTTTCTCTATATTCTGGGCTCATCACTTGCAGGACTTCGTGGTTTTGCTCGCTATCAAATTGTTTTATTTCCACTGATTATTATGTTCACTATTAGCTATCTCCCATCAGTAAATAAGATTTCACTAATTAACAGATCTAAATTAAGAAAATGTGCAGTCATTCTATTCGTAGTATTTATTCAGCTTTCAGCTGTGTTCAGAGCGGCGCCATTTTATTATCACTACTCGAATGTTCTCAATTATTCCGGGGAACTTCCGTTACTGAGCACCTGGGGTTTTGGTGGTTATGAAGTTGGACAGTTTATGACTTCATCGCTTGAGCTTAAGGGGAACTTTTTTGCTACTCAGACTGGAACATGTGAATTTGGTGAAATTGATAATATAGTCCGTTGTGAGGAACTCTTGGTTGATAGACTTCCATATTTTCCTGATCCATTTTGCTCTGAAAATAATGTCGAGTTTATTCAATTAAATATGTTTAACGCATATCGTTTAGAAAATTTAACTACCGATGATATTGGATTTAGATCAAGTATTGAAAGATATTACTTTGATATTGATCCAGAGATAGAATATGTGTTGAATGGGAATGAGACCTTTCATTTTAAAGTTGTGAAAATCGCAGAGGCAGATAAATATCCCTGTTCTGGATTCAATGAAGAGCATGGCTGGTTCTTTCGGGAGGATTGATAATCAGGATTTGTGATATAATAAGCAGCTTGCGATACAGAAATCTTAAAAAAATTAGTCTTGCATTTTCCAGGTTATGAAAAATGACATTCGATTTCAGATGATCCTTAGTTCCTCAATTATTATATGTATAGTTATCCTCTTCTGGGTGTACATTTTAATAACTTCATATGGAGTTCAAAGCGAAGAAGCAGTTGTTGAAAATTCTGAGAGACGCACTTATCTTGAAAGTACTAATTTTATACTTTCAGGTCCAAACTCAGAATATCCATTTCCCACTCAACATACGCTTCCGGTTTTATCCATTAAGATGGAGCCGGATGATTTATGGAGTGAAGAAACGGGAATTTATGTCAGAGGTTTGTACAAGAATTATAATCAGCATGGAATCGAGTGGGAGCGTCCTGCGGAGATTTTTTACTATGATAAAGATGGGAATCTTGGTTTCAAAGTAGGTGCTGGTGTCAGGATTTATGGAGGGGCGACAAGAAGTACAGCTCAAAAATCACTTAGAATCATTACTCGCCGTGATTATGGTGAGCGTAGTATAGTTTATCCAATTTTTGATGATCATCCATATTATGTATTTGATCAAATTGTTCTTCGAAATGCTGGGAATGACTGGAGATCAACTATGCTTAGAGATCCAATTTCTCAAAAGGTTTATGAAAGTGTCTTGGATACACAAGCTTACTCCCCATGTGTGGTTTATCTAAATGATGAATACTGGGGCATTCATAATATTAGAGAAGTCTATGACGAAAGGTATTTTCATGAGAGGTATGCTGCTGACAAAAATGACGTTGTCATAATTGAGCCTGATCGAGATGATAATGGCTATCCCGAAATAAATGTTGGGAAAGAAGGGGATGAAATATCCTACGTTGAAATGGTGGATTACATTGAAAAGAATGACATGGCAACTGATCAGAATCTTGAGTACGTTTCGACCCTGATGGATTTGGAAAATTACTGTGATTATATTATTGTTGGCTCATATCTTGATAAAACAGATTGGTTCGGTAAGAATTTTGCTATCTGGAGAAACCGAACGGATGAATACGTTCCGGATGCAGCGTATGGACTTGATGGTAGATGGAGATGGTTGCAGTATGATATGGATTCGGGTTTTGCTGCAAAAAGGACTTTGTCAGTTCCGGAAGATCACGATACTCTCAAGAAGTGGTTTCATACAGATCTTAAATATGGCCCATGGACGACTAGCATTTTTTTGAATCTCATAAAAAATGAATCATTTAAAAACGATCTACTGAACCGATATGCTGACTTAATAAATACTACTTTTCAATCTGAGAATGTGTTGCCAATTATTGATGAATATGAAAATGCAATTCGGGATGAAATCCCTGGTCATATCGATAGGTGGAAAGGAGAGTTAGATAAAAGTCACAAGCCCCCATTTCAATCATTAGACGAATGGGAATCGAATGTCCAGATGCTTCGGGAATTCGCTGCGAAGCGCCCAGATTATGATCGGGCTAATGTTGTGAAGGATTTTGATCTCGCTGGCACGTGTGAAATCGCTTTAAATCTTTCTCCTTATGGCTCCGGCCAAGTACGGATTAATTCTGCATTATACAGTGAGGAAAATCAATCGCCAGTCTATTTTCAAGAGATTCCGGTTGCAATTGAAGCTATTCCTGCTGATGGGCAAATCTTTGTTGGATGGGATGGGGACTCTGAATTACTAGAGTCTGATAGCCGAGAAACAAAACTTATATGCGAAAGTGACGCTATTGAGCTTACAGCGATTTTTTCCGAGAAAGATAAGTAAAGATTTTCAGATTGAGTTGCTTAATTAAATAATCCTCCTCGACAGCGTTGACTTTATATAATAGAATAATTGATATTCTTTTATAATCGAATGAGCCATGGAGCTGTTTACTAAACTTCAAAACTTGGAAAAAAACTTCTACAAATCCTCTCCGGGATTTAAGAAATATTTTAAGTATATCTTTCTAACCATTTTTGTTTTAAATTGTCTACCCGCTTTCCCTATGAGAGTTGGAATAATGCGTTTTCTTAGGGATATTATTTTTAATAATCGATTATATGTAACGTTGATTGATGGTATCGTTGGCTTTCTTACACTTTTGGTTTATCGTTTTGAAATAAAGAAATACATTAACGAGCATGACAAATTAGTTGAATCACAGGGAAATGCTGCATCTAAAATAACACATTCTATTCGAGATTTCGCAAAGAAGATTCACATTGAAAATCTAGTGGATCGTATTGCATCGAGAGATCTGGCGTATTCATTGCTAGCATTTGTTATCGTCTGTACTGGGACAGCATTGATGGCAATGAGCTTGGGCAAATTTGATTTTATGGACGATGAATATGAGGTTCTTGCTGCAGCGAAAGGTTTTATGGAAACAGGAACCTTCTATAAATGGGATTGGATTGAAGATAAGTCCGGTGCTGCAACTGACTGTGTCGACATTGATGTTGACTGCGAGTATACTCGAGCGTGGATTCATACGATAATGGTTGCTGCCTCATATGTAGTATTTGGAGTTTCGGAATGGGCATCAAGAGTGATCTCTATCTTTTGGGGTATGATATTCTTGATTTCTTCATACTTTTTTACAAAAAGGTTTACAAAAGATAATAGGCTTTCTATCTTAGTACTGATATTGCTTGCCCTGCATCCAAGATTTATCGAAATATTTCGAACTGTGAGAATGTATGCAGTTCTTCTTCCTGCCTTCATTCTTCTGACTTATTATGTTTATCGGTTTTTTACTTCAGAAGGTGAAATAATATTAAAGAATAAAAAAATTGCATCATGGATTAAACAAAATTTGGGATTTAACTATTTCATTGGGTTAATTCTATTCTTTTTGATAATTTTCAACTACTTAGTACACATAAATTCTTTGATCATCCTTCCAGTTATGATAATATTCTCAGTTTTCTTGGCGATTTATGAGAAAAAAAGACGTAATTACATTCTTTTGTTCATGGGGGCAATTGCTACCATTGTAGCGATTTTGCTAATAGAAAATTTTCCGGCAAGGTTTTCCGAGATACATAG
>WJKH01000052.1 GCA_014729235.1 Candidatus Dojkabacteria bacterium | reverse complement strand
TCAACTTCTTCACCAAGAAATGCTTCAGCATCTTTCTTAATTTTAGCCAGAATCTTAGCGGAAATCTCCTGTGGTGAGTACCATTTGTCACCCATTTTTACCTCTACTCCACTGGATTTGGATTCCCTCATCTCAAACGGCAAATTCTCCTTATCCTTCTCAATAGCTGCATCCTTCCATCTCCTGCCAATAAGTCTCTTAACTGAGTATATTGTATTCTCAGGATTTACAACCATTTGATTTTTTGCAGGTCTCCCTACAATTTCATTTCCCTTGTCATCCACAGCAACGACTGACGGGACAAGATTATCGCCCTCAGCCGATGGGATCACAACGGCCTTACCGCCAGACATATAAGCAGCGACTGAATTTGTAGTCCCCAAATCTATTCCTATTATTTTTGACATTTTGTTTTTGTATAAAATTTAACTCAATACTCTTAGCACTCGCATTACCTGAGTGCTAGTTAATATTACCAACATGAAAAATTTTTGTCAATTATCTAGAGCAGTTTCTCATTTTCCAACTGCAACACGCGCACATCTGATTACAGTATCCCCTACAGCGTAGCCATTTTGTAAAACTTCAACAATCTTCCCTTTTTCATCTTCATTCTTTACGTGAACAGCAGCTAATGCTTCATGGCGTGAACTGTCAAAATCATCCCCCACGCTAACTTCAATAACCTCAACGTCCATATCCTTGAGTGAGTTTCGTAACTTTTGAACCAGTTCTACTATCCCGTTAGCCCAGGATTCGGACTGATCATCTAATTCCAGGCTCTCCATAGCCTTCAAAGCAAGATCTGCATCGTCAAGCACTTCAATGACTCTTTTAGCCACTCTGCTTATCATATTTGTCATAGCCAAATCGACTCTCTTTTCCATATCGCGCTCTAAATTGGAATAATCAGCAAGCGCTCTCTTCAGCTTATTTTCGATCTCAAGCTTCTCATCTTCAATTTTATCAATTGTCTCTCCAAGTTCTCGGATTTTATCCTGGAAATCTGCTTTGTCTTTTTTGCTGTCTTTTGATTTCTTATCTTTTTTACCCATTTTTTACTACCCTCAATTGAATTCGATATTATTTAACAACAATTAAAACCAGCCCTTCAAAGATTCAGTCACAATCTCCTTAACATTTCTCATTGCTGAAAAAATCTTTGAGTAATCAAGTCTCCGTGATCCAATAATTCCGAAATAGACCTCCTCGTCATCCCAAAAAGGCATAATACTGAAAGCCACACTGCAGTTCTCGAAATCATCAACCCCTGCTTCTTCTCCAATTATTAAGCACACATCATCAGCTAAATATTTCGACAACAACTGAGACAAAAACCCTTCGTCTTCAAGCAAATCTAAAACTCGTCTCATTACGCTCAGTTCTCTTAACTCTTCATAATTCATCAGCCTGGAAACTCCATGATACTGCACAGATGACTCTTTCAACACAAAACTTGCTGCATCAGATATCCGGGACATCTCTTTCAGCATCGCCTGAGTCAATGACTGAGGTTCAAACCGCTTTCGGAAGATATTCTGCCTAAGTTTCACCAGTTCTTCAGGACTCAAACCTCTCTTAGACGCCTCAGAAAGCAATTCACTTATATACAGACGGAAGGCCTGGTCTGTTGGGACACGCCCGGAAGAAATATGGCTTTTTTCCAAATACCCTTTCTCCATAAGCTTAGCCATCTCACTCCTAATTGTGGCTGAACTTACGTTCATATCATACTCTTTTACAAGTGTATTGGACCCCACCTCTGAGGCATCCTTCATATATTCTTCAATTATTGCTGTTAAGATCTTTAACTGTCTATCTGTTAAATTCATGTTAGCACTCTCAAACTTTACCTGCTAAAATATACCTTACTCAGGATCTTTCTGTCAAGAGAACAATCAATCAAACAGCCGATCCGTGACCTGAAACTTGGGGCTTGAACCTATGAAATTACTCATTATCAGTTAGCAATTAAGATCTCCCTTTAACTCTTTACTAAAACCTGAAAATTTGATAAACTTAGCCCTATGAAAATAGCAATAAAAGCAGAAAAACGAGATAAAGTCGGCAAGCAATCCAAGAAACTTGCAGCCCAGGATCAACTCCCGGCAGTAGTATATAACTCTAAAGGTGATTCTACATCAATAAAACTGGATAAAGGAGAGGCTGACAGAGAAATTCCAAATGTAACGACAACTTCAATCGTAGAAATTAAGCTTGGAGAAAAAACACTTAAAACTATCCTTAAAGAAGTCCAGAGAGAGCCTGTCACCGATGAGATAATACACTTGTCGTTTTTCGAAGTTGATCCCAAGAAAAAAATGGTATTTGAGATTCCGTTCCGGCCACAGGGAGTCGCTCCCGCTGTTAAAAATAATATCGGAATCCTGGTACAAATTGTCGATACAATCGAAGTAAAATGTACTGTGGATCAATTAATCCCTGAGGTTGTCGCTGATGTTACCCATTTAGAAAAACCAGGCGATACCATTCGAGTAAATGAACTCGACATTCCAGAAGAGATTGAGCTCCTCAGAGAAGAGGATCATAGACTTACAGTGTTTACAATAACTCACCTGCAGAAGGTCATAGAGGTTGAAGAAGAAGAGCCTGAAGAGGGAGAAGAGGAAGAGGGCGAGGAAGGAGAAGAAGGTAAGGAGGGACCACAAAGTGAGGAGGGTACTGAAGGCGAATCCGGACAAGAAGCTGAAGAAGCTGACTCCGAAAAAGGACAAGACCAGTAATAGCCAAAGTTTGATTCTGTCAGCATTATGACAAAACAACAGCCCAAACAGAGGATCGAAATTCTCAATGTTAAAGTTAATAATCTTTCCAAGACCGAGGTCCTCAATCGTATAAGTCAATATCTGTCCAAAATCAAATCGTCCGGACGATTCCCCCAAACCGCAAGCAAATACATTGTAACCCCCTACTCTGAATTTTTTATCAAAGCTGCCAGAGATCCAGACTTTCGGAACATCCTTAATAAAGCATTCCTAAGCCTGCCTGATGGGGTTTTCATCCAATGGGCAAGCTACTACAATTCCTTGCTAGAGAAATACACTTTTCGTCCCCAAAACCTGCTCGCCAAATTCGCAAATCTTTGTATTACAGTTTTCTTGTACTGTGTATCGGGTGCTATGATCATCCTGAAGCCGTCAAAAGTAAAGTCAATCATTAATGAACGGATCCCCGGCTCCGTTTTCGTCTATGATCTGGTTAATCTCTCAGCCGTAAAAGGCTATAAGATCGCAATTCTTGGAGGCTATGATTTTGGCAGTGGGAATACTGGAGTATTAGCAGCTAACCTGTTCAAACAAAAACACCCTGAATTAGAAATTGTCGAAATATATCCGGGCACTAGAGAAAAAGAGGAATTTGGAGAAAAAGTAGTTCAGATACTAAAGGAATCAAACGCAGACATTCTTTTATGTGCTTACGGACCGGTACGTCAAGAAAAATGGCTCGCACAGAATCTCAGTAAAACAGGAATTCCACTAGCGATCGGACTGGGAGGCACCTTGGATTATGTTTCCGGCGCCAAGAAACTCCCGCCCAAATGGATCAGAAAAATCGGTCTTGAATGGTTTTTTAGACCTTTTTTTGCTGAAGGACTAAATCCTAAGCGTTTTATAAAAAGGTTGATGAGGGCATGGCCTGCTATGATTGTCTCATCGATATTAGTACTGGAAAAAAATCTGCAGATATATGTATTTTAGGTCAAACGAGTTTGTAACCGCAGGATAAGTGCAAGTGTGTTTTCCGATTTCTTAACTACACTGGCTTGATATCACAAACTCTGTCCGGGTTGCCTACGCTCGCTCAGATGACAGTAGTCTTTAGATAGTTGGAGATTTCGAAAAGTCTTCTCCGTTTTCGTTTGAAGTAACCGCATTAACCATCGTATTCTCCTTCTTCTTAATCTTGAAAAAGGCCGATATCCCTACAATTATAATAACAATCTGATAAACATGAAATCCGGCTGAGATAATATCACCAACTAACAACACAAGTAGTAGATCAAAAATATACAAAACCAGCCCGACAATTGAAGCAGCAATAAAACCTTTTTTCGTAAGCCAGCCTATCAAATAAAAGAATAATGAAACAAGCAGCACAAGCACTACCATAACACCGAAACCCGTGACTCCTACTGTATCAGGCAGGAGAAATAACAATATTCTCAAGGTCAGGATAAGGGTTAAAAATGCCATATATCAGTCCCTGAATAAAACCGGTCACCCCTAAACCTATGGGAAAGTATATCCCAGTATTTAGTACAACTAAAACACCGTTCATAATAGAAAGAAGTCCAATAACTTGAAATGATTTAACCAAACTTTCTGAGCGCTTGTGAAGCTTATTGGATTCATTCATCTGTTGTGCCTGTTCTGGAGAAATTGAGGGATTCATGATGTAAAATCTGACAAAAGTTAATTTACCAGCGGAAATGAGCAAAAGCCTTGTTTGCTTCCGCCATCTTCTCTACACTTATCTTCTTTGCAAAAGCGTCCCCATGCTCATTATAGGCATCAATAAACTCTCTTTTAAGAAGAACATCAAAAGGAGCACCTACTTTGGATCTCGCAGCGTCAACAATCCACCTAATTACAAGAGTAATCTGTCTGCGTGGAGACACCGGAACAGGGATCTGATAGTTAGCGCCACCTACTCTTCTGGAGCGAACTTCAAGTGAAGGACTAACTTTCACGACAACTTCATTCAGTAAATCCATGGGCTCCATCTTCAGCTGCTTGGCAGCACCCTCAATAGCACTATAAAAAAGCCTCTCAGCAAGTGATTTTTTCCCATGGAGCATAATCTTGTTTATAAACGCCATAGCTAACTCACTCTGGTACCTTACATCTTTATCAGGTATATTGCTTTTGGCTCGTTTTCCTCTCATATCTTATCATCAAAACTATTTTATTCAGCGGCTTCAGAAGATGCTGGCGAAGAGTCGCCTCCTGCTACTGTCCCATCATCTTTTGTCCCATATTTAGATCTAGCTTTTTTACGGCCGGAAACTCCTGCGCAGTCGTACTTTCCACGAACAATAATATACTTAACACCTGGCAAGTCACGCTTTTTTCCTCCCTTTACCAATACAACAGAGTGCTCTTGAAGGTTGTGACCCTCACCCGGAATATAAGCCGTAACTTCATGACCATTTGAAAGTCGAACTCTAGCCACTTTTCTTAAAGCAGAGTTTGGCTTCTTTGGAGTCATTGTCCTTACTTGAATACAAACGCCCCTCTTAAATGGGTTTTCGCTTCTGGAGTACCTGTTCTTCTTGGCATTGAAGTTTCTAGCTAGAGCTATTCTCTTCTTTTTCTTCCGAACAGTTTTCCTAGGTTTTCTTACTAATTGGTTTATTGTTGGCATAACAGCGGTATTATACTATATTTTTCAAAATTTAAAAAGTTTCTGTAACAGAATCACTATCACTGCTCAAAGCTAAAACATTTTAACTTCCTCAAGCTCTCCAATATCTTCAATTTCAGCTCCTTCTCCTACCGGAATTCTCTTGCCGATTATAACATTCTCTTTCATTCCTCTCAGATAGTCAACCTTTCCAAGCAGAGAAGCATTAGTAAGAACCCTTACCTGCTCCTGGAATGACATCGCTGACAGGAAACTCTCCGTATAAAGTGCTGAAGCTTTAATTCCAAGCAATTTTGGCACAAACAAAGAGATATTCTTGTCTTCCTCACGAATAATCTCGTTCTTTACATCAGCTATAAATCTATTAATCAAAGTCCCAACCAGATAATTCGAATCACCCGGATCAAGTACACGTGCCAATCTTGCCATTTGTCGTACAATCACTTCAAAATGCACATCAGCCAAAGCAACACCCTGCTCGTTGAATACCTTTTGTACTCCATCGATGATATACTCCTGTGCTTTTGCAATTCCTGCATTTTCTGCAAGCTTTTTAGGATCGATTGAACCTTCTGTTAGTTGCTGCCCTGCATCAACACTATCGCCATCTTCAATTATTATCCCAACATCAGGCAATACTGTTATAACTTCTTCAGCTTCAACTAATCCATTTATCGTCAATACTCCATGATCAACCTTCACTTTTCCTGGATAAGAGGCTTGCTTTTCTTTCTCTTCTTGATCGATAAAAATTACATCACCGTTTTTTACTGTATCGCCATCATTTACCAAGACTTTCTTGGCATAACTCACTACATAGCTCTTCTCAACTTCTTTTTTCCCGGTAATTATAATCGTGTGACTGTCATCATCCTGCTTCTCAACGTGAGCCTTCCCATCAAATTTCGCAATTTCAGCCTCAGTCTTTGGAGTTCTAGCTTCTAAAAGCTCCTCAACACGAGGCAAACCCTGTGTAATATCAGTCTTTTCAACACCACCCATGTGAAAGGTCCTCATTGTCAGCTGAGTTCCAGGCTCACCAATTGATTGTGCGGCAATTACACCTACTGCTGTTCCCATTCCGATCAAGCTTCCGGACTCAATATTGTATCCATAACATTTCTGACATATACCAAGAGGTGATTTACAAAACAAAGGTGTACGCACATTTACTGAGGCAACATCTTCCATACCGGCAATTGTCTCAGCCTGATCTCTTGTAATTGCTTCATTAGCCTCAACCAGAGTTTTACCTTTGCTATCCTTCACTTCTGATGTAACCACTCGGCCATACAATCTGTCCTCAAAAGATAGTCTACGATCAGCATCTCTTTCAATCTTAATCCCTTCCCCTTCATAACCGCAATCATCCTGCCGAATTATCACTGAATGAGCAACATCAACCAGCTTTCTTGTTAAATATCCCGCAGAAGAAGTTCTCAGAGACTGGTCCGCCTGTCCTTTTCTACCACCGTTTGCAGCAACAAAGTACTCAAAACCGCTTAAACCATCGCGATAGTTTCCCTTGATTGGCAGAGGGATCCAATTTCCCTGACTATCTCGAACAACACCCTTAATAGTGACAACCTGACGCATCTGAATTTTTCCACCATTTGCTTTTGATTGGACCATTTCATAAACAGAGTTATTTTCATCTAGTTTTTCCCAAGCCTCTTCAGCAACTTCGTCAGCAAAGTCATTCCACATATTAACTGATAGATTGACTTTTTCATCCTCTGTAATCAGACCCTGCGAATAGTTTTCTTCAAGCTGTGAATCTTTCTCTTCCATCTCCTGGATTCGTTTGCGCATATCAATATCGACAGTACAATCTTCCATTGCAAAAGTAAATCCTAAATCAGTTGCATACTTAAATCCAATAGTTTTTAAGGTATCGAGCAAATCGAGCAAATATTCACGAGGATAACTGTTACTAACATCTTCTAGAATTTCACCAATCTCAGCCCCTCCGATTCGTTTGTTGACAAATTCATAGTCTTCAGGAAGTATTGAATTGAAAATTATCCGGCCGACTGAAGTTTCGAGCACTTCTTCATCCGACTTAACAACAATTTTTTCATCAACTGTAATTTTCTCGCGCTGATAAGCCTTTACAGCTTCGTTGAAACTGCCATAGTACTTAGGTTTTTCTACGTCATGCATATCCGTTAACAAGAAATACCCAAGCAACATATCTTTACTTGGATTCGCAAGTATTTTTCCATTAGCAATACTAACAATATTTCGTGATGACATCATTTTATCAACGCCTTCTTGAATCGCCTCATCTGTTAACAAAACATGTACAGCCATCTGATCTCCATCAAAGTCAGCATTATATGCTTTACATACGAGAGGGTGCAGGTGAATAGCCTCCCCTTCTACTAGCTTTGGATAAAAGGTCTGAATACTATATTTGTGCAGAGTCGGTGCACGATTCAAAATTACAGGCTTATTTTCAATAATTTCTTCAAGCACATCCCAGACTACTTCCTCACCATTTTCAATAATCTCCCTTGCTATCTTAATATTTGGAGCAAGCTCACGATCAAGCAATTCATGAATCACAAATGGTTTGAAAATTTCAAGGGTAACAGATTTTGGCAATCCGCATTGATGAATCTCTAGTTTTGCATCACCAACAATTACTGCACGGCCTGAATAATCAACGCGCTTACCCAACAAGTTCTTTCTAAATATACCCTTCTTACCTCGTAACTGATCAGTAAGAGAATTGTAAGGAAGTCTTTTGCTGTTGAGCATAGGTTTACTTGGACGATGCTGATTATCAATTAAGGCATCAACAGACTCTTGAAGCATTCGTTTTTCGTTTCTGAGAATAATCTCTGGAGCTCCTATCTCAATCAATCTATTAAGTCTGTTATTACGGTTAATTATTCTCCTGTACAGGTCATTCAGGTCATGTGTAGCAAATTTACCTCCGGACAAAGGAATAATTGGCCGCAAATCAGGCGGCAATACAGGGATAACTTTTAGAATCATCCAGGCAGGATCAATATTATTTTTCTCAAGCCCCTCTAAAT
>WJKH01000051.1 GCA_014729235.1 Candidatus Dojkabacteria bacterium | reverse complement strand
TGGCAGAAAGAATATAAACGAACTGTTAAAAAGGGTGCAAAAGCGATCTGGATATTAGCACCTAGAACCTTTTTAATACCAATGAAAGAATATAAGGGAAATGCTCAAATGGTTGATGTTGTAAAAAAAGACGGTAAAGAGTATGCAAAATTGATTTCATTTAAAAGCGTCCCTGTATTTGATATTTCAGATACTGAAGGAGACGAGATAGTCAAAAATATGACTACTGAATCAGATATTGAACTTGAGACAATCAAAAAAGTCGCCGATACTCTTGGTTATTCCGTAAGCTATGAAGCTCTAGAGATTGCAATAGGTGGATATATTGCAGAAAAATCAATTGTATTAAATTCAAACCTTTCAGAATCTGAAAATATTGGCACATTAATACATGAATTAGCACATGGCGAGCTTGGTCACACTAAGTCAAGTGATTTTACAAGCAGAAGCCTGAAAGAACAGCAAGCGGAAACGGTTACATATATTGTTTGTCAGATGTTCGGAGTTGATAGAAAGTCAGAATTCTATTTGAAGGGGTGGAGATTAGATGAGAATATTAACAATTCATTTTCATTGATAAATAAGGCAGTTGATTCAATTTCAGGGATGATTGAAAAGTATGAGTAAGATAAGGCTCGAGGAGGAGAGTAAGGCTTTCGCCTCAATGCAAACTTTCTTTATTCATTCGCCATTGAGAAAGTTTGATAAAGAAATTGGCTTTTGATAATTTAACTTCTATCTAGTTGTTCGAAAATTAAATCTTCTGTTATCTCTCTGTTTGAGCTGAATAAACCAGTTATTTGCTGAGTCTCCAAAGATTTTTGTTTATGAAGCCTAAGCAGTTTCATGAAATTTAGTGCAGTTATGTAAGAGCCGTTAACATTAACTTCTTGAAGAATTTTCTCTAACGACTTAAGCATTGTAGACTTAAAGCCGCCTGCAATATAACTGAAGAAAACTAACTTGTAGATTTTTCCTTGTAGTTCAATCTCTTGAAAATCTGGGATATAGTTTTTAATCATTCTGTTTCTGTGATCATTAGAAGCAGAGTATTGCTTGTAAGCCTTATTATCAATTATTCCATGGGTACGTGTATTATGATCCAGATAAACTATCACATCAGGAACATTGCCTTTAGATCCAATCCACTCAGACTTTAGCCCAAAGCCTTGATCAGAGAAAACATTTGCTGTAACAACTTCAAAATCTTTAGCTGTTTCAGTCCCTCCTTTTGAAAGCTGTATATACTTTTCCTCAAATCTGTCGAGTCTAGGTTTTCTGGCAAACTTTTCAAGGACATCCTGTATCTTATTTGTTCCTACTCCTGTATGAGCTGATATCTCATTGATTAGTTTCTGGTCGATCGCATTGATAGGGCTGTTTGCGGCGATTGTATAATATGTTGTCAGAATCTTTCTATCGTTAGGCTTAATATCCATTGGTTCTCGGGAAACTTCTCTGTAATCTTTCTGAGTTTTAAGTCCTAGTCCGTATCGTTTCTGAAAAGTGACTGAGTCTACTGGGTTAGGTATAAATGAATCCCGTGCGTTTTTGAGACTTTCTGTAAGCTGTTTTTCCTTTGCATTCTTGAGTGTTAATATGCTTTTATTAGATATCTCTTCGAAAAAACCCGTATATTCCAGCTGGTTTACATAAGTATTGCCGATGTTTTTAAGATTGTCTTTGCTGGTTTCTGATGAAATTTCAGCTTTCCTTTCAATTTCTTCAGGATTCTCTCTATATTCAGCAATTATTTTAGTAATCTTTTTTAGATCAGTGTCTTTTTTGGCAAATGGGACAATACAGAATGCTACTTCGTTTTGAGTAAGCTCTTTAAATCTGTTTTCTTGGAAAAGTCTTAAAATAAAGCGATGAGGTCGAATTTTTATATCAGAAGACAGATTGACACTTGTTTTTAATGAATAAGGGGAGGGGTATTGGTAATTGATGAGCTGTTTCGTCAATATTGGAACAGGAGGATTTCCTTCTACGATTTCTTCTCCTGCAATGGTTAGTTTAACTCCATCATCGTCTTCGTACCATAAACCTAGCATGAATAGCAGCGCAGCATATGTTCTCCCTCCGCTTCCTGATTTGCTGATATTCTGTGCTTTCCATTTTGCTTCGGTTAATGCTGTTTCGAACTCAATTTGAAGAGGACGGTTTCCCTCCCACTCTTGACCTAAGGCAACAGATTGAAAGACTTTTAATATATCAGGTACAAGTATAAGTTTTCTTTTGGGTCTAGTCAGTACCCAATATTTTTTTGATGACATAAACTGTATATATTACAACTGCAAATAGTGCTGTTAATAATTATACATAGTTTATGGCTTATTCGAAAGTGTAGTTGGGTTCTATACTTTCATAATCAATATCTGACAGTGTTTTCAAGAGAGCTTCAAATATTACTTCAGAGAGTTTCACTGGTACAGCCATGCCTATTTGTTTTCTTACACTTTCTTTGGAGCCTTCAAATATAAAGTTATCAGGGAAAGTCTGTATCCTTGCTCTTTCTCTATTTGTTAAAGCTCTTGGCTCTGAATAGTGGTAGCCATGAGTTCCGCCTCCTCCGCTGCCTGTTATTGTGTATGAAGGCTTATCAGGATGAAGTCTTCTGTATATTTGACTCATTTTGGCACCTTTTACGTTTAATTTCAGCTCATCCGGTAAATCAGCATTCCATGCATTTTGTCCGGGTTTTATGTTTTCCAGTCTTCTTGTTACTTTTTTTGTCTGCCGCGTAAATGTGTGGTTGGGAGCGTTTTTATTTATGGGAGGATTCTCTAATGCTTGTTTCGCCGTAACTGGGTTATTTATTGTAGTTGGCTTTGGTACTTTAAACTTTTTTCCAGTTTCTTTATCTATACCGACAATTATCATTCTATGTCGAGTTTGAGGAACTCCATATTCTTCTGCTTTATATAGATTTACAGTGATCTCATAACCGTTTTCTGCGTCCTGCAGATCTTGAAGGATCTTCGTAAAGGCATTTCCATTGTTTGCAGATCTTATTCCAGAAACATTTTCTGCTACAAAGGCTATTGGTTTGTATAAATCTAGTACCTTTACTCCATACGAATATAGCGGTCCAAACTCTCCGTGAAAGCCTTTTTGTTTCCCTACAATACTGAAATCATTACAGGGAAACCCATAAGCAAATATGTCTATGGGAGAAGTGTTCTCTTCAATATTTAATTTTCGTATATCAGCAGCTATAACACTTTCTGGGTGATCCTGTGCAATATTTCTTCTATAGGTGGAGCAAGAATCCTCATCGTAATCGTTTGCCCACTTATGCTCGATTGATACTGTTTTGTTGCCTTTTTTGATTTTTGTTTTTACAGCTCCCAAGGCAAGTCCTCCAGGTCCTGAGAATAATTCTCCATACTTGTAGATTTCTTTTATCATCTAGTTATTCCATGTGTTTTATCAAATTATTTATATATATTCTACAGTATATATATTAACAAGTTATTAAATATTTTGCAGCTGCATGTAAAGTAAATTATATCAAACGGGAAGTAGCTTATATCTGCAGTGTATAATTGGAATATAATCTTTAAATTTGAAAAACAAATGTCTGATCATCTCAGTAAAGATGCTAGGAGTGATAATATGTCCAAAATAAAAGCGAAAGACACTTCTCCTGAGATGAAAGTCAGGAGGTTTCTTTACGCAGAAGGGTTGCGGTATAGACTTTATGGAAAGCTTCCAGGAAAACCAGATATTGTTTTTTATGGAAAAAAGAAGCTAATTTTTATACACGGCTGTTTCTGGCATTTACATGGATGTGACAGATCAAATATCCCTAAAACTAATCGTGAATATTGGGAGGATAAACTTAAGGGCAATAAGAAAAGGGACAAAGAGAATATTGCAGAATTGAACCGTCTCGGCTGGAAGGTTCTTGTGGTATGGGAATGTGAGATTAATAATGATTTTGAAAGGGTAAAAAGTGACTTGTACAATTTTCTACAGAAATAATACTTTTCGAGTACTCTAAGCCTTATAATTAAGACATAATCTTTTCAGAAGTATACGGACTTGCGAAGAAAGAATACGCAGTGTATAATACTGTATTATGACATTAAATGAAAAACAAAGCAAAGCATTAAGATTCATAAGAAATATTCTTGTTCACACCGGTTCTTCACCTTCAATAAGGGATATTATGAAAGAACTAAATTATAAATCTCCTAGATCAGCGGCACTTGTAGTTGACGAGTTAATTGAACTAGAAGTCATAGAAAGAAATAATGATGGCGATTTAGTGCTTCTGGATTATCCTTTAGATGATTCTGCGGAGCAAGCTTCAACAATTGACGTTCCTCTAGTTGGTGCAGTTGCTTGTGGTGCCCCAATATTTGCGGAAGAAAATATTCAAGGATATTTTAAAGTTTCTACTTCGATTGCAAAACCTCCGCACAAATACTTTTTACTGAAAGCTCAAGGTGATTCTATGGATCAGGCTGGGATTAAGGATGGGGATTTGGTTTTGATTAGACAGACTGATTTTGCAGAGGAAGGTGAGAATATTGTCGCCCTGATAGATAACGAGGCTACGATTAAAAAATATTCACGAGGTAATAATTCAATAATTCTTGAGCCCAAATCTTCGAATAATAAACATGTCCCGATAATTTTACATGAAGATTTTAGAGTTCAGGGTGTTGTTGTTACAACTATATAAATTTTATTAAAATTAATTAAAATGCAAAGAGTAAAAGTACAGTCATCAAATTTGGCATCTGTCGGTTACGATGAGAATTCAAACACTTTAGAGATTGAATTTCATAGTAGTGGGATATATCAATACTTTAATGTTCCTAAGAATGTCTATGATGGACTGATGTCTGCGTCTTCACATGGGCAATATTTTGATCAGAATATAAAGGGAGTATACCAGTATAAAAAGGTTTCATAAGATGCATTTAAGTAAATTAGCGATAATTAATTACCGAAGTTGTAGGAATTTGGTATTAGACTTCAAGAAAGACGTACCGAATACTTATATAGGTATAAATGATGCAGGAAAGACAGTAATCTTAAAATCAATTCAGAATTTATTGGAGAGTGAAACGCTTAACCTTTCACATGACTATCAGTTAAGCTCAGATTTATCCAACACTCAACTCTCTGAGAAAGAATTTAAATCTCTACTAGAAGATTTGAGCCTTCCGGAAATGGAATATGATTCACATTCAATCATTTTTATTGGGATTTTTGAAACAGAAGACGGTGATATATCAGACGATTTTATCGAAAAGGCATCAGAACATTTACAATGGAGCATAGAAAGTATATCTAATGAGGAAATTGTATTGTTGAAACGTTATAGTTCAGAAAATCCTCAAGGAATCTATTACTTATGTGCGGAAGAAGAATCTACTCCGTCTTCTCTCTGGAGTAAAGGTAAGACTGAATTAAAAAGTAGAATAAAAGAGCTATCTATAACTGATGATCAGATTGATAATGATAATAAATCTGGACCTTTTAGAAAATTAGAATTGTTTAGGTCAATTTATAAAAAAGTAAAAACTTCTCCACAATGGACTCAGTATTCTGATTTTGTTAAGAAAGATAAAACTTTCTTTCCTACATATCGATACATTGATTGGAACGCTTCTATGGATGATATTAAGAATCTTGCGGGAGATGCAATGTCGTTGAGCATTGAAGAATCAAAAGATAAGTTGCAAGAAAAGGCTTTGGAGATAAGTCAAGAGGCTAATGACAAAGTAAATGAAGATCTCTCGGCAAAAACGAAGGATCTTTTGAGAATGATTCCTCAAATTAAAACTCTTAAAGCTGGAATTTCTTTTGATATTAAGGAATCTATTTCTGACATTGTTGTTGAGAAAGAAAATGCTGATGGTGAAATAAATGTAGATTCTCAAGGTGAAGGTTTAAAGAAGCAAATTCTTTTTGCTTTCCTAAAATGGAGAAGTATGCAGGAAGCTTCAGAAAACGATAGTAGAATAAACTTCATATGGTGTTTTGATGAGCCTGAGGTACATTTGTTCCCTTCAGCAAAGCGAGAACTATTCGATATTATAAAAGATTTGGCGGAAGAAAACTTTCAGATTATTATGAGTACTCATTCTACCTTATTTATTGATAGGTTAAGCATAAAGTTAGTGAATAAGGTCGATCTAGTAGATGGATATACCGCAATATCAACATGTGACTCTGTTGACGATATTCATAACGTTTTGCAAGTTAGAAATAGCGATATTCTTTTCTTTGATAAATTTCTTGCTGTTGAAGGTGATACAGATTACTCCCTTATTCCTCATTTATATCAAATCTTTTTTGGAAGAACCTTAGAAGAAGATAGTATTCAGATTGTAAATTTAAAAGGGGAATCGAATCGAAAAAAAAGTGTAAAATTTTTTCGCCAGGTTCTTAAAGATTTCAAAAAAACTGAAGATTGTGTTTTTTATATCCTTGATGGCGATACAAAGGGATTTGATGAAGATAATGTTTCTAAACTTGGAATTTGTGATATAGAAGACTCCATTAGCAATGAAGTGTGGATCAATTTGGTAAATGATTTTTGTGAAATTAATGTAAATAAGGATGATTTAGACAGTCTTCGTAACGAACTCGATCAAGATGTACATGATAAGAAGTTTCATAAAATGCTGTCAGATCTTGTCTATAGTAAACAAGAGAACAAGGAAGAAGGGTTAAGGATACCAAGTAAAGGTAGTGAATTGGCAGAAGCCTTAAAGAAATATATTGAGAATAAAAAAGATATTCCAGGAGATGTTGTAAAGGCATTTAAGAAATTTAATTTTTAATAGGTAAGTTATTATGGCAAACCTAATATCGCTAGATCAAAAACTAAAAAGAATAAAAATCAATAAGGCTGAAATCGAAAATGAAGTTGTATTTGAATACTTTGACAAATTACCTGCAAGTGAAAGAGAAGATAAATTCTTTCAGGCTTTATATATCGGAGTATTAGCTCTTATGGAAGATAGAATATCTGCCTTTCTCGCAAAAACTCAGAACGAGCTGGGAACAGAACTTGAAAGCCTGAAAATGCTGTTTGATCTTAAAAAAGAAATTTTCTACAAGACTGCAGTTAAAGGAATGATTGCTGAAGATGACTTAACAGATTTCTTAAATGAATACTTTAAAGAAAAGAAATGGCGTGATGAAGCCAAAACAACAGGAACTATGGAAGGGAAACTTCCTAAGAATAAGACTGGTGATATTGTTTGCTTTGTAGATGGGGACGAAGAGAAAAGGATAATTATAGAAGCGAAATTTGATAAAAGTATGAAGCTTGGGGATATTTCTGATAAAGACATTTTCACAAAGAAGTTTGATACTGCATGGAGTCAGATAATTGAGGCAAAAGCTAATAGAGAAGGAACTGTCGGAATGATAGTCTTCGACCTTTCTTTGGTAGACAATAGTATCCTTAAATTGACTGATTCTGTTGCATATATTCATGGTGTGGGTTTTATAGTAATTGTAGATTCGAGGAAGGGTGATTATTCAAATTTGGTAATAGCATACAATTTAGCACGTGATATCGTTAAAAATGCAAAAGAAATTGAATTTGATGATAAAACTTTAACAATGATTATCAAAAGAATTATTAAAGATATTGATACATTCTTCTCAATAAAAAAGATTGTGGAATCAAATATTGATAATAATAAAGAGATCTTAAAAGAGCTTGAGAAAGCACTTCTTCTCATGGAATTTAATCAAAGCTATCTCGAAAAGTTTCTTGCTGATGGTAAATTATCTAATGAAGATATGCTCGAGTTTTATAGTGGTGAAGAAGTTAAGGATAAGTATAAAAAGATTGAAGAAGAGATAGCTACCTAATATCTGGTGTGTTGAGGGCAAGTACACACTTACCATTAATAAAAAGATCTTCACCTTCGTGAATAAAGATAGGTTTATGAATTGAATTGGTTGAATTAGGCATTAGAACAACCGAATCCTCAGTTGTTAGGAATATCTTTATTGTTGCACACTCATTAATTATAGCAAGTACTACATCGCCATCTTTGTAATCACTGTTTTTTTCAATAATTACGTAATTCCCATCACAAAGAGATATTTCTTTTTTGGTATATTGGTTTGTAATTGAGTGTCTATTCATGGAATCGCCGGATATCTCTAAAGCAAAAAGATTTCCTTTGTTATGTATAACTCTAGAATCTAGTTGAATCTCTCCAATTTCTTCTTCCTCTGCAAGAATCAAAGGTTGTCCTGCATTAGCTTTTCCTAATACTGGTATTGTAGTGAAGTGAATTTCGTCTTTAAGCTTTATACCATCTGAAGTCTTGTATAATATGCCCAATTTTTCAAGCTCTTGTATGTGATAATGTACTCCAGAGCGTGATTCAATATTCACCATAGCACCGATTTGGCTTAAGCTAGGACTTCCCGTATGACAAGAAAAATGTCTTCTAATTGCATTTAATACCTCGTTTTGTTTGGTCGTAAGTGCCATGATAGTTTGTCAGCGTTAGATTAATATGTTAGAATAATTATATCACAATTCTTACGGATTGCAAAAACTGCCTACATTTGAGGATATGTAAATCCTTATTATTTAATTTTTTTATGCTTTACCTTATGCAGCAATACGCGAATTTAGGTGGAGATTCTAATGTAGTCGCTTACGAAAACGGAGCTGATTATATTACAGTACAATTTGCTAGTGGGAAAAGTACTTTTTATAAGTATACCCATTCAAGTGCAGGAGCTGGTGTTGTATCACATATGCAACAGTTAGCAACTTCTGGGCAAGGATTGAACTCTTATATCTCTACAGAGAAGCCAGATTACGAGTCTAAATGGTAATTTGGGACTTGAATGAAGTACCCTCTATTATATTATGGAGGGTACTTTTAATATCAATAGGGTTTAAATATGAAGATTTCAGGTAAATAGTCTCTTCATTACAAGATTTTCAACCTTTTGGATGAAGCTCTCTTCTGAATCATCATTCTCTATTATCCAAGAAGCTAGTTCATAGAGGGCGATTCTCTTGCTCGACTTGAATTCATTATCTTCAAAGCGTGTTTTCAGTTCTTCGTTGCTGGGCTGTCTGTCTTCCTGTCTATTGCAAAATGATTGGAAACATTGTTCTTTGTCTCTTTTAACGAGAACAAGATGATCTTTTCTTTTTTGCCAGAACTCAATTGGCATTTCCTTTTGAAACCATGCGCCAACATCAACGGTGTTCCTTAACTCATTAGACTCTAAAGCTTTTATTTCCTTTTGTACCTTTTCTAGGGAAACTTCTGCTGTGAGTCCTGGGTTAATAGATTCTCTTGGAAGATACTTATCAAGCGAAAAGAAAGATATATCGTATTGCTTATAGATGTATTTACATGCAGTAGATTTTCCAGAACCACTTCGACCAATGAAGAATATTGTTTTCATATTCTAGATAACTATTAAATTCAACAAATTAATTAGCATTATTATATAGGGTTTTGTATTTACTTAATAGTGCTGAAACGACTTCAAGCTCTTTCGTAAGCCCATCAAAAAAGTTCGACATTGTTCCCTGCAGGGTCAAAATAGAGCAATTTGCTCTATTTACGAAAAAATGAGTAAAAGTTCTCAAGACTATCAATCAAATTATCAATCGAAACTTTATCTAGTGATTTATTTGTTAAATAATCTTTCAAGAGTGATTTGTGCAACTCAAAATAATCGCACATTATTTTTTTATGAAATTGAGAGTAATATTGGTTATCAAAAAATGTTTTTGATATTTCATTGAAATTAGTATTATCTCTTGTGTAATAAAGAACGTGATTGATTACATCGATGAAAATTCCTACGGCTGTGTGGAATAGGAAAAGGTATTTTTTATTTGGAATAAACTTTGTAAGGAAAGAGTATTCATCTTTAAATTCCATATCTGACATCGTGTAGCCAGTAGTACATTTTCTAAGTACTGGGGGAAAGATATCTACATAATAAATGTCTTTTTTATATACAATAAAGTTTGAGAAAGAAGGATCAATTCCAAAGCGGTTAACTGAGCTTTCACTATTCATTTTGTGATCTGAATTACTTTTTAAAAAAGTATTAAGAATAATTAATACAAGTTTCCTAAGAATTATACTATCCGAATAATTCTCTTTGAGGTAACTGTTTAATTGGTATCCACGTATTTTAGCTTGTTTAATAATCAAAGTGTTGTTTTTTATTGTAATAGCTGTTTTGGGTATTGGGAAATTATTATTGTTCAGACACTTTAAGTACTCCGAAGTTAATAAGTAGAGAGTGTTTTTGTAGGATGTTTCACATTCATAGGATTTAATGATATTTTCTTTTCTTTGAATAACTTTTAACCATTTATTTCCCATATTTTTTTTTGAATTGAATTATTTGATATAAGTTTCTTGTTATATAAAGAAGTTTCAATAACGGAGCAAATAATATTATTACCTCAACACCATTTTTTTTAAGGAGTTTTACGCTTTTATCTCCAACTCGAGGATTAAAATCTTCTTTAAATAAGAGAACAAGTTTTTTGATGTTGTTGTTAATTATTAGATCTGTGCAACTTAATGAGTTATGTCGATTTAGGCATGGGGGTACTGTAACAAATAGAGTCGATTGACTTAGATTGTCACAGGAAAGGATTGCTTGTTCCTCAGCATGGAGTTTTTTTGAATTCTGGTTGGAGGCAATGATTATCGACTTTCTTCTTTTTAAGCAACAGCTTATAGAGTAGCTTTTCAGGCAATTTAGTCTAGTAATTGCATGCAAGCAAGTTATTGTGATATAATAAGTGTTGTTAATATAAGACAACATATAAGATATGAAGTTACTCATTTGTATACCAACAATTAATAGCCAAGATTATATACTAAATACATTGTATCATTTATATAATGAGATACAAAACTTAGATTATGATGTAGATGTTTGTGTTCTTTCTAATGGTTGTACTGATTCTACAGTCAGTCTGCTTGAGAAGAATTGCTCAAACTACGATTTTATTCATTTGGACTTAGTTGAAGGCTCAAAGATTAAGGCAATGAATTTTGCGGCTGATAAGTTTCAAAATGACTATGAATTTATTGCTTTTATGGATGATGATGTGAAAATATTCTCGAAGGGTATTATAAGAGTTATCGAAGAATTAAATAGCGGCTACTATGCTGTTTCTCTAACTCCTAAGGGACAATTAACAGAGAGTGGATTGATTAAAAGATTCTGGCAGAATGTTTTTAAAATGTCTTCTGAATATATGTTTCTTAATGAACCCAAGAAATATATGGTTGGAAGATTTATGGGGTTTCGATTGGGTAATTGGGTAGATATTCCTGAAAATATGATTCATGATGATGCATGGCTTACAAGAATACACTGGCCTAAAGTTTTAGTTATTAATGATTCATATGTGTATTATATTCCCTCTTCAAATCCTTTGAAATGGTTTAAAAGATATATAAGGAATATAGAGTCATTAGAGCAAATGAAGGAGGAATTTCCTTCTAAGAATATTAAACATGCTTTAAAACCTAAGGTTGTGTTTTCGAGATTACTTAAGATCAAATACTTTCCAGATTCTTTGTATTTCCTTGTTTATAGGTCTATGAGACGACTTTGCAAAATGTATACAAAAAATATTGCAAGTGAAGAAGTAAAATTAAAATGGTTTCGAGATGATACTACATTTTAATCTAGCAGATAATAAAAATCCGTTGTTATATTTAACTCTCTCTGCAACTCCTTAAAAAAGTTCGACATTGTTCCCTGTAGGGTCACTTTATGGACAGTAATAAATCACTAAAAAGTGATCTGCTCCAGAAATTTAGGAAACAACCTTATTTTTTCGGCATCCTCATTCGTTTGCAAAAATGGACTTACATCATTTACAAGATAATCCCAATTGAAGCCATTACAATGATTTATTATCTCTTCTTTTATTAAATCCCGATCATCTGTTCCAAATTTTACTTTGAGAAAAGATATATCAGGTTTTGTATTTTGAAATAGAAACATAATGTCATAAAAGTCTCTTCCTTTAGCTCTTTTCCGTTGAGTAATCGTCCATAGCTTTTGTGAGAGTATTATTTCTTTAGGTGTTGTAAGAATCTGGTCGAAAATATCAAACTTATTAAGAATAAATCTACCTGATTTGTAATTAACACCTTGATCAAATGTATCAAGGTGGATTAGAACTTTCTCCTTTTCTAGAGGCGATAAGCCCTCTTTGAATAATAATTTGGGGAACTTTATATAGCAATGAAAAGCTAACTTTCTAAACTCCTTAAGTTCGACTGTATAACCAAGAAGTTCGAGCTTTCGTTTTATGTAATTAGACAATTCTTTGAATTCATGAAGTGTAAGATTCTTATTATCAAAATCAAGATCTTCTGAAAATCTTTTAGATTTGTGAACAATTCTAAGACATGTTCCTCCAAGAAATGAAAGCTTTAAGCCGATTTTATGACTAAAGATTATTCCTAAGATCTGGTACTGTAGGTATTCTCGTAAAAGTCCCCGATCAAACTTGTGAAGATCTGTTGGATATTGATTCTTGATTTCTTGTATACTAAGCATTTTCATTCACATAACGAATTAATTGGGTTGCTCTTTCCTTCAATTTGTCATTTGAGAAAATCTTGAGGTATTTCTGTAATTTATCATAGTTGAGAATATTATTAAGAATATCTGTATTAAACCTTAATGATATAAGATCTTCCTCTGAAGATATATTTGAATTAAGGTAAAGATAATCAAGTATTGCTTTTTCTAGTTCAGCAATTTTGATTCCGATATTTTCATTTTCAATAATTTTGTACCCCCAAAAAAGGGAATTTTTTATCGATTTGTAAGTAAAAGTACCAAGGACAGTCTCAAAGCTGTTTGTTTTTCTTGTCGTTATTGCGGTAACCTTCAAAACAGCCTCTGGTATTACTCCATAATGATTGAGTGCAGATTCCAGAGATACGTAGGAAGGATCATAAATTTTGTTTGATACGATGTATAAATCTGAGTTTCGAAATTCCTGATCTGAAAAAGTGTAATGTTTATTTCGGATTTTTTTTACATACCCTTGACTTTCCCAATCGTACAATGTTTCTCGTCTAAAGTCTGGAAATAAGGTATAAATATCCTGTAAAGTAAATATTTTTTGTGATTGTAGTTTTTCTTTTACTTTTAAAATTTTCATTTCTATTATCTACGGAATAACGTATATTATGGAAATATATTATCATTTTGTTTGATTTATGTAAAGTTTTAGATTTATCCTTTTTGATAAGAGTTTCAGCTCGTACACAATTGCATAAAAAAGTTCGACATTGTTCCCTGCAGGGTAATTTTTGGACACTCTTCTACATTAAGAATTGTTTTGTTTATACTCATAATATCTCTTTAATTTGATATTTATTCTGTTGGTTGTCATTTATGGCGTATTCTTAGCAATTTACGAACCCAACCCCACAATGCAATTATGGAACGCTATTCCATAACTACATAAGATATGGTATACTATTCATATGATTAAAAGAAATATTACACCCAAAATTAAAGAACTTTCGCATAAATACCCAGTAATTCTGTTAGTAGGACCTCGCCAATCCGGGAAGACTACACTGGTGAAATCGACTTTTAAAAAACATATTTACAGAAATTTAGAAAATCCTGATGAAAAATTATTAGCTAAAGAAGACCCTAGAAGTTTTCTTGAAATAGGTAGCGGCAAGAAAATTATTATTGATGAGATACAGGAAGTACCAGAAATTGCTTCCTATATACAAAATGAAGTTGATGAACAAAAACAGATGTCCCAGTTTGTATTAACTGGTTATCAAAACTTTCAAATATCTCAAACTGTTACTCAATCATTTGCTGGAAGGGTTGCCAATTTTGAACTTTTGCCTCTATCCTATAATGAGCTTGTTGGTGAGTTTGAAATAAAAGATCTAAACAAATTTATTTTAGGGGGAGGTTATCCTGGAAAATATACAAAAAATATTGATTCAGTGGATTTCTATAGGGATTATATAAGTACCTATGTATCACGTGATGTGAGATCGTTGAAAAATATTGGAGATTTGACTAACTTTCAAAGGTTTATGAATCTGTTAGCAGGTAGAGTTGGCCAAATAGTTAACATGACCTCGTTAGCAAATGATGTCGGGGTTTCTGTAAAAACGATTGATTCGTGGATAACAGTTCTTGAGGCAAGCTATATTGTTTATAGACTTCAACCGTATTATGAAAATTTTGGCAAGCGAGTGATTAAAAGCCCCAAGGTTTATTTTTATGATACTGGGTTGCTAAGCTTTCTTTTAGGTATTAATAGTTCTAAAGAGTTGAAGCTGCACTATGCATATGGTCAAATCTTTGAGAATTTAATTATCTCTGAGATCACAAAACAGATATTTAATAAAAGATTAAATGAAAAGCTATATTTCTGGAGAGATAGTAATGGAAATGAAGTCGATTTGATTATTGATAAGGGATTAGACAAAGTTGCTCTTGAGATAAAATCGGGGCGTACATTTAGCAAGAGTATGATTAAAGGTCTTAATTATCTTCATACATTTTTTGCACAGAAATATAACCTCGAGACTAAAGTGGTTTACGCAGGTAATCAGGAGCAAAAGATTGGAGATCATGAGATTGTAAATTGGGAGAATTTCTTGGATTAGTGTTGTTTCTGATATTGAAAATTTATAGATCTTAATATTTCCTATCTTCATAGCCAAATCCATCAAGAAAGTTCGATATTGCTCCCTGCACACTCATTTTCTGACACCCTTTTGGGCCAAAGTTCCAATTACGTGTTGTTTTCTTTAAACTTATAATATGTCTTTAATTTCGTAACTCCCATTAATCAAATCGTTAATGTAAATAATAAATCTCAAATACTTGACAAACTACAATCCATCATATAACCTCTACCATAGGTCATGGTTGGTGCTCCGTGAGAAATTTAACTATTTTAAACAACTTTAAATAACTGGAGCCTTCTTTCTTACTTCAAAATAATATTATGAACACAAAGTATTCGAAATTCAAAATTCAAACGTTATTGCTCTATTGATTGTTGAATTACGAATTTCACAACTCACATTTAATTCGAAAGATAAGTAATTTTTTAATAGCACTTAGATGAAAGATAGCTGTGACTCAAATAAAACCGTTCTGACAACTTTGAAGAAAGCTAGGTCGCACATAGACAAGATTATTGAGATGGTTGAAGAAGATAAGTACTGCATCGAGATTATTCAGCAATTAAACGCGATCGACGGATACATTGATTCAGCACGAAAAAGTAAACTTATCTCACATTTGGAGACCTGTTTTGCGGATGGGATGACAACTAAAAGTCCTGCAAAGAAACAGGAACTAATAGATGAGCTCATTCGAGTACTTAAAATTACTAAATAACTGCCGATGTCTGATGACAAAAGAAAAAATAATAGATCTAACAATACGAAAGGGGCTTCGGCGAAAAAAACTAAAAACTTGAAAGAAGCAAAATACAAAGTAGATGGAATGCACTGTCCAAGCTGTGAGTTAGCGATAGAGAAAAAGTTATTACAAGAAGATGGTGTTGAATTGGTAGATGCCTCTGTAAGTAAAGGGGAGGTTTATATTCAGTATTCGAAGTCGAAACCATCATTGGGTCATCTGAGGGATCTTTTCAAGAACAAGGATTACAAGTTTTATGCACATAAAAGCTGCAAGTGCGGCAATTCAAAGAGACAGAGTTCAAACGCTTGTGGTGCTTATCGTAATTCATCGCCTTTATTTAAGATGCAAGGTGGTAAGTTGCTGATCGACAGGGAGAATCTCAGGCAGTACTTGTACTCCTTTGGGGCTGCGGGAGTATTAATACTTATTTACTACATTCTTCAGAAGACTGGTGTAACTTCGGGATTTACAGTAAGTGAGAATTCGGCATTAAGTATGTTTGTTCTTTTCGGCATTGTAGCAGGTCTTTCCAGTTGTGCTGCGCTTGTGGGCGGTTTAGTACTCTCTATGTCTAAGCAATGGTCTGAGATGTATAAAGATGATGCTGGTTTTGGAGGAAAGTATACTCCGCATATTCTATTCAATTTTGGGAGGCTTCTCTCTTTTGGGGTTTTCGGTTTTATGTTAGGTGGTTTAGGCTCTGTTATAGGGGTATCTTTTCGTGCGTCAGCGTTTCTGGCGATATTAGTCTCAATTTTAATGATAGCTCTTGGTTTGCAGATGTTGAACATTCCATACTTTAAAAATATTAGATTTGGATTGCCAAAGTTTCTATCACGTTGGGCAATGAAAAAGGACGATATTAAAAGTCCCTGGGGGCCATTTGTTCTGGGTTTTGTTACATTTTTTCTCCCATGCGGATTTACAGTAACTGCTCAAAGTGCAGCCTTGATCTCAGGAAGTGCTGTCCGAGGGAGCCTGATTACGCTTGCTTTTGCTCTGGGTACTTTGCCGATGCTCATGTTTATTGGTGTCACAAGTAGCAAGTTAGCAGCCAATAAACACATTTCGGGGGTCTTTCTAAAAACTGTGGGCATTCTGGTTGTATTTTTTGCTCTGTATACTTTTAATTCACAGCTAAATCTACTTGGGGTTCCTAGTTTATCAGATATAAAAAATATTTCGGTATTTGCTGATGAGGAAAGCGTGACTGATGATCTTCCACCAATTGACGATGAAGGGAATCAAGTAATTGAGATGTCTGCTTCTGCTTCCGGCTACTCTCCGAATTACTTTAAACTTCGAGCGGGGATACCCGTTAAGTGGATAATCAGGAATGATGGAGTTAGTGGTTGTACTGATGCAGTGATAAGTCCTGATCTATTTGAGGGTGAGGTGCAGATTGATAAATCTGAAGTTATTAAGATCTTTACGCCAGGTTCAACTGGCAGATATAAGTTTAGTTGTTGGATGGGCATGGTTACGGGAATTATTGATGTTGTAGATGGCACAGGTGAGTTGTCCAAAGAACAAATTGACAGTGGATCTGTCGTTGATGAAAATACGGTTGGGGGATGCGGTTGTGCTGGAGAATGTGGGGGAGGCTGTGGGAATTCAGATTGTCCTTTTTCTGACTAGTTTGGCAAAATTAACTGTCGGATAATTTAGTTTAATTTCAGGTCGATGTCCTACAAAAATGCAGTGAAAATAGTTTTCTTTGTTTCGATTGCCGGGGTGCTGTTTTCCGGCTATCTTTCTTATCTTGAATTGTTTACTTCAACAGGTTGTGCAGTTTCTCCCGTTTCCTGTGGTGAGAGCGGATTTACAATAGCGACACTTCCTGCCTGTGTTTATGGCCTTTTTATGTATTGTCTAATTCTTATAATTACTTCAGTTACTTTAATTAAAAACAAGGCAGATAAATAATTACTATGACGAAAAAACAAAAAACCGGTCAAGATCCTAGTAGTTTAGGCAGTACTGATATAACAACAAAGACTTTTCCTATTGTTGGCATGCACTGTGCCAGCTGTAAGGCACTTATAGAAGATGTTGTTGGTGAAATTGAAGGAGTAAAAGAAGTTTATGTTAATTTCGGAACTGAGAAGATGAAGGTTGCTTTTGATCGAGAGAAAGTGACAATCCGGGATATCCAACAGGCTGTTGAGAAGTCAGGAACGTACAAACTTATTGTTAAAAATAATGATCTAGTTCTTGCTTCTCCTGGAGAGATCAAGCAAGATTCAGAGGAGGAGAATATTGATGAAGCAGAGGCGCTGAGGCAGGAAGAGCTGCAAGATCTTAAAAAGAAAGTTTTCCTATCAGGTGTTGCTGGAGGAATAATGGTTTTAAGTATGGTATGGATGCTTCTGTCTAGAGCAGGCTTTCTTATCTCTCCGTTGGAGTTTTTTGGTGACATCAAATTCTCAATAAAAGATAATGATGTGGTTTGGTCTTTGTGGAACATAATTCAGTTTGGAATTGCTACTCCTGTTCTCTTTATTGGAGGTAGAGATTTCTTTAAAAGTGCTTTTAGCGCACTTAAAATTTTCAAGGCTAATATGGATACGCTTATTGCAATTGGTACATGTACTGCCTGGCTTTTTTCCACTGTTGTTACATTTTTCCCTAATTCTTTTGGAGGTCTAGATGGTGAAGTTGAAGTATTTTTTGAAGCCTCTATTTTTATAGTGCTATTCATATTAATTGGTAGAATTCTAGAGAAAAGGGCCAAATCCAAAGCGAATTCTGCAATTAAAAAGCTTTTAAAATTAAGACCTTCTGAGGCCACAGTATTAAAAGGTGGAGAGCAAGTTACTGTCGCTATTGACCAGGTATCAGTTGGGGATATTGTAATTGTAAAGCCCGGTGAAAAGATCCCGGTAGACGGAGAAATTATCAAGGGATCTTCTACACTTGACGAATCTATGGTTACCGGGGAATCTATGCCTGTCGAAAAAGGTGTTGGTGATGAAGTGATCGGTGGGACTATAAATCGCACTGGAAGTTTCAGGTTTAAAGCCACTGGTGTGGGTTCGGAATCTTTGTTATCCCAAATTATTCGCATGGTTGAGGATGCTCAAGGCTCTCAGGCCCCAATACAGCGGTTGGCCGATGAGATTTCAGCAATTTTTGTCCCTGTTGTAATACTGATCGCCTTGGCAGCGTTTTTATTCTGGCTTGTTGTTGCTCCTCAACTTGGATTTGTCGGAAATATTGCAAATAATGTTCAATTGGCTACATATGTGGCCAGTACTGTGCTAATTATCGCGTGCCCATGCGCTTTGGGGCTTGCTACGCCAACAGCAATCGTAGTTGGCGTCGGAAGAGCTGCATCAAAAGGGATTCTTATTCGAGATGGCTCAGCATTAGAACGAGCTAACGATATTGATGTAGTTGTTTTTGATAAAACTGGCACAATTACCGAAGGGAAACCACAGGTTATCGATATCCGCACAGATAGAAAGGATGAGAAGGAGCTGCTAAAAGTTGCTGCGAGTGTTGAAAGTGCATCAGAACATCCATTAGCGAAAGCAGTTGTTGACGAGGCGAAAAGCAAAAACGTTGTTTTTGATGAAGTTACAAAATTTAATTCAATTACAGGTAAAGGGGTGCAAGCTGTAATTGATGAGAAAAGAATTCTTGTAGGAAATGAATCATTGATGGAATTGAATAGCGTGGAATTAATTAAGTATCGGGATGCTATTGACAAATTTGCTTCTGAGGGAAGTAGTACAGTAATTGTTGCTCTTGATGGTAAAGCCATAGGGATAATCGCCGTTGCCGACAAAATTAAATCTTCCAGTAAAGATGCTATCAAGAACCTTAAAAAAGTTGGTATAGACACAGTTATGCTTACCGGTGACAATGAGAAAGTTGCTCGAAAGATTGCAGATGAAGTCGGAATTGACAATTACTATGCTTCCTTGCTGCCCGGTGATAAAGTCGAGCGTATTAAAGATTTGCAAAGTGATCTTGGATATAAGGCTGTGTGTATGGTGGGCGATGGTGTAAACGATGCTCCATCATTAGCTCAGGCTGATATCGGTATAGTAATGGGTTCCGGAAGTGATATTGCGATTGATTCAGGTGACATAGTGTTGGTTGAGGGTTCCCTTGAAAAAGTCGTGGAAACAATAGATCTCTCAAAGCAAGTTATGAGAATTATTAAGCAGAATTTAGGTTGGGCTTTTATATATAATGTTGTTGGGATTCCTATTGCGGCAGGTCTGCTGTACCCTTTTTTGGGGATTCTTCTCTCTCCTATCATTGGGAGTATGGCAATGGCTATGAGTTCTGTTTCGGTTGTGGCTAATAGCTTAACGCTGCGCAATAAATAATTGTGATGTTGTTATCCGGGGTGTGAGGGTGCCGGTGTCTAATCAGGCGGGAGTTCCCCGTTCGTCAGGGCGCGGAACCCTATAGGATTTGTGATATCGATCGAGATCAGATAACGAACGGATAAATTTACTGCCGTTTATTGCGAAAAAAGGGGCCTTGGTTTGCTCTGGGGTGCCACCGGCTTGATTCTCGGATTGAGAGGTTGTTTGATATAGATTGCAACTAGAACTTTCTAGACTGTAGTTGATGTGGATTCATCTACATTTTATCATGAAAGCATGACATTATTTTCTGCAGGGTCCCTTTAGGAAGACTTTTATAACTTTCACCAATTGCTTTTGGAGTTTATTATCTCCCAGCACTAAAGCAACTTCTGGCTAGTTGCGACATCTTTTTTAATGTTGATTCTTCTGAAACACATTCTCAATGATCTCATCGAGTGGAATAGGAGTAATATCAATATCTGCAATATCGTAGTCGTTACTAATTTCCGTGATTAGGCGAGATAAAAGTGAGTGCTTAACCTTGAAATAAATGTTACTTTTCCCAATCCCCGTAATTGTTGCATAATCTATTTTTTCAACCTTTTCCGGATCAGGCATCTTATTAAAGATAAATTTAAGGTATCGAGTTGACTTATATTTATTGGTAAGTAGCGAAAGATAATTATCGTATACTAGTTTTCCTTCTGTAATGATGATTACGCGATCGCATATTTTTCGAATGTCATCCATGTCGTGACTAGTAAGCAACATGGTTGTGCCAAATGCTTTTTGAATAGATCGAAGAAAATTCCGAATTTTGTTTTTAGATACAATATCGAGCCCGATAGTTGGTTCATCTAGGAATAGAATTTTTGGATTGTGAAGAATTGAGCTTATTAATTCCATTTTCATACGTTCTCCCAATGACAAGCGCCTCACTTGAATATCTAAGATTTTCTTTGTATCCAACATGTTAGTAAGTGCATAAACTCTTTCTTGAAAATCTTTGTCAGAAATGTTGTAGATTTGTTTTAGAAGATCGAGACTCTGTCTTGGGGTTAGGTCAAAATTCATTCCTGCTTTGCCCCCCATTACTAAACCTATTTGCATCAGAAATTCTCTTTCTCTATCAAATGGAGTAAAACCCAGTATTTCGATGCTTCCCGAAGTTGGATACATCAATCCTGTGAGCATTTTAATTGTTGTTGTTTTGCCGGCACCGTTTGGACCTAGAAAAGCTACGGATTCACCAGCTTTAATTTCGAAGTTGATTGAGTTTACCGCAGTAATGGATTTTACCTTTGGGCTGAAGATGTCTCTTAGCAGCTTTCCTGTATTTACTTTTGTTGTAAACTTTTTTTCTAAGTTGCGAACTCTAATTATTTTTTTCATCTCGATTCAGTTTTTTAATAAGTAAATTAAGAAGAGGCTGAGCTATAAGCTTTCAACGCTTCTCTCCACAGGAGCTTTTTTATTATTGTGAACGTTATAAAAGCAATTAATGATAATAGAAGGCTTGGTATTGGTCGGATCTTTCCTAGTATGATGGAGGTAGCCAGTGCCGTGTCTATAAGCATCGGTATAAATAAAGTGAAAATAATTTGAATGGGTTTTGAAAATCCTTCAAATGGAATTATGTCATGAGTATAATGTCGAATATTCTCGAGGCTCTCTGCTGGAGAACTTCCTCTTCCTAGCCAGAAAACTGGTAAGTAAGCTATAAAGTACAGGGATTGAATAGTTAGCATCCCTAGTACTAAAACTGTAGCTCCGACAAAAAAACCGAAAAACTCAAATTCAAGTGCACTCCAATTTATTATCAAACTAAGGCTTACAGTTGGAGCTATTGAGTCTCGGATTAACATTATTAATTTCATATGTCTTACCGATATATAAAAATCTGCCGGGACAGGCTTTGTAAGTATTAGGTCAAGTTCCCCACTTGTTACGAGATCCCCGATTTGACCAAGATTGCCATAAATAAAGACCCAGTAGAAATAAAAGTTTATTTGCCCAATTAAAGTGAGGAATAAAGTTTGGGATTCTGAATAGCCGGCAAAGGTGTTAATGTTGGTGTATAGGATTTTTATAAAGAGTATAAAAGTTATTGTATAAAAAGTAGTAGAAATCAGATTACTCCATCCATCCACAAGGTAAGCCGTGTCGAGTTGCAGTGTGTATTTAACCGAACTTGTAAAAAGGATCCAACGTATTCTTATTTCTTCTGCTATTTTATCGATCGTTTTCTTCATCTATTCATTAATAAAATTACAGCCCAGCGGCTTCATATTTTCTTAATCCTTTTTTCCAGAGAATCTGGGTAGTTAGAGTAAGTAGTGCGCACCAGAATATTCCCCACAAAATTATTCGTATTTGGGTTGGTCCGACTGACTCTATAGTAAGAGCAGTCGATGGGTGAAAGATTGCAATCGCAAATGGTGTAATTTCCACAATTGAACGAATTTTTTCCGGGAAGAATGTTATAGGGATCATAAGCCCTGATAATATGCGTCCTGCATGGGCAATGCCATTCATAATTCCACCAGGGTTCCCAAAATGAAAAGTTAGAATTCCTTCAAACAAATTTATTGAGTACGAAATTACTAAGGAAAATGCAAAGTAGATGAAAAAAAGCAGAATCGAATATATTGATAGTGGAGGGGAAATTAGAAACCCGGCTATTATGCCTGTTAATGCCACGATATTATTAATAATTCGCTCTCCAAATACTGACGCGTAAATTGATGGTTGAAGCGGAACAGGTTTGATTAAAAAATCTGAAATTTGTCCAGACTTGATGGTTTTTCTTAGTGTTGCTCCCAACTTCTGTTTAAAAATTTGCGTTAGTGTTGCAATTCCACCAGTGATAAGATAATAGGATACTATTTGCGAAATCCCAATTTGTACAAAGTTTGAATCGGCTCTGGCCGAACTAAGAACAAGTTTCCAAAATACTATGAAGAAAACTATTCGGACGATTTCATTCAATGATGTATTTATGAACTTGAGAGGATAATTGATATAGATTATCAGCTTTTGCCTAATAATTGAGAATATTATTTTCACTCCTATTGTCCGAAAAGATTTATGAATCGTTATTATATCACACCGATATTTTCTCATTGTGAATTGAGATTTTCATCTGCAAGTGCAACTGCAACTGATAGAATGCAAGCATGAAATTCATTCAAATAGCTACAAGCGAAACATCAATCCCAATTAAAGTATATGCCAGCTGCATTGTATGATCGAGCTCATAGCAATGCTGGAGATCAAGAGTCAGGCCAAATGGATAATTATTGAGCACAGAGGTAATTTCTTCAACCGAGTGACCAGACGCAGCTCTTTTATCCATGTTCTCAATAGAAATTGGAATAGACGGGAATTCCATAAATACATCCCAATTACTTACTTTGTCAAAATGGACTGTCGCGTCAATAAAATTGAACTTATTTTGCAGATTTGTTATCCGCCGCAAAATGTCTCTCGACTGACGATCGGTGTCATAATTAAAAAAACATGGCATGTGTAGTGAAAACCACTCAAACTCACTGTAAAGCTCGATATGGATCTTCTCTAGAGTGCAAAGATAGTCTTCGTTCAGGCAAGCTAGCTCAATTCCTCTGATATCTTTATGAGAAAGATAATTTAGATAGGAAGCTGAATGACGATCTTCTAAAATTCGAAATAATACTCCATCGTTAATTCCTAGATCCATAGTCCGAGCTGTGTTGTCAACTTATCGTAACACATTATAGCAAAACTTTGCCTCTGGAAGAATCAGGTTTATCAATGCAACAGTTCTACAAAGTTATAGGGTAGACACAGAGAATAAAATCGATTATACTTGCTCAGCCTGGAAATGAAGCTAATTCAATAAAGCGAACTAAAAACAGTATAAATGAAAGCAATAATACCAGTTGCCGGACGTGGCACAAGAATTTATCCACTCGGAATCACTACCCCTAAATGCATGCTGCGTGTTTTGAATAAGCCCATCCTTGAGTGGACTATCGAGGGACTGTGGCAAAATCAAGTTACTGAAATAATATTAGTAATCAGGCCTGATGAATTTGGAGAGCAAATTCGACGATATGTTTCAGAGATTGATTATCCGGGGATAGATTTTCACTTTGCAGTACAGAAACAACCATTAGGAACTGCACACGTTTTGCAGATGACTAACGATTATTTTGACAGGGATGAGGAATTTATTTTTCTCAATGGTGACGATCTTTATAGCCCAGAGAGTATTAAAAAACTTGTAGATTCCGAGAGACTGGCTCTGTTGGCGAAAAGAGAAGAAAATTCTGCTGTCTACAATCCGATTTTGACCGATAAAACCGGCAATTTGATAAGAATTGTTGAAAAAGCAAAAAAAGATTATGGTAATCTCTTAAATATTGGCGGTTACAGGCTTAATGCCAGAGCTTTTGAGTTATTTCAGCAAATTAAGAAGTCTCCTCGGGGAGAATACGAAATTACGGACACTCTGGAGCTGCTTTCAAAGGAAAATCCGATTAAAGTTATTTGCCAGGGGGAATCAGAATATTGGTTGCCAGTAGGATATCCCTGGGATATTTTAAAAGCTAATGAAGTTTTAATGAGAACTGTTGAAACTAAGGTTAAGGGCTCAATTCCCGAATCAGTAACAAAAAATAATAGCAAGTTGATTATACTCGAAAATAGCCGGATACATGATCAGGTTCAAATTAACGGAAATTTGGTTGTAGGGAGAAACTCCAATATAGATTCCGGAGTTACAATTGAAGGAAATGTGGTGATCGGTGATAATTGCACTATCGCTTTTAATTCAATACTCAGGGATGTTACTGTGGGAAACAGTTGCCAGATAATTGAGAGTGAGATAAGCAGTAGTGTTATTGATGATGACGTCAGATTTAATAAGTCAGTAGTTGTGGATAACTATCCTAAGATGAAAAAATACGATCCAAATTTTAGTAAAATGGGGAATGTTAAAACTTATGTAAAAGGAGATGAAAAAGACACGGGCAGAGTAGAGTTTGGTTGTGTTGTCGGTTGTTCATCAGTTATTGAAGCAGAGTGTGTTATTGGGCCGGGGGTGAAGATCTGGCCTGAAGTTACCGTTAGTTCAGGCCAGATTTTGACAAGCGATATAGATTCAAAATAATTTGTTCATGAATTAGAGCAATGTTAACTTTAGAAAGTTTTCTTACTCAAGACAATATTAAGTTAAGCGGGCTGCTTTACACCCCAGGAATTGAGAAAGTCACTGAAGATGTAGTAATTTATGTGCACGGTGGCAGCAGCAATATATATAAGAATCCTGAAAGATTAAATGCTCTTGGAGAACTTTTTAACAAAGCTAATATATCTTTTTTTGCTTTCAACAATAGAGGAAGTGGGTATATCAGCCGTATGAATCGTGTTGATGAGAATGGAGAAGAGGAAAGTGTTCATCTGGGGGCTTCTTATGAGACTATCCGTGAGGCAGAGTTGGATTTTATAGGGGTATCAAACTTCTTGCGGAAGAAAGGCTTTCAGAAGCTTACTCTACTGGGTCATTCTACTGGGGCCAATAAGATTTGTGCATATAACTTTTACAATGAACGAGTCGTTTTTGATAGATTTGTGTTGTTGAATGGAGGTGATGACACCGGAATTACATATGAAATGATGGGAGCAAAGAAGTTTAAACGTGCGCTTCAAAAGTGTGAAAAAATGATCAAAAAAGGGTGGGGCAGAAAGTTGGCTCCAAAATATCTGACTAACTTTATTATTTCGTATCAATCTTTTTACGATTTAATTAATCCAGATGGCGACTACAATATTTTCCCTTTTTTTGAACTTTTGACTGGGCAGCAATTAGGCACTAAAGAGCTTTTGCGTGAGTTTAAATCGATGCGAAAGCCAACATTGGTAATATATGGGTCTGAGGATGAGTACTGTCAGGGAGATGTTAAATCGAGAGTTGATCTATTGAGAAAAGCTGTTTCTGAGACCAGGAAAAAAGATCTTTATAATTTTAAAATTGTCGACGGAGCGGATCACTGCTTTACCGGTATGGAGGAAGAGTTAAGCAATTCAGTTATAAACTGGATTAAAAATAAATGAGTTTGGGCAAATATTCAAATTAAATTAATTAAAATTAAATGATGGGGAAGAGGTATGATGTTACTTCTGTTGGGTCAACGATGCTCCGGTTATCGGTGCCTTATGGTAAAAGGGTCGAGTACACAAGGCATTTCGATGTAAGCATCGGCGGGACTGAATCAAATTCAATGATAGCTCTCGCGAATATGGGATTTAAAACGGCTTGGGCTTCAAGGCTACGAGACAATCCTGTCGGTAGACGGATAGAGAATGAAATCGTAAGTTACAGGGTTGATACTTCTCATATAATTTGGACCGATAGTGAGAGAAATGAGCTATATTTTTTGGAGTTTGGAGGGCTGCCGAGAAGAATTGAAGCAACCTACGATAGGAATGCTTCAGCCTTTGCAAAAATTTCTCTCGAAGAGCTGAATCTTGATGCTCTTTTTGATACAAGAATCTTTCACTTTACAGGAATTTTTTCAGCATTATCTGATAACAATCTGGAAGTGAGCCAGAAGCTTATGAAAGCAGCTAAAAAGGCAGGCGTAAAGACGTCATTTGATGTAAATTATCGGTCTAAACTTTGGTCATTTGAAGAAGCATGTAAAGGATTAACTCCAATTATGGAGCAAGCTGACTTGCTTTTTATGACGAGAGAAGATGCTGACAATATCTTCGATCTCGAAGGCGATCCTTCCGAAGTTGTAAGAGAAGCTTATAAAAAATTTCAACCTGAGGTAATAGTTATGTCTCTAGGTGGGGATGGCGGTATAGCCTACGATGGCAAGAAAGAATACCGCAGTCAAGGATATGAAGTTGAGTGTGTTGATCGGGTTGGCGCTGGGGACTGCTCTAATGCAGGATTTATGATTGGGTATCTTGAGGGCTCAATTCAAAAAGGCTTGGAGTTAGGATCTGCGATGGCTGCAATCAAGATGACTATTGCCGGTGATCTGTTTTTGTCTTCACGAAAAGAGGTTGAGGCAATTATGACCGATAGAGATGGAAGAGAAGTAGGCCGATAATTAAATTTTAATTAAATTTCATAATCATATGGATGAGATATATCAGAAAATTCTAAAGTCAAGAATCGTAGCAATTGTCAGGGGCAATATGGAGGTTGAAAAGATTATCCCTCTGGCAAAGGCTGTGTTGAAAGGTGGTGTAGATGTGATCGAAGTTACGTGCAATTCGCCGGGGGTAATGCAGATGATTGAAATGCTCAGTTCAGAAATGGGAAGTGAAATGCTTATTGGTGCCGGAACTGTCACTAGTGTAGAGCTTGCTTCAAATGTTATAAAAGCCGGAGCGAGATTTGTTGTAGCTCCTGATACTAATCCTGATGTCGTTAAGTTTGCCCTTGAGAATAATATCGCCGTTGCACCAGGTGCTATGACGCCAACAGAAATATTGAATGTTAAGCGACTTGGGGCTAAGATGGTCAAGGTTTTTCCGGCTGGTGTTTTGGGGCCAAAATATATCAAGAGTGTTCGCGGCCCGATCAATGATTTTGACATCATGGCTACAGGAGGCATCAACCTTGACAATATTGAGGAGTTTTTAAATGTTGGCTGTGCAGCTTTTGGAATCGGCAGCTCACTCATAAAAAAAGATTTAGTTGCTACAGGTAATTGGGATGCTTTAACAAAACTGGCTGCTGATTATGTCAGTCGGATTAACTAGGGATTAAATTTTAATTAAATCGAAAAATGATATTAGATAATATTCAAAACCTGAACAATATTTGTGAAAGGTTGGTGAGTAACGATAGGTTAATTCGTGGATTAAGATTCATTGAAAGCTTTGATGTAAAAACCCCGGATGGCAGAGTGGAGATTGATGGTGATGATATATTTGCAAATGTCGCAACGGCAAAAACACACCCGCCGAAAGCTAGATTCTATGAAACTCACAAAGAGTACATCGATATTCAGTATGTGTTCAGAGGCAAGCAAAAAGTGTACTGGCTGCCGCTCGGAAGTCTTGGCGATCGCTTTAGTGAAGATGCTTATGAGCCTGAGAATGAACTTTATCGTTTTAACGGAGTGAATGAGTATGAAGCTGAGATTGTATTAGGAGGAGGTAACTTTGCGGTTTTTTATCCTGAGGACGCTCATAAATGCTTGTGTAGGTTAGGGGATTGTGAAGAGGTTCGGGTCTGTGTTGTGAAAGTGCGACTATAATCGATCATAGGTCTTGAGCTTTTCCGTATCAGTCGAACTCTTTTAATTCAGCTATTTTTGCATAGCCAGTCTTGTCCAATTAGAAAATGATACTGAAACAGGTGAGCCTGGTCTCAAGTTGCCTGAGGGTGTAAAATTAATATATGAATAGAAATCAGCTGATCATAATAATCTTTCTGTTAGTCTGCATATTGATAATTCTGCTGCTTTTAGTGGAATTTGATAATAATCCTGAACCCAGAGAAATAAAAAGAATTGAAGAAAGCGATATCGTTGCTGCGGAATCGGAAATTCTGCCACTGCCCGAGCCTGTAATACGCCAAGATGAAGGTGAAATGGTCACAAATGAGAGAGTTGAGGAGCTGCGGACGCTTTACCTAAAAAATGCTTCAATTGAGCCGGGCAATACTGATGCCTCTCCTGTCCGTATTGAAAAGGTAATTTTGCGGCTTGAAGACGGTAATATTGAAGTTCTTGAAGGAGTTAACACGCTAAATGGAGATTTTCACTATCGCGATATATATCTGGCAAGTATTTCCAAAGAATATATTACAGATGCTTTTCTAAATGAATTATCAGCCGGAAACCTATCTGACGCTCAGGAAGTTTCAATTTATGTCCTGTCTGAAATTATCCGCCGAAGTAAAGGCCAGCGGTTGATTGATGGTTATCAAGAGTACAAGGAGATTTTGGAACAGGCCGGTATTACAAGGTCGTTTATCGAAAGAAATGTCGGATCTGATGCTGGTGCAGATAGAATAGTATCCAGGATACAGAATTCAGATGAGAGGAGTTTTAAACTCAGTTCGCTGGAACTGGTAAAAGTAACACTGAAGTACTCGTGTAATTATGCTACGGGTCACTTGGATCAGGTGCTTAAGGATCTGAAGGGAGGGCCCGATGAGTATTATGATTATATGATTTCGCAGTATCCGGGATTCCATGTCAAAAAGAGTTTGGAAGATGGTTTGCATTTTGTGCAATATGATGCTAATACTGGTGATTTAATAAACTTAATGAAACATCAAAATCAACTTGTTCAAGACTGGCAGCAGGGTGAACTATCAGAAGTTGAGAACGAAATCTTTGAACTGCGTATCGATAATGACCATGATTTCACATTTAATCTAGGGGCTTCTGATTGGCTGGAAGATTTTGTGAAAGAATACAAAGAGGAAACTGGCTTGAATCTGCATTTTATTGAAAAAACGGGATATTATCCAAGCATATACTGGATTGAGAATCAGGGAGAAGTGTTTCCGCCCTTTATGTTTATGGGCTCAGTTTTTACAGTATTTTTTGAGGACATGCCTAGTGCAGAAATCTATAACGGCAATGAGTCGATGGCGAATTCTGATGTTCAAATCAATCACAATCCTATAACTTTTGCATATTATGAAGTTGTAGAGGTAGCCCATCCCGATGAAAAAGTTCATCCAAACTTTTGGGATGGCCAGACTTATTCATACGAGTGGTCAGATAAGGAGGATAAGGATTACATTTTGCCGATCAAATACGGTCTAGCTCGAGATTTCAGGGAAAGGCTCAAGTCTATTCTACTTGTTGAGTTCATGGGTGGCGAATGACTTTTGTTGAGTCCTTATTTCTTGTCTCGTCAAATAGCGGCGAGCGAATCAGATTTGTTGTGGCGTATTTAATTAGGATTGTAGATCTGTCTGGTGTTTTTGGACTTTAAGCCTGTTTTTGCCTCCCAACACTATAGGTTAGCGGGAGAGTTCTTCTACCTCCTTGTAGCCTTCCTCGTATTTATCAAATTCGTCAGGCTTTAACTCTTTTAGAACCCGCAAAAACTCACCTGCATGAACAACTTCTTCCTCTGCAATATCGATTAAGACTTTTTTAGAAAGTTCATCATCAATGGATTCTGCTAGTTGAGTATAGAGTTGTACTGCTTCATACTCAGCAGCTATCATTTGCCGAATTGCACGAACCAGCTCCTCTTTTGTGAGTTTTCGGTCCGATTTTTTGCCTGAAAAAGCATCTCCAAAATGTGCCATTTAAATAATTTCATTAAAATTTAATTAAATCTCATAATAACGGCCAAGAACTATAGGTTAGCGGGGAGGGTTTTTTTATCATTCGCCCGATTGGAATCTTCCCACCCTTTAGGTATACCATCTTTCCAGACAATCTCAACCGATAAAATATGCGGGCCGAGGTCAGTTACAGGAAAACCTACATTGACAGAATAGGAGTCATTTGAATTAAGATAGCCATCAGTTGGGACCTCACTTACAACGCTTGAGCTTAGGTCTTTGATATTTCCGGAAGGCTCCTCAACTGTGTACTTAATTGTAAAATCTCCGGAATAAACTTTTGCATTGGAATTCACAATTTCCAGCGTAAAATACTGCTTGTAAACCGGATAAGTACCATTTCCATTTTGATAATTAGTTATGACATCGGGATTGTCATCTAAAAAGTTTTCGCCAAGACAGGCCTCAATTGCTTTTTCGAAATTATATGATTTATAGCCTTCGGGACAAGCATTAGTAGAATCAGTGCTCAAGAAAGTGTAGGCATGGCTTAACGAAGACACTGCCAGGTCTACTGTTCCGACAGGGGAGGCTGAAATGCTTATTTTTTTGGAGTAGCTATTTGGTTCAATATCATATTCCTCAGGAACTGTAATCTCAAGAAAGTATTCCTGAAAGGTGTTTTGAATCTCAATCTGAATTTGAAGCTCAGGTCCGCGATAATTTTCATCAGGATCTATCTGAGCAATAGTGGCTGATTTTATAGTCTGTTTTTCGCTTGTATCGCCTGATTTTGCAAGCCACTTAATCCCAATATTTTCAAGCTTCTTATTCCCGATATTTTTTATACCATCATTGTCAAGAAGTTGATAAGTCTCGCCTATTCTTACTGTCCCATCGTACTCTGTTGAAAATCCTAAGCTGCCGTAATAGCCAGTATCCTGGTTTAATTTGCCGACGTAAATTCCATAATCATCCGATGAATTGCGGTTTAAAATGTAGGTAAAATCATTGTTGTCTGTCGACTCAAGGGTAATTTCTTCAGCAGCGTAGTATTTGCTTGGAGATTCCTGGCCGCAATTGAGTGTGATTTCGATACCTTGAGCTTCTTCGGGCAATTTTATTTTTCCGGTGTCTGTTAATAATCGATCAGACATCGAGCTCGTAGTTATGTGAGAGTCAGTTGTTTCGGATTCTTTCTCAATATCTTCCAAGACGCCTAGGCAGTAGGCTAATCTGCCCTCGTAATCTCCTGTTCCTAAATTTTCCAGTTCAAGTTTGTATCCAACTTCACTCTGATCTCCATCCAATTTTGATAAATCAAGAGTTTCGCCATCTTCATCAATTAGGCTGAATTTTCTTACAGCTAAATCAGGTCTGTCAAAGTCCAAATTAACAGTAAATTCATACGTATTATCTGTTTCGTCTGCTTCCGCGAGATTATCATTTGGATCGATCATTAAGTCAAAAAGAAATTGATTATATTGATTTTCAAGTTCTCCTATCGCCAGCATTTCTGTGCTAAAGGGTGTCTTTGTCGGAATCTCTTCTATTGTGTAAGCAATTGTTTGCTTAGCAAGATTTTCAGGGGAGTAACTCATGGTAATTTCAATGCTTGGAGTGTTGTCAAATGTACTGTAAATAACTGGAGTTACATAGAACTTATCTTTTTGCAAAAGGTTATTGGCGCCGATCTCGGTTTTATCATTTGAGCTTAGAATTTTGTACCCCAGTAGATAAATATTATTTGCGGGTAATTCTGAATCCTGGTCCCAATCTCCAATTTTGTAGAATTGCTCTCCAGCAAAATCAATTTTTATCGGTGGGTTTTTCTGAGATATTTCGGTCTGGGGTTCGGGGTAGAGGCGTTCTTTTTCTGTTCGTGGTGGTGTGAGTGCGATAATTGCAGCTATGCTTGCAAAAATGATTACAGTAATTCCCATCGCGAGGTATCTGTTTTTCGGTACTTCCAGATATTTTCGGATTTTCTTAATTAGCAGTTCGATTTTTTGCTTTAGTTCGCCTGGAGGTTTGGGCTGGTTAGGAGTTTGACTGGTTTCGTTTGTTACAGGCGGTGTGGATGGCTCTGTGGTTGTCTTAATGGGTTTGTTTATTTGGGGTTGTTGTGGATTTTTCATTTTGTTGTTCATTTTTTTAGTTTATGTCTGTTTTACTATATCTTATACGGTTATGTGATGCAATGTGTAACGATATAGTTGAAGAGGTATAAAAGATTTTTAGTCAGATAGTGCAGTGGTTCAAAATTTTGTCGTAAAAGTCATAAAACCAATCAATACTTCCTTTGCCTGAAAGCGTTTTAAATGGGAATGAGTTATTTAGTTCATCCATGGTTTCGGCTTTTCCAATACTTTCGACAAAATTCTGTACCAAGTCTTCTTTTAGCGTTCCGTCATATCTCCTAAATTGCCCCCATAATGAAGCTCCGCCATAATACCAGTCTTCATCGCTTTCATTTAAAGTATGGCTAAATTCCTCCGGAAATAATCTATTCCATGCATCCAGGTTGCATAGCCATGTGTCAGCCCAGACGTATTTGATTTCAGGGTGTTTACTCTTTACATGTGCAAATAATCTTTTCAACTCCTTTAGTCGTATATGTTTGCGTTCCTTACTCAAGGGGCTTATTCCCTCTTTTTCGTTGTTTCTGAAGTGCACTTCGATTGTGTGTTCGTCTTCAATCGTGTACTTAAAACATCCGAAGTATTCATCAGTTTCTGAATCAGTTCCGGGGTTAAATTCACAAGGGAAATCATATGTTTTATCAACTATTTCCCTCGGATCGTTAAGATTCTGGATCGTTTGTATGTATTTCTTCCATAATGAATTGCTTCGTATTCCCTCCCAATTCTTTATGCCAATGTGTCTCCGTATGGATGTGTAGCAAAGCAATGCTTCATTTCGGGGGATTTGTTTAACTTCAGCAACTTTTAAAGCAAATAAAACTTGAATTTCCAGATATTTTCTTCTCATACTATTATTCTACAGCATTGATTTATTTCTTCAAATTGAATTGGTTGATGTCCGAATCGATTCCTGGCATCAAGTCGCTGAGCTCAGCTTCGAATATCCAGATTCTGCTAGGTCAGTGCTTTTCTGGTCAGTATTAAGTTGAAATAATAGCTATAGACTTTTCTCTTATGTCGATAGTGTAACTCATCAGTGAGTACAATTTAATCCTGTCCTAAACCTACAAACCCATCATCAGGTTACGAACTCTCAGAGCTTATGATATTATGAGATTTATGAAAGATCAATATTTTGGAGATATAAGCCATTATAAAGAAACCGGTATAATCCGTATTTTGTCAAATGAAGGGAAAGTTAAAACACTAGTAAGCTGGATGATGACGGAGAATGATGGGAGCAATGATGGTGGAAATAACAACTATTTGCATGACCCTGATATCTGGAGAAAATATGATCCGCAGCTATTTGACTTTTTGGCTGAGAAAGTATTGATTGATGGGAAGAAAGAACTGGCAGAGTTGGAAAATTCTGGACTTTTGCAAAATACTTCATATCATTCCGAAATGATCCCAGATGATCTCGATGGCAGGGCTACATACTTTCGAAATTTATTAAAAATTATCGAAGCTCAGAAGCCGGATCTACTTTTTTTCGAAGTGGATAATGGAATTGAAGTCAAGTCCGTGAAAAAAGGGAATAAAAACTCTTCGAAATATCTATATTGGGGTGAGATAGTTGAATTTTATGACACTGGTTTATCGTTACTGATATATCAGCATTTTACTCGAGAAAATAGGGATAGTTTCATGAAGCGGCTCAGTAAGGATGTCTGTAACCAATTAAACATTGATGAAGTTTACATTATTAAAACGAGCAGGTTTATGATGTTTCTTGTTATGCAGCCTGATTCTTCGAGTAAGATTGGAGATTTTGCACCGCGCTTTCAGAATACTTGGGGCGATGTAATTCAGGTGCTGAGATTTGCAAATGATGATCTTGTTTTGCTTGAAGCGAATAAACAAAAGAGTTTGTTTCCTTAACTTTTTACAATTAGAAAAATGAAAATAATTGAAGTCACATCGGAAAATGTCGACAAAAAAGGATTCTTCTGCAAAATGAGCGACAGAAAATGCCCAGGTTATCAGCAAAAACTAAAATGGCTTCAAGAAAGATTTAAAGAAGGCATGTGCATCAAAATGCTGGATCTTGAAGAAGGAGGAAGGGGATATATTGAATACATACCCGGAAAATATGCCTGGCGTCCAATAAAAGCAAAAGAATATATGGCAATTCACTGCTTATGGGTGGTTGGTAAAAGTAAAGGCAATGGCTATGCAAGACAGTTGCTGCGAGAGTGTGAGAAAGACGCCCAAAAGCAGGGATTGGCAGGTGTGGTCGCTGTTACGAGCGAAAAACCGTGGCTTGCGGAAAAGGCATTTTTTGAGAAGCATGGATACGAAGTAGTAGATAAAGCTCCGCCATCTTTCAGCTTGATGGTAAAGAAGTTTGACAAATCGGCTGCTGAGCCGAAATTTTCGGGAGATTGGGAGACGAAACAGCGAAAACATCCGGATGGGATAACAGTTTTCCGATCTTCACAGTGCCCTTATATTGATGATGCGGTTATTCATGTTCGTGAAAGTGCTGAGAAATTAGGTCTGTTGTTTAAAGTGGTGGAATTGGAGAGTGCAAAGGATATTCGCGATAAGTCTCCTTCTGCATATGGAACTTTCGGAATTGTATACAAGGGAAAATTGCTTAGCTATTATTATGTTTTGCCGAAAGATTTTTCGAAGCTGATTAAGGAAATGGAAGATAATTAGGTTAAATATCTCTTGTAGCTTGAACTTTACAGTAAGCGCAGGCAAGTTCAAATGGTAACAAAGCTACTGTTTATGGAATTTCAACAATTGTCAGACAGCATTCTCAGGTGTTACAATAAAATTATGAAAAGTCATAAGTCAAAAATCATTTGGTTTGCGGCAGTTGCAATAACACTTCAGCTAATATGCACAGGAGATGTTTATGCCGAAGCTGGGCTGAGTGAAGCAATTAGAACCGAGACCTATAAAATTAACGAAAAAGTCGCCATTAATGCCTACCCGACGGAGAAGGGGGAAGTGGTTATGATAGCTTATCACTTTATGAATTCACTGAGACCGATAGCAAGCAGGAAGCATTGATAAAGAGCCAAGACGATCGATACTATAAGGCTGTAGAGGATGGGATATTGTATTCCTTTGCGCAGCCGCCGTATTTTCAGGATAACTATATTTGGAACTCGCAGGTGGTTATAGATGTGTACGAAGGTGAGATTTTGTATCACGAATATTACGAATGCTACGATCCGGCAGAATCAGAATCTTATGATCATTCGTATTCGTTTACTCTCGAAGAGGTTGAGTGCAGTAATTTTTTTGAGCTAAAAGAGAGGCTGTCTTTGGATTCCGGTAAGTCAATTGTTTTTGATTATGATTATATTTCAAGCAATTATGAAATTCTGGGGACTGACTTTGTCTTAGAGGAGATGTTTTTCTGGGGTTCGGTTTTTATGATTGCTGGTCTTATATTTTTGATTTCCGGGTTGGTTGGGGTGTTGTTAATTATTGTTGGCTGGCTGTTGTGGCAGTATAAAAAACGTGGCAGATTTTTGTTTAATCTGGGAATGGGGCTGTTTATTTTCTCCGTGGTGCTCGGTCTTGTCTTGTATCTTTTACGGTTTTTTATCCCAATGTTTTAGATTGGATTAAAAACTAATCACTAGTAAATCGCCCTTTGTTATCTAAGCGGATACAGTTTCTTATTCTTCAACGATGAATCGGATCTGTGCTTTCTAGCCCCTTAATCTGTCACAACATTCATTTATCTTTATTACGCACTCATCAATACCACCTCCATTGCGGCGACAGTTTTGATACAGATCTTCGCAGTTGCTGACTTTTGGGAAATTTTCAATAAGAATCGTTCCGGGATTAGAACATGATTCCTTTTCAAATAACTTTTCCTTGTCTGATTTGTTACTGGAATTTGATTTGGAGACCTCCTCATCTTCTTCCTGATCAGAATTTTTTGCGTCCCTATCTAGCTTGATTATTTCCGGGTTGTAGCCCAAGTGATCTGCGATATCAGGGTTTAACTTGTATTGGTCTGCACCAAGATACTTTGTCTTTATCTGAGTTGTTTCCCCTGCTGCAATGTTAATGTCAACATTTAGAGGAACTCCCCCCTCTACCGTTGATATAACATTCCAGTTACCTTCAGGGACTTGCAATTCAGTCTGATTTTCATGGCCGATTTTAGCAATTATGGCCAAATCCGACTTTTCGGAGGCTTGAATAATCTCTGCTGTCAGTTTATCTTTTACTTTATGATCAATATCCTGCCATTTTGATACAACTTGATCTCCGAGTTGTGCGTCAACTAATCCAGCAATAGATCCTGAACTTAATATGGCATACCGAGATTTTCCAGATGTGTCAACAAATTTAACTGTATCTGAAGCTGCTGAGTCATTTGTGCTCTGCTGTGCGTTATCAGAATCAGTTACTAAGCGTACCGCTCCATTTGTCAAAGCTGTGTTTCCGGGAGATTTGCTTGTTCCGATTTTGTAACCTTCTGTTGTTGCTTGAACTGCTTCCTTTCCGAGGCTGGTCGCAATGTCAGTCCAATCTATGCCGGCACGTAATACTGGATCTCTAGCCAATTCCTAAACCTTGGAATCAGAAGCATTCTTGATTTCATCTACGTTTGATAGTTTATATTCCACTAGGTATTCATTTCTTTCGGATTCCGTAAGCTCATTTTTCATAAATGTATAAACCCCATTTCGTGATTTCTCTATGGAGTTGTGTTTTGCTCTTAAAAGTGATCCGAAAATCGGTATGTTGTACCAAAACGTTTCACGGTCTTTGGATCTAGTTTTAAATACCATTTTTGAAGAGGACTTCCGGCCAACTGACTCAGTGTTTTGATTAGGCGTACTTTGAATGTAATCGGATATGGCCTCTATGCGTAAAATCTGCTTCTCTACGGTTTCAGTATACAGATTGTATGAGTCAAAAAAGGCATCAGGGTCTTGATTTTGAGCTGATGTCTCAAGCTCTTTTTCAATTTCTGCAAGTATTTCAATATCTTCATAGTAGGCTATCAGTTCATTTGAGTAATCCACGTTGCTTTCAACGCTAAAAGTATGGTGCTTGTTTTCTGACGCAGGGTCTGTTGCCTCTGGACGAGAGTTTTCCTGGCTTGAAGTTTGGTCTTCGGAGATTTTTAGCCAAATTGTCAATGTCAGTGTAATTGCGCCGCACATGAATAATATCGCCAATATGAGTACTATAATTAGGACAATCTGTTTTCTCTTTGGGGAGGGGGAGTTTGTTGCTGGGGGCTGATTTCTTTTATTATGATCATGTAGTTGAGCTTTTGGAATTTGTTCTTTTTGGGGCATTTTTAATTTTTGATAAGTTTATTGAATTTATTATACCACTCCCCGAATTGAAACCAGATCGAATCTTTAAGCTCTGAGTCAAACCGACTCAGACCAAAGTTTTCGCATTCGGCGATGGTTTTGTAATCTTTCCTGAAGGTGACAATCTGATCAAGTGGGATGCCTTTTCCTTCTGCTTTCGATAAAATTAATCCTTTCCTTTCTGATTTAAAAGCTCTTTGCTGTTGAGAATCTTGGTAAACGGCCACATTTTGAAAATAAATTGTCCTGTCGGTTTTATTTTGCATGAGATTCAGTAGATCGCTTGCCGTAAGCCATTTAGTAATGTAGTGCATGAATGGTCCTGGAAATCCGTTTAGCGCAGGAATTGAGATTCCGGAATCTGACACAAGTACAGGTCTTTTGATTTGCCTGTTGGCTTGCTGCGCTTTTGATTCAGCCACTGTTGTGATATCTTCTTCCTGGGGTTCGATGAGGTGGAGAGTCTTTTGTTTGAGTTGTATGTTAAAGGGCTTGAGGCGTTTATTTGCGCTTTCTGCTTTGTGTTTGTTTCCAGTTATATGATAGATCATATGCGGATTATGCTTTATCGAATTAAATATACTCCAGATACTTTTTCCTAGCATATTTTAGCAGCAATCTCCCTTTTTTGCCCCAGCCCAATTTATGGGCAGCAATGCAATACGGAACAATGGCTCTTCCAATGCTTTTTCCGCACGGGTCCTTGACTGATTTATCAAGCAGTTTGACGTGAGCTGCTGTGCGCAGAAAATACTCGTATAGACCGGGTTGGCTTAACTTTGAGATTCTCTCATATCCAAACGTCTTCCAGGATAAAAGTTCGCATTGGCCTTCTTCTATCAATTCTCTCCTAAGAGCTTGTTCGATATTTTCACTCGGCCTAATGCCTCCTCCCAGGTTCCCAAGTGTGCCATCTCGGAATTGTTGGAATAATAGGGTATTTTTATCTATGAAGCATACTGCGTGGGCTTGGGTGATGGGGGAGATTTCGCTGTAGTCGTTTTTTATGTATAACTCGCTTTTGTAATCTTTTCCTTTGTATGTAGTTTTTTCAGCAAAGACTGGTTTCATGTTGATATTTTAAATGGTGTTTGATTTTCTTGCAACTCAAATTACACTTAACGAATATTTCTATTCCTTCCTGACTTGAGGTAATTAACTGTTTGTCTCTCAAGATGATTTTTTAACTGTGCAGTTGCATTTTGAAATCAGGAACTTTAATTAAAAAAAAACATGTAGTATAATTTTTAGGTAGTTGTTTAATTTGTTGAGGCTTTAAGAATGTTTCAAAATGAGAGCGGAGAACCTCTCCAAGACGAGTATCATATTTTTTCCTTGGAAAATGATATTACATTATACGCATCTGTTCCATGCTTTAGAACTAGTGAAGATGGGGGGTATCAAGGTATAATTGAAACGGCTCCCTTTAACCCTTTATTTGACTTTCCTGAATTTTTGACAGTTGATGGCGTTGATATACAACTAAATAGGTTGAGGGCTAGATTTAGGCTAAAAAGGAGTAGGCAAGGAATTCTCGACCAAAATCATAAATTTATGATTGAGGAAACTTTTGGCTCGGACTGGGAGAAATACTGGCATGTAACAGATGCAGGATTGACCTTCTTTTCAGACTCAGATCCTGAAAAAGAAATAAGCGGCATCAAACTTGAAATACACAGGATATCTGATGCTGAAGGTGACTATATAGCAAGAACTAGAGAAGTGATTGGAAAGCATCTAGATCTTTATAGTTCGGTTGCAAAAGAGACTAATCAACTGCCACTCACTGGGATAAGTTATCATATTCATGGCGATGAGCCAGTTTTAGTAGTTGAGAGAATGAGCTCTTTCTTGGACAGATCAAAGCCGGAAGCTATTGATCAGGGGCTTGAAACTCTAAAAAAAACTATTTCAAGACGACTTTCAGACGATATTGATATAGTCGGTAGTACCAATCACAGTCCTTGGAGGATTATGCTTGAAAATGACCGAACCATCTTAAGGGAAATAGAATCAGAACTACAGGAAAAGTTCGAGTATCATACCTCAATTGAGGATCTAATTGAATGGTGGGATAAATTAGACATTAGAGGAAGGGTAAATGCTCGTAGAAGAGGTTCACCTGACCATGACAAGTTTCTCCTTCGAGATCGTTATGTTAAGGCACAAAGTAGAATCGAGGCTCTAAAGGAAGTAATGCCTTACGAAGAGCAGCAAGCTCAAGTTGAAGCATTGAATCTAGTGAAAGATCTTCTGAGGTTCTATAGTAAGTTTGCTTATATTAATCCTTCTCATTCAGATCAAGATAACTTTCTTAGTTTTGGAAATCGCTCGGAGATAGCTAGAGTAATCCAGGGGCATCTACTCGAAGGGCGTGATTATTTTGAGGTTTTGCCGGAGGCTGCTAAGTTGTGGCTTGGACAGTCGACTGATACTGAGGTTACAAAATTTCATGAGGATGTAATTGACGAAGTACAAAGATTGGTTGTTATTCTAAAACAGGGACCCAATATAGAGCAAAATGATGGAGAATCTGAATGAAATGGTAGCTTTATTGCTTAATTTCTTGAGCGCATGCGACCAAGTAGAGAACTTCATCCAACATATTGACACAACGGGCGTATTAGTGTATTATTACGCTTCATGAGGCAGCAAAAATGGTTAAATAAAAATTCAAAAGATCTGTTTCGTGCGTTAGCTTTGATAGAAAATCCAGAAGTCATGGCCAAATTTTGCCGTGATCTGATGACTGAGCCGGAGCTTGAAGCACTGTCGGGAAGATGGCAGGTGGCTCAATTATTGTCAAAGGGTTTTCCTCAGAGAGAAGTGTCCCAAAAAACAAAAGTAAGTATTGCGACTGTAACTCGTGTTAATCAGTGGCTTGAAAGAGGTATGGGAGGGTATAAAAAAGTTTTGGACTTATTGAACGACAATCAAAATAATTCTCACCACAAGACGGATTTAGCCGTTACGTGATTTCGTTGCCTTTTGATTTCAAGGTACAAGTCAGAGACGGCAGAAATGCCGTCTTTTTTTTAATTTATAAGTTAATGAAATGTTTGAAAATAGATTGGCACAAGTAGAAGATACATTAATTGATAAGGCGTTCATAGGAGACGATCCCCTTTTGTGGAGTCTTCTGGTAAATGATGAATCTCCGGAAGTTACAAAATTAAGGAGAAATATTGTTGCGTCCTATAGTAGCCCGCAGGCTGATTTACAAGGGCTTTTTGAGGCCTCATATGGAATCGGGTTTGGCGTTAATAAGATCTCGATAGATCCTTGCTTAGTCGGGCTTCTTGTAAGTGAGGCACTAATGTTTTTCCCGAATGATTTATATGAAATGACTCCGGAGGGAAAATTGTATCTGCCTAAAGATGTGATGTCCGAAATACAATCACGATTTAATAAAGAAGACTTGATAAGATTGGCTGTGCGGATGGGATTCTCTGCTGGACTTCTAGAGGCTGTAGATAGGTGTTCTTACCCATTAGACGAGATTGACATTACTGACGAAAATCCTCCCTGTGGCTCTGTTGATGAGCTGAGGCGACAAATTGGAGTTATGTTGGAGCAATTTAGAATTAATGCCGATCAAATAGTAGATGCGTTGATTCCTGATATCAGAACAAAAGAAGATTACCTTCGTTGTAAGCGTGTTTTATATAGACTTAGAGAGGGTGGCCCCTTGAATGGTTTTCTAGCGAAATGGATGAAATCGCGTGTAGAACCATTAATCAATCGAAAGAAAGCGAGTCGGGTATCAATTGATGGGC
>WJKH01000050.1 GCA_014729235.1 Candidatus Dojkabacteria bacterium | reverse complement strand
ATTCATGTCGATGACTTCTGTTCTTAAAAGATGTCCCATTATTGTAGCCCACTGCCAAGCATGAGTCAGTTCATGGGTTAAGTAGCCGCTATTTCGTGGATCTTCCAGGAATTCAGAAGGAGGTGACGCTACTCGGATCCTTGAATACATAGTTGGAGAGCCGTCTGTCGCAAACCCTCCTATATAGTGTGCAGCTGGCATTTGAGGGGTAAGAATGCGTTGTTCTTCAGGTGCTAGTTGACTTTCGACTTCAAATGTAACTTGGTTTGTAAATGCTCCCCCCAAGACTGTAAAAGTATATGGCTTCCCGGCTCTAAAACTTTCTCTTGCGCCTGCAAAATATTCAGAGAGGCCTTCTCCAGGATAGAAACTTTCTGTATACTGGGCGTAGAGTTGAGCCCTGTTTTCCCTTGCGAACCAAGCTATTTGCTCCTCAGTCAAACTGTTCAGAAATTCTTGTTCTCCTTGGGTTAGGGTAGGTTGAGCTGACGGGGCTTCTGTTGGCTCACCTTTCACACCACAAGCCGTCAAAAAAGTTCCAGCCGTAGCTAATGCAGCAATCTCCAAAAAATCCCTTCTATTGAGTGTACGTGCCATTAAAATAAACAACTAAACTTAAATTTCCGCTAATTATAGGACACTCCAAACAAGCAAGCTTGAGCAAAAACGCTGAAAACTAAATACAAATCTCCCCCTCCTGAGCAAGGCGTGTCCCATAGTATGCAGGGGGCTTGTAATATGAAATTAGCTTCCGGCAAGAGATCTACAACAGAAAGACTCATGACAAGAGACTGTTGTGTCCCGGAAAATAGAAGAAGAAATGCCGTTTGTAGACATTGGGAGATTAAAGATTTCAAAAACCCCGACAAATCCGCTATAATAAATGTGAAATTAATTAATTGATCAGAAAAAATGAGCCAAGAAAAAACCGGAGACCTCATATCGCAGCGAAAGATACGAATTGAGAAAATGGAAAAACTTCGAAAGATGGGCATCGATCCATACCCTTCGAAAGTTGAAAAAGACCATTTAAACAGTGAAATAATAGAGAATTATGATAAGTATGAGGGCAAAACGATGAAATTGACAGGAAGACTTATGACATGGCGTGAACATGGACATTTGGTTTTTGGCGATATCGAAGATGAAACGGGCAAAATCCAGCTGTATATTAAAGAAGAAAATGTTGAAGATACGAATGCAAAAGCCGGAAATATCGGGTGGGAAGACTTTGAACTGCTGGATATTGGTGATTTTGTCCAAGCTACAGGGGAAATTACCAAGACAAAAAGCGGTGAAATCTCGATACTTATCAAAAAGCTAGTACTTGCATCAAAGACCATTCGACCGCTTCCGAACAAATGGAGTGGATTAAAAGATAATGAACTTCGATTCCGCAGAAGATACCTGGATATGACAATGAATTCTGAGGTTCGAGAGTTAATGAAGAGGAGGTCCAAATTTTGGCAGGCCCATAGAGAATTTCTAAACTCTCAAGGTTTTACTGAAATAAATATTCCTGTTTTGGAGCATATCCCCGGAGGTGGTGATGCAACGCCGTTTGTTACGCATATGAACGCTATAGATGAAGATTTTTATCTGAGAGTTTCGCATGAGCTGCCGTTAAAAAGGCTTATTGGTGGAGGATTTGAAAAAGTTTATGATATCGGTCCTAGATTTCGAAATGAGGGTTTATCTGATGAACATCTGCCCGAGCACGTGGCGATGGAGTTCTACTGGGCATATGCAAATTGGGAAGATGGAATGCTTTTGGTTAAAGATTTAATGAATCATGTTATAGATGAAATGTATGGAGGGCAAAAACAATTTACTATCCGCGGACATGAGGTTGATTTTTCAAAATGGGACAGGATAGATTTCGGTGAAATTGTCGGTGATCACTTTGGGATTGATGTTTATGACCCAGACCTGAAGAAGATTGAAAAAGAGCTGCAAAAAGCCGGCGTCGAGATTGATTTTACTTTGAATATCCCTCGAGGAATTGATAACCTATGGAAAGTACTTAGAAAAGACATCGCCGGGCCGGCATTTTTGATTAATCATCCGATTTACCTGTCACCTCTCCAGAAACCGAGCCAGGAAAACCCGAATATGGTTGAGCGGTTTCAGCCGATTATTGCCGGAAGTGAGTTGGGAAATGGTTGGTCAGAGGTGAATGATCCGATCGACCAGTTTGAGAGATTTAGCGAGCAGCAGCGGATGCGTGATAGTGGTGATGCTGAAGCACAGTGGCTGGATGTTGATTATGTTGAAATGCTTGAGTATGGTATGCCGCCGACTTTTGGTTATGGTCATTCAGAGAGAAATTTCTGGTTTTTTGAAGATGTTACCGCTCGTGAGGGAGTTCCTTTTCCTCAGCTGAAGCATAAATATGATGAGAATACGATTAAAATTTATGGCCGGGAAAATTTACCTCAGGTTGATGCTGATGAGGATGATTTTGAGAAGGAGGTGACCCTGAACGGAGGATCTGTATCTGCGGAGTCACAGAGTGATACTGAAGATTCTGATAGGAAGGTGGATAAACAGGATATTACTAAACTCCCGACCAGAAAAGAAGCGACTGCTCTCCTGAGAGAGCACGTAAAAGACGAGTACCAGATCTTGCATGCGAAAATGGTCGCTGCAGCGATGGAGGCGTATGCTGCGAAGTACGATGAAGATACTGACCTCTGGTATATAACAGGATTGCTGCATGACTTGGATTATTTCGAGCACCCTGAAGCCCATCCTCAGACATCTGTCGGCTGGTTTAAGGAGTGGGAATATCCTGAGGCACTTATTCATGCTGTGGATGCACACTCTCATTTGAATACCGGCAAAATTCCAGAAACCAGTATGTCCAAGGCATTGATTGCTATAGATGAACTGTCAGGTTTGATTTATGCATATTCTTTGATGCGGCCGGACGGGTTCAAAGGTATGAAGGCAAAATCACTTAAAAAGAAGTTCAAGGATAAAGCTTTTGCCGCAAAAATTGATAGAGATGAGATTAATTATGGGGTTGAACAGCTGGGAGTGGATTTGGGTGAGCATATGGTTGAGTTAGCACGAATTTTTGAAACCATGCCGGAGTTTAAGACTGACAAATAGCTTTTGGATCAGCCTGACAGAGTGTTTGGCGGAGGAGTTTTGCTGATTCAGGTATTTGCTCGAAATTTAGTTTTTGGTACTTGGAGATCTGTCTTCCCCCAATATTATGGGAATTAAATAATGTATAATCTTGCATGATGAAAGATATTAAGAAAATACTCGGAAACAAAAAAAAGTTCAAGAAAGACCTGCAGGAAAGGCACAAATACGTAACAAAAGAGTATCAGGATTATGGTTACAGAATTGCCGCAAAATTAGGAGATTTGGAGCACAAGGCTCTGTATATCAAATTAGCAAAAGAAAAACCGAGAGCATATTTAGAGCAAGCTTTTTCTTTTGCTGTTGACTACCCAAATGCCAAGAATCGCGGCAAGCTTTTTATGTGGAAGCTCAAGGAGCTGCAAAAAGCAAATGGAAAAAGTAAAGAGGACAAAGGTAAATAATTGGGCTTCGCCTCTCGCAATTGGCATTGAGGCTGGTATTGGCGCAAGTAAAGATACTGTTTCTTATATTTAGGCCCGCGATCCCGGTATCAGAATTAGCGACTTCAGTGTGCTCTCATTTTCAATCCTTAAAATGCAGAACTATCTATAGCTCAAAGGAACAAAATCGAGAACCTGTGATACGGCGTCTTTGTACGAGTCAGCTCTGATTCTCGTACTTGCAGCATGAGTGTGTCCGCCGCCGCCGAGTTTTTGAGCAATTTCCATAACGTCAAGAGATCCTGCGATTGAGCGCAGGGAAACGGTCCACAGACCGGAAGTATGTGATGTTTTCTTTACAATGAATCCCCAGTTTATGTCTTCGAGTGTACGAATGTAAAAATTTAAAAAATGGCTGGTACCTGATGAAACATCATCTTCTGTGAGGCCTTTGCGGGCAACGAAAGTGGGAGAAATATGGCTGTAAACCAGGTCATCGTTAAAAACGGCATTTTTAAGGATATGCCCAAAGACATAAATGGAATCCCGTGTGTTAATAATCAATTTCTTAAAAAGTTTTTCCATGTTAATTTTATAGACCTTTGTACAATCAGCCATAATCTGATAGGTCTGAGTAGATACTTTTTCCCACATAAAACGGTTTGTATCGGATATTATGCCAATTTGAGTAAGTTCAGCTGTTATTTTGTCAATTGTAAAATCTTTTCCCGATAATTTTTTAAACAGAGTGAATACAGTCTCGGAAGCTGCTGAGTCACCTTCATTAATAACTAATGAGATTTCAGAATTTGGTTTAACATCGTGATGATCAATTGCAACTATAGTTGTGTCATCGTGCATGTCAATTTTCTTTGATACCATATGCAAATTGCCGGCATCAAGGATTATTACCAGATCATAAGTCGAAAAATCAAAGGGTTCTCTGCGGGGAATCCATCGGATTTTATCAAAGCCCGGCAGCTCGGTTAATACTTCTTTATCAGATTTTGGCCCTTTCACTACGATTTCGTAATATTTTGCCGGATAAAGTTTTTTAAGAAAGTGTAAAGTGAGCAGTGAGCTGGTCAATGCATCCGGATCAGGGGATTTATGTGTTGTGATAAGAATATTAACGGATTTTTCTACGAGCTGGCGAAAACTTTCATGATCTGACATTAATTTTTCCCTTCCTTTCTGTTATAGTTTTGATTTAAATTCATTTGGATTATAAAGTATTTTGCTGGATTAATAAAGCTAAAAATGATAGAATCTCACCTGTGATCTTGAATTAACAGGGTCAATTAGTTAAAAACGCAATATTAAAAATGTTGGATCCAAAATTTATTAGAGAAAATCAACAAGCAGTTCGTCATGCAATTGAGAATAAAAAATGCGAAAAGGTTGACTTGGATAAATATCTAAAGCTGGATGAAGAAGCCGGGAAACTTCAAAAAATTGTAGAAGAAGCACGGTCCAGGAGAAATGAAATTTCAGAAAAAATTGGAGCGGCTGATCCGGAAAATCGAGAGAATCTGATAAAAGAAGCCGGCGAAATTAAAGAAGAGCTTCAGAAGCTTGAGGAAGATTATGAAAAAGTACAAGCTGAGCTCGAAGAGATTCATCTCAAGATTCCTAATGTAGTGTCTCCTAATATGCCTGTGGGTGAAGACGATAGTGAGAATGTGGCTGTTCGGAAATGGGGAGAGCCAAAACAATTTGATTTCAAGCCCAGCGATCACGTAGATCTAGGAGTTGCACTGGATATTATTGATACGGAGAAAGCCGCCCAGGTTAGCGGCACACGATTTTACTATCTCAAGAATGAAGCAGTAGTTCTGCAATTTGCTATTATTCAGTTTGTATTAAAGACATTAACCGATGAAAAGGTTTTGGGTGAAATTGCCGATAAGACTGGCAATCCTTATTCAAAGCCGTTTAGTCCTGTTGTGCCGCCTATCCTGATGCGGCCGGAAGTGATGAAAAAAATGGACAGGCTTGACCCAATTGATGAAAGATATCGCACTGTTCAGGATAATTTAGTCATGGTTGGAAGTGCTGAGCATACTCTAGGCCCGATTCATATGGATGAAATTTTTGAGAAAGAGGACCTTCCAATTCGCTACATTGGATATTCAACTGCTCTGCGGCGAGAGGCCGGTTCTTATGGGAAGGATACTCGCGGAATCTTTAGAGTTCATCAATTTGATAAGCTGGAAATGGAGACTTTTGTTCCTGAAGAATATGGGGAGGTTGAGCAGGAATTTATTGTCGGGATTCAGGAGTATATGATGCAGCAGTTTGGTATTCCTTATCAGATAATGCAGATTTGTACGGGGGATTGCGGAAAGCCGGATTACAATCAGTATGACGTTGAAGCTTGGTTGCCCGGTCAGGGGAAATACAGGGAAACTCATACTTCGGATTATATGACTGATTATCAGGCTCGCCGTCTTAATATTCGTTATCGTGATGATAATGATAAGAAGTTTGTCCATATGAATGATGCTACGGGTTTTGCGATTGGGCGGATTCTGATTGCGATTTTAGAAAATTTCCAGCAGGAAGATGGTAGTGTTATTGTTCCTGAGGTTTTGAGGGGGTGGGCCGGGATTGAGCGAATAAGTGCGTGATTTTCTAAGTGAAGTCGAGATTAAAGAAACCGTAGGGAAACCCTAAGTAGACAGCCTTGAATCATCATAGACCTCTCCACCAAGTCAGCTGACGCTTAACATACTGCATAGAGTTGCTCAGAATATCTCCTTTGACAGCTTTAATTGCCTTCCGATCGAGATGTGAAGCAGAGTTGATATCATCCAAAAAGACATTAAACTCTTTATACCCGATTGTGTCCATAGCTATGGGGAAATCTTCAGGGCTATTAATGTTACGTTTGCCTAACAGTCTTCGCAGTTTAATATTTTCATCAACCAGACCCGAACGAAACATCATCGCAATTCTTTTGACAATACGGGTTTCGAGCTCTAATTTTGATGGTCTGATTATTAAGTATAAATGATCCAGTTTGGGGCCTTTGCTCGGGTTTTTCATCCCGCGCTCAATAAAACGGATTAGCCGATGAGGGTTTTCGCGATCGCTTGGGTTCAATTTAGATAGATTCTTCCCGATAATGCTCTGCAATTTTGATTTTGGCATGGCTTCAAGCTCAGCTCTTGAAAAGTCAACGTCTTGGTCACTGGATTTTGGGCTCAGATGGTAGTTGTAAACAATGCTGTCGATGTAGAGCCCTGTGCCGCCCACTAGAAAAGGGATTTGCTCGGGATTTGAAGTTGCTTTATTCTCCAGGATTTTTTTAACATCAGCCTGATACTGGAATAAGTCATATTCATCAAAAATGCTTATGTGGCCGTAGAGAAAATGCTCGATGTCGTTGATAAACCATACTCCTTCGTCTGATATCTTGTCAGGCTGAGGCTGCGCTGTGCCAATTTTAAGCTCGCGATAAACTTGCCTGGAATCTGCGTTAATTATGTAACCGTTGAACTTTCGGGCTAATTCTAGCGCAAGTGCAGATTTGCCCGAAGCAGTAGGCCCGGCAATAACAATTATGGGAGTGGGGTATTTTGAGGATGCAGATGGCTTATAATCCCCGAGGAAATCGGATATTTTTGCTGATGTTTCCTCAAGTTTCATTCGCAATGTT
>WJKH01000049.1 GCA_014729235.1 Candidatus Dojkabacteria bacterium | reverse complement strand
ATAGCAGAAAGTAATAAAAAATCTTTGGATGTTAATTAGTTTGAGTTAAGCAATAATCCTGCATGAAAAGGCGACTAGGACTTTTCGCAATAGCTTCGGATCACTCGCCCCCTACTCTATTGATTCTTGAATTGCGTAACTCATTAATGGCATACTTGAGCGCAAGCGGCAATCAATTCAGCCGCGACTTTAAGAGAAAAGAATTCAACCGAAAAGGATTAAGCCTTAGAACAACCTATAGCCTCTCACGTATCTGCCGGGAAGCTGCACGAAATCTTTACTGAACTTCATTTTGAAAACCAAATACGAGAATTTTCGTTCACGGCCGGCACCTACCAAATCAATAATATCCACATTGTATTTATTGAAAGCGGCTTTAATCAAATCATCATAAGTAGCATAGCCCGGATAAAGTTTATCATCATCAGTCATAGTTCCGGCAAAAAGAATTTGCATAAAACTTGCCTTCTCTTTTTTAAACTTGTCTGCTAAATCCCCGTCTATAGCTATTTGTGATATGTACGACAACGCATAACCTGCCGCTTCATGAGAATCTTTCTTGTATGCCAGAGCCAACACGCCATTTTTCGCAAGTTTCCTAAAAGCCTCCAAAGTCCGTTTTTTATAGCCAATGCGATCAGCAGCATCAATATGTACTTTATGCGCATCTTGAATATCTTTTTCTGAAATCTCCTCAGCTTTTTTCAATACTATTTTATAATGTTTCCTGGCTTTACGTGCATAATATCTATTTTTCTTCTTGAGTTTATACTCTCCTTTTTTTATTATCAGTGTCTCTTTCTCTTGCACTTTATAAGGTTCCTTTCGAAATCCCGCTTGCTCCAATGCAGAAGTTACCTCATTTTTTATTTTTTCGCTCAAAATTATCGGCAACTCAATAATGGTTTTAGTATACTTTAGTGAATTAATATGCTGAATAAAGTTTGCTAGGCCAGCTTTTGTTTCACAGATCGGTCCAAATGGGATAAAATTTGTCTTTAGAAATAGTTTCTTGTTTTGCTGATATCTGTAAGAAAATTCACTCCCCTGATAATACTTTTCTCCGAATACTTCTAATTGTGCGGGATCAAATAGGTAATTCATTTTTTAAATTCGATTTTTCCCAATTAGGGACACCCAGATAAATTGAGTAAACTATGCTCAATTATATGACAACACACCTCAAATTTAATGGCCAGCTGAGTCATTATCTTAGGCCAATTGCGGATTGGCATAGTCCATTTACGCATAATATCACAAGTAGCCAAATAAAACATCTTCCGGATGGAGGCCTCTGTAGGAAAGACACCTTTGTTCTTAATTACTTTGCGAATTTATCGGTAATACCCCTCTATGATATTTGTCGTGTAAATGAGCCTCCTGATCTCTGGAGTAAACTGGAAAAACTGTGACAAGTTCTCCCAATTATCCTGCCAGGACTTTACTGAAAGTTGATATTTACCAGACCACTTCTTAGCGAGTTTACCCAAATTAACTTCTGCCTCTTCTTGTGTAGTGGCTTTGTAAACAAACTTGAGATCTCTTACAACAGGATTTACGCATTAGCCTAAAAGCAACAGTAAATTAGTAAATGCAATCTTCAATATATTACAGGATACAGCCGAAAAACATATCTCTTAGGAACTTTAGATTTCTACTCAGAGCTCTGACAAAACTTATTGTATTCAGTTAAGCCGACAAAGGCCTAAAAACTGCAAGCTACTTTAACTTACCACCGCAACCCTGTTTTACAGCACGAATAACCCGCTTCCTCCAATCAGATATCTCTTTTTCATCCAGAACCCTTTCCTGATGCTGCAAAACTAGCCTGATCGTAACTTGCTTGGCACTCTGCCCATCACCTGTCTCCTCAACAGCCCCCTGACCACTATAAATGTCAACAGGATCAACACTAACATATACATCCCGATCATCTACCTCGTTTTTTATCGTATCTACAAGAGCCTGATAAGGCACATCTCTGTCAACCACAAAACACAAATCCTGGGTGACCTTTGGATAGATCGAAGGCTCCTGATAATATCCGCCAAGACCGGAAATCTTTAGCAGGGCTTCAATATCAAGCTCAAATCCGGCAGAATATTTTGGCATCTCCATGGACTTCTTTAGGTGTGGACAAAAATCGCCTACCATCCCCAAATAGTATTTTTTATTATGAAATGTATAACTTATAATTGCCCATGAACCCTTGGAATACAGAGTCATCGCATTCTGGATCCATACCGGATAGTCTGAGACTTTTTTCCCGGATGGTCGCTCATATCCAACATCCATGGTCTTTAAGTATGAAAGCAACTCGTCGAGGTATTTCTTCGCCATATAGTATGGAGACCCCTCGTACTTACTATTCGCAACTTTATCAGCAGTAGCATACACAAAACCAACAGTTCGAAATTCTTTAGGCAAGTTCTCTTCATCCATCTGCCCCTTGATATGAGACTTATTGATTTCATATAGAGCAAATTCAGCATAGCCCTTTTTCAAATTCATAACTGCTTTCTCGATTATTGAGGGCATCAAATTCGGCCTCATATAAGCCAGTTCAGGAGATAAAGCATTCTTGATGTGGTAGGCTTTTGATGGAGATAAATTACACTTTTTCATCAACTCCTTGGAGATAAAGTTGTAAGTGATCATTTCATAGGCCCCGGCAGCAGTCAAGAAATCACGAACTTTTTCCTGCAGCTCAAGTATCGGATTTCTGGAAATTGGTTTGAATTTTCTCGTCGGTAGTTTGAGCGGAATTTTTGAAAATCCATAAAGACGAGCTACCTCTTCATAAATATCCTCATCAATATTCAAATCCTGGCGATAAGTCGGGATTGTAATAATTAGCTCATCACCTTTTACCTCAGTACCAAGCTCGACATTTTCTAGCAGCCTGGCTATGTCTTTTCCGGGCAAATCAAAGCCTATTGATTCTTGAATCCCTTTAATTGAGATTTTCAATTTTCGTACTTCCCGCGGATTTGGATAAATATCAACTAACTCACTGACCACTTTTCCACCTGCTAGTTCATTTAACATCTCCAAAGCTTTGTACATCACCGGTTCACACATTTCAGGATCCTGATTTTTTGAGAATCTCGTCACAGCATCGCTAAAAATTCCAAGTTTCATAGATGTTTTTCTGATGCTGTACATGTCAAAATTTGCTACTTCAATAACAGCACTCTGTGATCTCTCATCAATTTCCGTATCAAGCCCGCCCATGACGCCTGCTACACCAATTGGGCTAGAACTGTCAGTAATTACTACAATCTCATCATCCAACTCATGAGTCTTCCCGTCAATTACAACAATTCTCTCGTCTTTATTTGACTGCCGGACTGCGATTTTGACATTTTTCTTGTCAGCTCCGGAATCCCTCTTCACCAACTTATCTCTGTCAAATGCATGAATAGGCTGGCCTGTCATTATCATCAAATAATTTGTTATATCTACGACGTTATTAATTGGCCGCACACCAGCTTTCATTAGCTCAAGCTGTAGCCAGACCGGCGAGTCTTTAATCTTCAGATCTTCAACTACCACTGCCATATAGCGATTTACAAGCTTGGGGACTTGATTCTTCACGTCCAGATCGACTTTGCTTTCGTTTTCAGGAACTACCTCACGAGAAAAATCTTTACCCCCATAACCATAATCAAACCAGGCAGGTGTCTCAAATTTTATCCCTTGTATACCGGCTATTTCCCTCGCCAATCCAATTATCCCAAAGCATTCCGGCCTATTAGTCATAGCTTTGTTCTCAATATCAAAAACCAGGTCATTTAAACCGTACGCATCAGCAAAATTGTCACCTGGCCGGGCCTGCTTCCCAATCTCATCGTTTAATCGCATCACAGACTCATGATTTCCCGAAATATCAAGTTCTCTCGCAGAAGCCATCATTCCATTTGATTCCACTCCTCTGAGCTTTGTCTTTTTTACCGTACCGTCATACTTTTCAGGACTAGGATTATATGGAACTCTAGTTCCTATAGGGAAATAAGCTACTCTGTCACCAACATCAAGAGTAAGATCACCGGCAACTACCTGCACGGGGGATTTCTTACCAATATTTAACTTATATACTCCAAGTTTATCTGCGTCGGGATGAGGTGATTTCTCAACAATTTCAGCAATTGTGATATTTTTGTATTTCTCGCTTAGATCCTCAACACCTTCTACCTCTCCCAGAGTCTGATCTATTTTGTCTTCAAGCTTGTCCGGCTTAATTTTGATCTCGGTCAGCTTTCTAATTGTGTTCAATGAAACTTTCATCTTTTCATACTGTTAATTTAATTACTAGAACTGCTCGAGAAATTCAATTTCTCCGCCTCTGATTCGCCTCACATCTTCAATTTTAGTCTTTAGCATAATCAGCCTGTCAAGCCCAAATCCCCATGCAAAACCGGAGTATTTTTTAGGATCAAGACCGCCTTCTCTTATTACATTTGGATGGATCATACCGCATGGAAAAATCTCGATCCAGCCTTTATGCCCGCAAGTGCTGCATCCTGATTGACCACAAAACGGGCAAGACATACAAAACTCCATACCCGGTTCAACAAACGGAAAATATGCAGGCTGAATTTTGGCTTTTAATTCCATCCGGTAATACTCTTCGAGAAATGACTTTATTATTGCAATCATATTGCTCAAACTGACTCCCTCATCAATATATACGCCCTCAACATGGGACAGTGTATGCTCATGTCTGGCATCTGTTGCCTCATTTCGATAACAAGTTCCGGGTATAACATACCGAATTGGAGGTTCATTACTTTTTATGATGCGATTTTGCATACACGAAGTATGAGTCACAGGAATATAGTCATCATCTGTCCAAAATGTATCCCACATGTCTCTAGCGGGATGTCCAGGAGGAAAATTCAGAGACTCAAAAACATGATAGTCATCATCCAACTGCCTGCTGTCGACAACATTAAAACCCATTGACTCAAAAATTCTCAATACGTGCTTTAGTTCTGAAGTAAGAGGATTTCTGTGACCAATCTCAGATTTTAGCTGAGGTCGCTTACTCTCTTGAGAATCGATATCAAACGGTGCTGTAATATCGATTTCAGTCACTACTTGCAATGTCTCATCAAGCGTCTTAATATTCTCAATTTTTTCCTCAGCGTAAGTTTTAAGTTCATTTACCTCTTTTCCATATACCGGTCTTTCGTCCGCAGGCTTATCACTTATCTGCCTCAGCAGCTTTGATAGTACACCCTTTTTCCCAAGATACTTCGATTCAAGTTTCTCAGGAGCTATTTGAGTTAAATCTTTTTCAAATTGTTCAAAGGTTTTAATAACCTCGGGAAGAGTAAATCCACTCCCCGAAGGATTTTTCAAATCAGCAGTTTTTTTCTGAGCGGGTCTCGGACAAGCCTGAGTATCTTTATCTTCCATAATCTAGTAAATTCTATAAACTTAACTAAACGGGTTGCAATTTCAAATAAATACTGCCCCGTATGATGCCACAAATGGCGAGATATTTACCGAATCGTTATTTGCTCTCACTCGGCATCCCAAATTCAATGAATCTGTATCTCCTCGACTGATAACAATTCCTATTCTACCCCCTTTTTATCGTAATGACAAACATGGTTAACATATGTAAAAAAATAAGTCATCAATCATCATAAAAATAGAAATGTAGCCTAAGTTGTGCTTAGCTACTAAAGCTTGATGCAACCTTGGAGAAAGACTCCGGGTCATTAAATGCTAGATCTGCAAGCATTTTACGATTGAGTTCAATATTGGAATCCTTCAAACCCTTCATAAAATCTTTGTATTTCATACCATTTTGACCTGCAGCGGCGTTAATTCGCTTGATCCATAGCCTTCTCATTTGACTGTGACGTCGTCTGCGATGAGCCAGAGAGTATTGCCCGGCATGCATATATGCCTCATGTGCAACGCGATAAAGTTTGCTTTTTGTCATCCGATAGCCTTTATTGGCCTTAAGGACTTTTTTGTGCCGTTTTCGAGTTGTATTACCTGTTTTTACTCTCATAATATATATTTCAAATTTATAAATTCACAATCTTTTCCATAAAAAGCTTCACATAACCCTTTTTGACTTTGGTTGTAGGGAGCTTCCTTCGCTTTGTGCGACTCGATTTCTTGGTCTGTAAGTGATGCTTACGACTCTTATTTACCAAAACCTTGGGTTTTCTATTACCCTTGGGATTTGATAATTTAATCCTCTTCTTTGCTGTTTTATTTGTTTTTTGCTTTCCCATCAGCTTTAAATGTAATAAAAATTTTCCTGCCTTCGTAGCGTGGAGCGGCCTCAATTGTATTATAATCAGAAAAATAAGTCAATAAGGCATTCATCATCTCTTTTGCCTGTTCTGATGTCTGTCTTCCCTTCCTCCAGACACTTATTCTCACGTTGTGCCCTTTACCGAGATATTCATGTGCCCGCCGGACTCTCACGTCAATATCATGTTGTTCAATAACCGGACTAAATCGGAACTCTTTCATCTCCTTCGTCCTGTTTCTGGATTTCCGCTTTTTCTTATTTTGTTCGTATTGATACTTTGAAAAATCGATAACACGACAAACCGGAGGTTTGGCATTTGGAGCAACTTCCACCAGATCCAATCCCTGGTCCGATGCGATCTTTCTCGCTTCATCAGTATTTACAACTCCCTTGTTTTCTCCATCCGCATCGATTAACTGCACCTCGGGAACCTTAATATACTTATTTCTCCGAGGCCCATAGTCTTTCTTTTTGTAACTCTTATAATGTCCTGCCATATAGCTTGAAAAATTTTAATATAAATTTAATTAGATAAAGTTTCTGACTTTCCGCATTTATTATCTCGACAATCCACCAAACCGTTTACACAATAGCACTCGCTGCAGCCATCTTGTCCCAACCACTCATCTCCGTGATTAAAATATCCAATATTAGTCTCGCATGAGCTTCTAGACTGCAGCGAGTACTTGTTTCCAAGCCGGGTTAGGATTGCACTATACAGAAATCCTGAAGCAACAACAGCGATAATTGTTATTACAATCTTTTTTCTCATTTACGATACATCTTTATTACTAACGGAATTATCATCCAGAGGATCTCCAATTAAGTAATCACCCTTTGTTTTAACCTCTCTCACGAGCATCTCAATAAATTTCTCCACTCCTATCATTCCGATATTCTTCTGACCTTGAGGCCTCACGGAAACAGCACCGGCTTCAACCTCTCTGTCCCCGACGACTAAAATATAATTAGTCTTTTCCATTTCTGCTGTTCTAATCTTCGACTGCAGAGTATCATCTCGATCATCAAGACTCGACCTGATATCCATCTGAACAAATCTCTCATTGAGATCTCTACAATAATCTACGTGTTTTTCAGAAATCGGAACAATTCGGACCTGCTGCGGTGCAAGCCACAATGGAAATTGCCCTGCGTAATACTCAATTAGGAAGGCAAAAAACCTCTCGAAAGAGCCTATGAGAGCCCTGTGAATCACATAAGGCCGCTTCTTTTCTCCGTCGCTATCAACATAAGCAACATCAAATCTCTCAGCTAAATTGAAATCAACCTGAATTGTAGAAATTGCGTCTTCCTTTCCAAAAACATTCACTGCTTTCACATCAAGTTTAGGTCCATAAAACGCTGCCTCCCCAATCTCTTCTGTAAACTCAACACCATTTTTAACCAGAACCTGCCTCAATGTATTCTCCGCTTCTTCCCAGGCCTCTCGAGTACCGCAAAACTTGTATTTCTCAGCTTTGGGATCCGAAAGAGCAAGGTAATATTTATAATTCTCAAATCCGAGGTCTTTATAGAATTTCTGCAGCATCTCAAATACCTCCATAAACTGCTCTTCAAGCTGCTCTGATGTGCAAAATATATGTGCATCATTCTGGGTAAATCCTCTAACACGCTGCAATCCATGAAGCTCACCTGACTTCTCATAACGATATACAGTCCCTAACTCACCTAATTTCATCGGCAAATCACGATAACTTCTAGGCTTCATCTTGTACATCAGCATAGAAACCGGACATTTCATGGGCTTAAGATAGTACTCTTCGTCATCAATTTTAATCGGTGCGTACATTGACTCTTTATAGAAATCAAGATGTCCTGAAATCTCAAATAGTTCGCTTTTATTGATGTGGGGGGAAAGAGCATGCACATAGCCATACCTGCGCTCCATCTTTATCATATAATCCTCCAGAGTTCTACGCATAACATATCCATTTGGAAGCCAAACAGGCAGACCTTGCCCT
>WJKH01000048.1 GCA_014729235.1 Candidatus Dojkabacteria bacterium | reverse complement strand
TCCTCGTGTCTCGTCGCGATCTTCGTTATGTCAGCGAGATTGCTCCTCGTACCTCGTCGCGATCTTCGTTATGTCAGCGAGATTGCTCCTCGTACCTCGTCGCGATCTCGAATGGGGGGGTGTTCAGAACAGGGATAAGCCCTGGGCCTCCTTTCGTCGGCCCTTAGAGACGAATCAACATAGAATCAGATAGATAAACTTTATATTACGGAATTTGATGTATATTGGCACCCCAGGAATATCGATGGATAAAAATAAATGTGTTATTTTGCAACTTTATATGTGCTCTAGACGTTTTTAACATTAGAAATGGCAACTGTAATTCATTAAATGATGGAATGCATAACACACAAGGAAGAGATTAATAGTACACTAGTTAGAGCAAGAACTATTTCATTTGCTGAGAAAAAAAGTCCATTTATGGATGAGAGAAGGATTAATACACTTCTTGATAAAATAAATGAATTTAAAAAGTCGCTCAGCGAAAAGACTGAAATAATTAATTCACTAATTCTAAGGACAGAGAAGATTACTTGGTATAACGATCTTGATGAAGAGTGCCTCATGAAAATCAACGATCTTATATCAGCAATAAAAGATGTTCACTCAACTATGATCAGGCAATATGTATCATTAGATCCCTTGAGGTCTAGGGGTATTGCCAAAGCTGAAATCAAAGAATTTAAGCATACAATTGATGATGTTAGGGTTTTATATCAAGATTTAGAATCTGTATTTTTCTTTTTACCAGAGATGCCTGATTTTAAGGAAACCAGTCAAATGCTATCACTAGTGTAAGTTTAATGGAAATCTATTGTATTGAGGAATTTAAAAATGAGTATGACAAACTCAAAAAAAAGAAATCATACAATACAATTGAGAAAGATATAATTGATTACTTCATTGGAAAAAACTCCTCAGATCTTTGTTCAGGGACTAGGCTTAATAACAGCGAGCACGAACCTTACATTAAAACTAGAATCAACGGAAGTGGAGGATTTCGTGTTTATTTTCTTCTGCTAATCAAAAAAGAAAAATTGTATCTGATGTTTGTGCACCCAAAAACCGGATCTATGGGTGCTGAAAATATCACAGACGAATCTAAAACGAAATTATACAAGAAAGTATTGAAGGGTATAAAAACCCAAAGCTTATATGAGATAAATGAAGAGAAGAACAAACTCATTTTTAAGAAATTGGATAAATAACAATAAATAATAACAGTCTATTTTAGCCTCGTTGCCCCTCATGTTCAATGATTAAATATCGTGTTGTACCAAAAAAAATCCCCCTGGTGGTGGTCCAAGGGGATTACTTCTGCAAATGAATCAATCAACGCTTCCGGCTGATATCTCTCAAATTATACCTCAATCGCCGCTGAATTTCCTTCACATCGGCTTTCAGGATCTCAGAAAGCCTGAATTTATACTCAGATCTCCCCTCCCTAGATTCGAAGGGAATTAATCCAGCATCGATGTATTTATACAGGGTTACCTTTGTTACAGAGAGAATTGTACAGGTCATATTTGTATCAATCAGAACCCCCTCAAACCTATTATAAATTCGATCATCGGCCATGGTGCCGAGGATTTCCTCCATGGTTTTCCGGAGATCCTGTTCATTGAGCACGAAGATTGGTCCTTCCATATCTATTTATTTAAGTGAGACATATTCACGCGTGCAATCATCCGGCCGAGATCCTCACAGAATCCTGCCACCTGGTCGATCTCGTCCAATACTTCCGGATCATCTTCATTAAAAGGCTTCTGCAGGTAGCCAGTAAGTAGAGTGCTAAGGGTCCCGTGGCCATGGGATCCTTTGAGCTTCAATGCTGAATCCAGTATAGCTTCAATCTCGGCCACGGATTCAGCATTTTTGAGAGTTTCCTGGTTGAGCTTGAATTCCTTCATGATTTTGTAGTTATTTTTCTACTGTCATGCAAGAAATCATACCACTCCTCTAAATCCTTCACACAATCGACAGGAGGCTTGTTTTTCTCAGCCGAAGCCTTGATCAATTCAAGAATGTAGAAGTCCAGCTTTGTGTATTTTTCCCGGGCAACTGTATTGTGCATTTCATTTCGCCGATCCTCTGGTAACTGTAGTGCCAATTCGATGGACTGCTCCAGGATCTCATCTCCTGATAAGGTGGTTTGATTATCAGAGGCCTTATAGTTCGCAAATGCCAGGAAATCACCCCGCATAGATTCGATGCGCTTTTCAATCTCAGCTTTCATGATCCCGCCTTTCTTGATTCTTCCATTCTGTCCAGTATCGGGCAAAGCTCCCTTATTGAGAACAGGGCCTCTTCAAGCTTGTCAGGAACCAGACTTTCCTCTGGAAGGTGACGCTGCAGAAGGATGGCGGAGGCACCCGCAAAATATAGCAAGTCCCGGAGTTCGTCAGAAAAAGACTTTGGAGAGATCAGAGAGCCGAAAAATTCAGATTTAAGTTCAGAGTAATCATACTCTTTCAGTGGATTTGACTGTTTGTTTGACATAAAAAAAATAGGTTTGATGAATAAACACAAGGGGAGGTCACCGTCAAATCCACCAAAGCAGTGCTTTGAAAGGTATTCGGGACTTGCACCCGTATGCCTCCCCCGTATCTGTTTAACCTGTCTCTAATTTGCTGCACTTCGAATAGGTGAATTTGACGAGTCAAACCTACATCATTCAGATTTACAGGTCAATATGTACGAAAGCGTACAGTATAAACATGTGGTATATGTTTATATGTTGTATGTTGGAAAACATATAATTTGAACTAATACGTGAAGATTGGAGCTTGCATTTTTTTTGATCAAATTATAACTTGATGCTTGTTTTAACCCTCAAATTAAAAGCCATGGCAATATCAAATCTAAATTCAGTCCAACAACAGATTAGAGATTTCATTTATAAGCATGGTGGTCGTTACAATGACTACTACGTAGGTATTACCGATAATATCCCAGAAAGGCTAAGTGCACACAGTATTATAGCAATTTTGGATGATTATTTCTCAAAAGACTTAGAAATTGAGGAACTTGCAAGGAAGGTAGAAGCTGAGTTTATCGAACTTGGCTGTGATGGTGGGGATGGTGGAGGAAAAAACCCAACCATTGTTTATGTCTACAAGAAAAACTCCCACACT
>WJKH01000047.1 GCA_014729235.1 Candidatus Dojkabacteria bacterium | reverse complement strand
TTCATATTCTGGTGTTATTACTTTTTCTCTAGGGGTGGAATTAGGGGAACGGGATTTAGGTTCGAGGTATTGGTATCTACGAATTTGTAGAGCCTTTTTAGTCTGGTTAATCCATCGATATATTGTAGATCTGTGTTTATTGAAGATGTTCAAAATTCGATAGAAAGTTGCCAAAAAGATTGAAGTAGGGCAGAATTTAGGTACTAAATTCTAAAAAAACTGCCCTATGAAAGATGATATACCATATCATTACATATGTCATCTGGCGAAGTTCCTGCCAGATCGTAAGGCCTCTAAAACAGGCCCTAAGCCAATCTCAAAAATTATTATCCTGACTGAGTTATATAAACTATTTAAATATAACTGCGGATGGAGAAATATTGAACATTCCTCTACTTGTAGAAACTATCTATATGAAATGCAACGCAGAGGATATTTCAAGAAATTTTTCAATCTGATTACACAGGACTTTACAGAGAAGAGATTGTCTAAAACTATTATAGATTCAAGCGATATAATAAGTTACCGTACAAATGGCTTAGTAAGATGCTCTGGTAAATACCATAATTATTGTATAAAAATGAGTGTTGAATTTCCTTCTGATTATATACCTGTTTCGTACAGTATAGATAGGGGTAGCTCTTCGGATTCGCAGATCCTTGATAAAATGATTTGAGAAAAGGATAATTTGCCATATGAGCTCTTACTTGATAAAGGATACGAGAATTATGAGAGGAGAAGAAGACTTAAACAATTAAACTGTCAGGTTAGAATGGAGATGAAAAGAGGTAAAAACAGAAAAAGAGGTCCCAGATTTAAGTTTACCCAGGAGGATAAGGTAGCGAGGGGTAATATTGAGAAATGTTTTGGTTGGATAAAGTCTTTTATGATCTTGAAGTGTAATAGGTTGAGAAAGAAATCTCTTTTCATGGCGACTTTTCTGTTCTGCTTGTCTTTCTACGCTTTTATGAGGGTCGTTGAATTTTGAACATCTTCATTAAGTACTTTGGCAATTTGTGAGGGTTTCATATTCTCATTCTTGTGAAGTTCGTAACAATGTAATTTAAGTTTTGCTTTATCAGAGAGATTATTTCTATATGATACCGAGTAAACGGTTTTCATACCCGGCATAAATGGTAAAATATGTGTGGAGCTCATTTGAACTCCTGTTGCGACAGCCATTTGTAAAGGTGTTAACAAATTAAGTGGTGTTAATTTATTTTAACACCGCTGTCGCAAATGTTCATGAACTTCTTTAACTTTTGGCAACTGAACAGGCGGGCGAGGTATAGGAGTTGGATACTTTTGATGCGTTTTTACACAAAATTCGGACGTATTTATGAGAAGTCAGGTAGGGATAATTGGAGTAACTTGTAAAAAAAGAATTGGGATTAGTATTTTGATAAAAACTTCCCCGTCCAGCTAGAGTCGTTGTTTTTAATATCTTCAACTGTTCCTGTTGCAATAATTTCTCCGCCGCCTTCGCCACCCTCAGGTCCGAGATCAATTATCCAGTCTGCGTGTCGAATTATATCTAAATTGTGTTCGATGACTATAACAGAATGACCTTTATTTACAAGACGCTTAAGGACGAACAATAATTTATCAACATCGTGGAAGTGCAGACCTGTAGTGGGTTCGTCAAGTATGTATAAAGTATGTCCTCGATTCATTTTCGAAAGTTCTTTCGCAAGCTTTATTCTTTGGGATTCTCCTCCTGAAAGAGTAGGAGCTGATTGTCCTAACTTGATATAGCCTAAGCCGACTTGTTGCAGAAGTTTAATTTTTCGATTTATTTTGCTTATATTGGAGAAGAAATCGCTTGCCTCATCGACGGTCATATCCAATACATCGGCAATGTTTTTATTTTTGTAGTCAATTTCTAAAGCGTCATTATTATATCGTTTACCTTCACATTCTTCGCAAGTTACGTACATATCAGGAAGAAACTGCATTTCTATCTTGATTTGTCCATCGCCTCGGCACTTTTCACAACGGCCTCCTTTGACATTAAAGCTGAACCGTCCAGGTTTATATCCCCTGGCTCTTGCTTCTTGTGTTTGTGAAAATAGTTCCCTAATTGGAGTAAAAAGTCCGGTGTATGTTGCAGGATTCGATCTTGGGGTTCTGCCAATAGGTGCTTGGTTAATTTCAATTACTTTATCAATATTTTCCACCCCTTCAACACTTCCATAGGGACCTGTTTGCATTGGTGATTTGCGTTTTGGTCCAAAGTTTAGGTTGTTTTTAATAGCCGGGAAAAGGGTGTTGTTGATTAGTGATGATTTTCCACTGCCGGAAACTCCTGTAATACAGATTAAATTGCCGAGTGGAAATTCAGCGTCAATATTCTTGAGATTATGCGTTGAAACATTCGAGATCTTTAAAGTTTTGGACTTTTGCACTTCATGAGTGTGCGGTAACGTATCGCCAACGGAAAGGGATTTGTTTAGATACTTGGCAGTCAGTGTATTTGTCTGCTTTACCTCATCGAAAGTACCTTCTGCGACAACTTTACCGCCGTTAATACCGGCGCCGGGTCCAATATCAATTATCCAATCGGCGTGTTCCATGGTCTCATAGTCGTGCTCGACCACAATTACTGAGTTTCCAAGGTCTCTGAGATTTTCAAGTGTTCCTAAGAGGCGTGATACATCGCGTGCGTGGAGACCAATGGAAGGCTCATCTAAAACGTACAATACGCCTGTCAGTCCAGTTCCAATTTGAGAAGCTAATCGAATTCTTTGCGATTCCCCTCCAGACAAGGAGTTTGCTTGTCTGCCTAGGGTTAAATAGCTCAGTCCGACATCAGTAAGAAATTTTAATCTGGATTTGATCTCAGTAAGTATTGGACTGGCAATCTCCTTTTTCATGCCGCTAAAATCAACTTCATCAATAAAGTCAAGGCATTCACTGATTGGTAATTCTGTTATTTCGTAAATATTCTTTTCATTAATTTTTACTGCGAGTGCAAAGGCTTTTAGCTTTTTTCCGTCACACAGCGAGCAGTTCTTTTCAATCATGTATTTTTCTGTTTCTTTTCTGACATAATCTGAATCTGTTTCGTAGTATCTTCGCTCCATTTGGGGAATAATTCCCTCGTATCCTGAGTTATAAATTCTTTCTTGTCCCTTCTTGTTGCGGTATTTGACAGGGTATTCTGATTTTGCTCCCTTTCCGTAAAAGATTAATTCGAAAATATCTCTTTTGTATGATGATATCGGGACATTTAATTTAAATCCATGGGCTTTCGCGACAGTGGTTAATTTTCTCAGTGTCCAGCTGTCGGTGGTAGTTTTGTTGGACCATGGGAAAATTCCGCCTTCCAGTATTGTTAACTTGGGGTTGTATATGGCGTTTTCATCAATTTCCTTGATTTTTCCAAGACCAGAGCACTTTTCGCATGCTCCTTGAGGTGAGTTAAATGAAAATGAAGCTGGAGTTGCCTTTGGAAAAGATATTTTACATGTCTGGCAAGTATTATTTTCGGAGTAAAAGTAAGGTTTTTCTCCAATGATAATCTTTACTTCCCCTTCGGATTCGTTTGTAGCGAGCTCAATTGCGTCTCGTAAACGTTTTTCAAACTCTGCTTGTTCTTTTTTTGTCATGGAGTCTTTAGATTTCAATCTGTCAATCACTAAGTCAATATTGTGTTTAACATTTTTCTTTAGTTTTACATTTTCCATGCTGTCAAGGTTATGAGTTTTTCCATCTATTGAGATTCTCAAGTATCCCTTTGATAAAAGCTCTTCAAATAGATCGGCAAATTCACCTTTTTTGTTTTGAATGATAGGTGAAGTGACTTGGATTTTTGTTCCTGTCTTGGACTTATTCAATAACGTCATTACTTGTTCCTGTATCTCATCAACTGTTTGTGATTCGACAGTTTTGCCGCATTTTGGGCAATTCTTTGTGCCGACCCGAGCGTACAAAAGTCGTAAGTAGTCATATATTTCAGTGATTGTTCCGACAGTTGACCGGGGATTTGAGCTGGATGTCTTCTGATCAATTGAAATAGCTGGGGAAAGCCCCGTAATAGATTCTACATCAGGTTTTTGCATTAGTCCGAGAAATTGTCGAGCGTATGATGAAAGGGATTCAACATATCGACGTTGTCCTTCAGCATACAGGGTATCGAAGGCTAGTGAGGATTTTCCACTCCCTGAGACCCCAGTCATCACAACAAGCTTGTTCTTTGGGATGTTTACAGAGAGATTTTGTAGGTTGTGGACTCGTGCATTTTTAATTTCAATTTGCTTTTGCATAGAGTTGTATTATAGCACAAATATTAAATCGACTTGTTATTCCATCATCACATATTGGACAGACACGGAAATGAGTACAAATTATTTAGAGCAAGTAACAGGCGTACTATAAGATATAGGACTGAATGCATGATGAGTGAAATTACACTCATAGCCGTGCACTTAGCAAGGTGGGTTGTGGGATGCTAGTAGCTATTACGGTGCCTAAGTACAAGGCCTTGCGGGCAAGGCGTGGCACTGGGCATGAAGTTCACAGCGCATAGAAGGACTAGCATGCTGTAAATCCTGCACAAACAATGTAAAGCGAGAGTCTGTACACCCGATTTACTCGTAAACAGTAAATTTCCATTGTCGTAGAAGTTGAGCTGCGTGCGTTAACGTTGTTTTAATAATGTCAGTGATTATCGGGGTATTGTAAAGCCTGTGAGTAAAGGGTAATAGATTATTCTAAATTGCCGAACCCATGTAAAACACCTTAAGGCTGTTGGTAAGAAGTTGAACGGGTATGAAACATGTGACGACATTGTTCCTAAGCACTATCTGAATTGTGGCTATAGGATACAATTTTCTTTGTCAGTCTCTATACAGTACTGCAAAAAAGACTGCAACAGGCTTTACAAATAAGCAGAGCTGATGATATGATTAAGTATGAAGAAAGTGATACGTTACAAGAGAGTTTCTCTTCCGGCAAGTACTATAAGATTAATCAAGTTGATTACTTCAACTCGTATTCAACTGTTAGCTGCTGTTTACAAAGCTAAACGGCCTTTGTTCATAAGAGATGTCATTCTGATCTGTAATCTCAAAGAATCTACGGTTCGGAGCAATCTTAGATATCTTGAAAAGGGAGGGTATTTACGATCAACTCGGATCGGTCATTTCAAAGCATACGACATTCATAAATCTCGAACTCAGAAAGTCCGGAAACTTTTGTCGGTGCTGGAGATAATTTAATTTGAGTCAAGAAATAATCCTGCATGAAAAGGCGACTAGGACTTATTGCAATAGGATTGGGTCTTTCTTCCACGCCCCTGTCATGGCTTAAACCTGCCGACTGAGCGCGCTTTTCAACTGCTGTCTTATTTCTTAACTCAAGCTAATACTGTTGTATAAGGAGAATCATGAAGAATCCTGCTTGAAGAGGCGACTAGGACTTATTGCAATAGGATTGGGTCTTTCTTCCACACCCCTGTCATATCTTAAACCTGTTGACTGAGCGCGCTTTTCAACTGCCGTCTTATTTCTTAACTCAAATTAAATTCGTTTGTAGCGAGCTGTCCGCATGCACCGTGAATTTCAGTCCCTGCTGAGTGTCTGATTGTACAATTAAAACCTGCTTTATTGATAACGTCTTTAAACCTCTCGGCTTGTGCTTTTGAGCTTCGTTCAAAGTCCAGATTTTGACTTGAATTGAACATAATCAGATTTACAAATGCAAGCCGTTGTTGACCTTTTAGTAACCTTATCAATTCATCTGCATGCTCGGCTTGATCATTAATCCCGGCAAGAAGTAAGTATTCGTAACTAATTCTCTTGTTAAACTTTGCAGTGTAGTTTTTGAGTAGATTCATTAAATCAGTAAGCGGATTTGTTTTCGCAATAGGAATTAGCGTTTCTCGTAGTTTTTGATTTGGAGCGTGCAAACTTAGCGCTATTCTGAATTGGTTTTTCCGGCTTAGGAGCTTCCGAAGAGGATCAATTATTCCAACTGTAGAGAGGGTGATACTACGCTGGCCTATTCCCAATTTCTCGGGATTGGTAAAGATACCGATACTATCAAGTGTCTCGTCGTAATTTAGTAACGGTTCTCCCATGCCCATATACACGATGTTTGTAATTGAATCGTTTTCGCTTTTAAGCTTTCTTGCCCAGAATAGAGCTTGGTCGACGATTTCTTTGGTTTCAAGATTTCGGGTAAATCCCATTTGTCCGGTTGCACAAAAGCTGCATCTGACAGGACAGCCGATTTGTGTAGAGAGGCATACTGTGTTGCGATTATTTTCCTGGATAAGAACAGATTCGATTTTCTTGTTGTCATAGGTTTCCAGGAGAACTTTGGTGCTATTTTTTGACTGAAAGACTTTCTGAGCTGTTAATGAAGAGAAGTTGACAGCAGCCTTTAGTTTAGTTCTGAGTTCTTTAGAAAATGTTGTTATGTCATCAAAACTTTGGGCAAGGTTTTGATAAAATTCGGTGTTAAATTGTTTAATTCGGTAATCTTTCAGGTCTAATTGTTTGAGGTAATCTTCTATTAGAATTGTGGGGTTTTTCTTCATTTGAACGTAATTTTGAGGAAATTAGCATTATTATTATAGCAGTAAGTGTTGACATGGCAAGGTTAATTATAAGGTCCCGCAGAGTATCGTAATAATAGCCAATTTTTTCAAGATTTTGGGCAAGTCTAATTCCAAATTCAAGTATTTCATTTAGAATTCCGACTACATTGAAAATTCCGATTGAGGTTAATGCCGTTAAGAGTGAAGTTTTAATTAGGCTTGAGTTGATTAGTGAAATTGAGAGGAGGGTGGTTGTGAATATTGCGAAAAGGCTATGTTCAATAGAATTCAGCCACCAGTAACTGAATGGGATAATATTGCGAAATATTAGAAACTTGATAGTCATTTCAATTATTGGGTAGATTATCGAGATTGTAATGATGAATTTTCGCAGAGATTTACTTTTGGTTATGTTGTAAGCGATTATAGTGAGTATATTCCATCCCGCCAGGAGTAGGAAAGTTGCAGCCCCAAATTGAAACGGGACTAGCAATGTTGTTGTCAGAGCATACAGTGCGTAGATTTTTGGTATTGTGATGTTGGTATGTCGCATTTTCATAAGAGACTATTATATATGAGTTTTGGTGCAAGATATAGTCTTATAAAATATTGGTTTACCGGTGGAAGGAAGTATTGTATAATTAGTTTGACTTATAATGTAAGTTTTTCGGAATTAACTGCTAATTGACGTTTTCATAAACTATAAGTTAGCGGGGGCACCCATAGCTCAATTGGATAGAGCAACGCACTCCTAACGCGTAGGTTGTCGGTTCGATTCCGGCTGGGTGCGATTATAGGATCTCAAAAAAAGAAAACGGTTCAAAAACGAAAGGTGAGAGCAATAAGGCTTAATAAGCGTTTGTACTTATTATTGAATCTGATACTGCACGAGTTGGTAGATATTCTCAGGATTCATATCCTCAGATTCCAATGCCTCAGAAATTGGCTCCTGGGCTTGTTCTTCGGGAGTACGAGCTTCGAAAGTTATTATATCCTCATTTTGGTAGCTCACGGAGTATATAAAATCCGAAATATCACTTGAGGGAATAGATTTCAGAGGGATTGATATCATTGAATTTCGATTTTCTCCATCAATGTCAATAAATGTCAGTGAGAGGTTATTTTCATCTAGAAACTCAAGAAAGGAAATATTGCTTGAGTTGCTTAACCACTTAAAGTTCTCTTTAGAAGTGAAATATTTATTTTCACTCGTGATAGTTAGGATCTCTTTCGAACCAATACTAGTTAGGTGGTCAATTGGTTCTTTTTCGAACGTGAAAACTTTGAGGGCGACTGAGTTTTGTATGTCAGATGACTCTTCATTGGATGAGCTGTCTAGATCTACCAAATATGAAAAGTTCTTTAAGTCAGGGGAAAAATCCACAAATTGAGTAGGTGCTAATTCAACCACGGTGTATGTACTTGTTTCAGTGTTATACCAGTAAGTTGCGAGGCTGGTAGAGAGAAATATTCCTGCGCCTTCGGGATGAACAGTAAAATCCCGGATTTCTCCAGTCAAGTAGTTCTTGGCGTTTTCAGCAGAAAATGCAAAAGTGGTTTCCTGTATTCGACTGAGATTTTTGAGAGTTTCCAGTCTTTCCGGGTCTGAGCTGTAAAGGATTTCTTCAATAAATGGTTCTTCGTTTGTTCCGTTAAGGTTCTTCTGGATAATTTGATAGTAGCTGATCGTTTCTTTGTCAGATGGGCTTGAAACTCCGGATTCCTCAGTTTCTTCTGCCTGTTCTTCCTCCTGAACATGATTTAGATAGTAGAAATTTCCTGATGAGTCAATATAATAAATTAGCCCCTTAATGTTTTGAACTCCTTTTTGTATAAGTATAGTTGCGTTATTTGTTACATTGAAGCTAAAAATCTCTTCAGGCGAAGAAATAAGCATGTAATTATCGGTCTTTGTCCATTTGATATCGTAATCGTAAAAAAGTTCCAGACTAAGCTCGGGGAGATCATCAATTTGTGCCTCCTCAGCCGTTGTGGTGTCCACTAGATAAGTTTTTCGCTGAGTTGGTACCTCGACCCCATCTTTGTCGTTTGAGGCAATTGTCACGGCTAGATAGTCTCCAGTTCTGGATGGCTCAAGATTGATCACTTGATATTCATCTAGTGTGTCGTCGAAAATAATCTGAGGATTATCGGTAAAGTTTAGAAAGGTTTCATTGACTGTGAAAGCGTATATTTTAACACTACGTGATGGAGTAAGAGCGGATTCATTCTCTTCTTCGGGAAACTCCTGAGTTAACATATAAATCTGGTTTTGATTCTCTGAAAGTTGGTATTCAAGTACTTCCTCGTTTTCTGGTATTTCAAAAAGCGTGGATTGTAATGGTTCGGATAAAAATAAATTTGCCAAATATGGGGTCGAAAGTTCAGCTTTTATCGGGAGAGTTTTTTCCCAATTATGGTAACCGGTTTTTTCTACGCTAACAGTGTAGAGGCCTTCTTTGAGGGATCCAACAGTCTTCGGCGTTAACCCTTTTTCCTCATCGTTTACTGAAAGCAGTGCCTGCGAAGGGTTGCTGGAAACACTTAAAACTCCAGTTTTTTCAATTGTGCTTTCCTGCAGATTAAAGCGATAACCTTTTCCGTAGTATATTGCAAAAATGGTTCCTCCGATTAGAAATACAGCCACCAAAACCGCTGTCAGAATGTTGATGACTTTTTGGAGAATTTTCTTGACTTTCTTTCCCTTTGACTTTTTCATGACAAAATTATATATGCTATTTTCTGAGATCGCAATGAAGAGTTATGCGTTGGTTGTGCAAATCCGAATTCAGTTGTAGAATATTGTAAAATAAAGCGCAACCAAATGTTCTTGTTGGTTGCGTAAGTGCTGGTAACGAAAGTAAGTCTTCCCGCATCTATGAAAAATTGGTGGGGTACTTTACTTTAGGGTTGCGGGCCTGATTGATTTTTAAGGAAACTATAATGCAAGAAATTATTGACCGATGGATTAACTTATTCAAAAGGTCTCTTAGCCTCTCTACTATAGTGCTGATTGTTGGGGTATTTATTTTGACATCTTGTGGAGGAAAGTATAATGCGGATTGTTGGACAGCATTTTCCGAAAATACTCAGAATGTTTCACAGTCTGATTTAATTGGGATTTACACTGTTGATTTTTCAATTTCGCCCGGTCATGATAATCAATCTGATGATGCAAATGAGTTTTTACCGCAATTAGACTTAAGGGGGGACGGATCGTTTGCAATTTATAATTTTCAAGGTAATGAATTTGCTTGGGAAACCTCGGGGGTTTGGCCGGATTCTATTTCGGGGAAATGGTTTCTAGTTGGAAGGGAGCCCGGGGAGGATCTTATGGTTCGATTGAGTGTTGAGAGGGAGGGTTTTCGTGATCTGTATTCCGAGAGTTATCTGGTGAGGAGGGGAGAGGCGGGAAATTTTGTTATTATCGATGTAAAGGGAGATCCTGATAGTTGCGAAGGGTATGTGTTTCGTATGTTGTAATCGCTATGGTGAGTTTTAGAGGGAGGGAGTTTGCAAGAATCGCCTGATTTGTTCTAATCAGGCGGGAGTTCTCCGTCCGTAAGGGCGGGGAATTTTATTAAGTTAGGTGTTCGGAGTTTGTCCAGTGGTTACTATTTTTTTCAAATTCTCTGTTTCAGAAGTTTTTCTCAAGGTTTTGTTGGTGCAATGATTGGTCATTTCACCCAATCTATCAATCTTTCTTTGATTATTTTTGCTGGCTCATTTGTTGGGATGACTAGCTCCTCAAAAGGGACGATTCCGGTAATCGTAATTGGAGGTGCTTTGTCTGGCCTAATTTCCAGCTTCACTCAAAATATATTTGCGGGATTTGGCGGGCGCTTAGGGACAATTGCGCTTTTTAGCACCAAAATATCATTTGGGATACTGATGATAATAAAATGAATGGCCCATTAATATTGGTATATTGGGATGTTCCGGGTTAAGGTGGCTGAGCTTGTTCTTGTATCTGAATTTTGTTGCGTAAGCGGGAATACTTTGATATCATGGTTGCATGGAAAACAAACTGCCAAGGAGGGTCTTTTCTTGGATACTAGCGTTAATACATCTTGTCTTTCTCTATCTCTTTATCGTGCCGTTATCGCTATATGCCGGACTAGACCAGGGAGATTTCTTTAATGAAGCACATATTTTTGGCAGTTCCGGTGGACAAAGCGACGGTTATTGGGGGTTTCCTATGCTGGAAGTTGATATAAATAACGACGGAATTGATGATGTAATTGTCGGGAACTCAAGGGATGATTCTGGAGGAGCTGATGCTGGGGCTATATATATTTATCATGGAGGATCTTCCAGCGATTGGGATTATGATGTTCGGATTACCTCTGATGTAGCAGGGGGAGGGTTTGGGTTTTATGGAAGGGTTGTCTCCGGTGATTTGAATGGAGATGGGTATCAGGATCTTGTTTCTTCATCGCCCGGTAATAGTGAGGGTGGGGATCATGCCGGAAAAGTATACGTTTTTCTTGGGGAGAATGAATGGGCTTCAGATATTACTACATCGATGGCCGATGTAACTTATATTGGGAATTCTTCAGATGAAAAAATGTATGGACAATCTCTGGCGGTTGGGGATTATAATGGTGATGGTCTTGATGATTTAGCGGTTTCTGTCCGTACTTCAGATGTATATTCTTCAAAAGTGTACATATATTGGGGGGCTCTGGAGTTTTCAATATCTCAGCCGGATCTAATTTTGAATAATCCAATTAGCAGCGAGTATCTTTTTGGCTTTAATCTCTATGCAGACGATTTAAACGGAGATGGGTATTCTGATCTTGCAATTGCACATCTTAGATATCGAAAAGTTCACCTATACCTTGGTGGGGAGAATATTTCTACTACTCCTTCAGCAACTTTTCTCCCTGAAATATCATCCAGGTCATTTGGCTACAGAGCTGAGACGATTAATACTGGATATATCAATGCGGATGATATACCCGATCTTTGTATTTCGGATTATAGGGTGAGTAACAGTTATACTTATAATGGTGCTGTATACTGTTGGTACGGGAGGAGTGATTGGAGCGGTGATTATCCTGCGAGTGCGGCAGATATTATTTCATATGGCAAGTCTGACAATGAAAATTATGGAAGATCAGTAAATATTTCTGACCTAAACAATGATGGGTATAATGAATTCATTGTGGGGGCTTATCAGGTGGGTGAATCCGAAGGAAGGAGGCATGGAAGTGTGTATATTTATCCTGGGAATGAAAATGGTATCGATTTGGGGAATTACTTTACTCTTGGGAATGATACCTATGATTCTGCTTTAGGTAATGTAGTGCGCGTTGTTGACTTGGACAATGATGGTTATGCCAGTCTACTGGCTATTGAAGCAGGAAATAATACTGGGGGAATTGCATCAATAAGATCCTTTAATATCTTGCATCCAGATCCGACATTCTCCCTCAGTGGGATTTCATATACTTCAGATTCGACTCCGGATTTTACAGGGAACGTAAGTATTCCGATAAATTCATTTGAGCTTGATCCTGTTGCTGTTTCTCTGGGGACAGGTTATGACACTGCTTGGGATACGCATCATGTTTACTCTCCGAGCGTTGTGTATAAAGATGGCAGTTATCATATGTGGTACTCTGGGTATGCATCGACAAATATGATAGGTTATGCAACTTCTCCTGATGGCGTTAATTGGGTTAAATATGATGACCCTGCTGTATCAGATTGTGGATTGGCAGAATCTGATGATGATGGATGTGTTTTTTCATTCGGTGGAGGAAGTTTTTGGGATAACAGCTCGGTAATGGATCCGGAGGTTATTTGGGATTCCGACGCTGGAGTTTTCAAATTATGGTATACGGGAAGTGATGGCACTAATGAGCGTATCGGGTATGCAACTTCTGCTGATGGGATAAGTTGGACCAGATATGACGATGGCCTTGTAGCGAGCTGTGGTTTCGATGAGGCCTATGATGATGGATGCATTTTCTCTTTTGGAGTATCAGGATCTTGGGATAGCACAGATGTTGCTTCTCCGACAATTGTCAAAGAATCATCAAGTAGCTATAAAATGTATTATAGTGGTTATGTTACTGATGGAAACACGAGGATGGGTTTAGCCACTTCCACAGATGGAATAAATTGGACGAGGTACGATGATCCTGCTCTAGAAGAATGTGGTTACTTGGAAGCTAACGATGACGGCTGTTTAATTGATGTTGGTTTTGCTGGGGAAGCAGATTCTAATTCAATTAGCCCGGATACGGTTTTTATCGATGAAGCAACTTATAAGGGTTGGTATTCTGGATCGGATGGGGAGGATTCTTTTATTTTTTACATGACTTCCAGTGATGGGATTTCTTGGAGTTCAAATTCGGAAAATCCAGTGCTTGAGAAAAACGTTGATAATATTTCACCCGATCAACGTTCTGTTTTAGATGCTTCTGTTGTTAAGATAGGGTCTGATTATGAGTTATGGTATTCGGCGAAAAACTCAATTATGCAGGTCGCCCATGCGATCTCTTCTGATGGTGTTAGCTGGATTCGTACCTTGGAAAATAAAACATATACTTATGATCGTGCGATTGCAGGGGTCCAGTGGAGTCTATCGAATGATCCCAGTGGTAATTGGAATGACTGTGTGGCGAGCGATGGCCTATTTGATAGTGCCAGTGAAGGTTATGAGTGTTCACTTGATGAACTTCCAGAAGGGGACAATGACGTTTACACAAGATTTTACGATGATGATGGACTTTATGTTCATTCATTAAATTATCAATATGATGATTTTATAGTAGATGCTACGGCTCCTGCGGGTTCACTGCAGATCCTTGGGGAAAGTGTTTCATATGATACAAGTGATCGAGAGGTAGAGTTAATAATTGATGCTACAGATGCGATCTCTTACGTAAGTGAGTTGCGGGTATCTGAAGATCAAGTGTTCGCTGATGCCGAATGGGAAACCTATGCGACGAACCGCAATTTTATATTGTCTAGTGGGGAAGGGGATAAAACTGTTTACATTCAATTTAGGGATCCTGCGGGGAATGAATCACTTGTTTTTGAAGATTCAATCGTATTTGACGCAACTCCTCCTGTAGGAGCAATTGTAATTAATTCGGGTGATGCCTGGACGAATAATTCTACTGTTGAACTGTCAATCATTGCTTCTGACAATCTTACTGATGTTGTAGCAATGAAAATTGAGAATGATGCTGAACTTGGGGAAAACTCTTTCCAAGCCTATGAAACCTCTTATAGCTATGAACTTTCCGAGGGAGATGGCTTGAAGTATGTATATGTACAGTTTTTGGATCATGCTCTAAATACATCAGCCTTGTTTGTTGACACGATTAAACTTGATTCAACAGGACCAACTGGATCGATCGTAATAAATTCAGGTGATCATACAACAACTGATAGAGATGTTGAGTTGAATATTCTAGCGAGCGACAATTTGTCTGATGTTACTAGTATGAGGATTTCTACTGATCAGTCTTTTCAAGGGGTTGATTGGGAAACTTATGATGAAAGCGATGAGATAGAGCTAGAGGGCAAGGATGAGGAGGCAAAGTATGTATATGTACAATTTAAAGATTCTCTTGGAAATGAATCTGCAGTCTATTTTGATAGGATAATCTATCGTAAGGATGATTCCTCCCCAATCTATTCTGAAGTGACAATAGATGAGGGGAATACGGAAGGCGAATCTCTCAATTCATCCGATAATGAAGATTCTTCTTCTACAGGTGATAGCTCTGATGCCTCAGAGCTGCAAGAAGTGTACAGTGTTTCGATTAATGTCGTTGACCAAAATGACCAACCAGTTTCAGGCGTGGTTCTGAAGATTGATCCGCTGGGAATTGTATTGGAGAGTGATGAAAATGGAGAGGTTGAGTTCGAGGTAAGTGAATCGGGAGTGTACACAATATATTATGACGATAACGGAGAAGATATGTCCGCTGATGTCGAGGTTTTAGGAGTTGATTCTACACAGAAGATAGTACTATCTTCTGCGCATTTTGAGGGGCAGTCTTGGTCACTATGGGCTTGGGTTCTTTTGCTCGGCATTTTTTTGGTAATTGTCTTTACAGTTAGTCTCATTATTAAAAAGCATCGGGAGAGGCAATTGTAGTATGTATCGTGACCTGATAACAATGTTTGAGAGTTAAATCGCATCTAGAATAGTGAATGTGGTAGAAGTGCCTTTGCAAAAGGGGATACCGCGAGTTTGCTTTTAGCAACAAATTTTGCTAGAATGCTCTTTGTTCTATTAAAATAAATCCGCTGATCGGGAGAATGGGCCCGGGAGGAGCAAATTGAAATCCGTTTTCGGAGAGTAGGTGAGCCGGAAGGAATCCGTAATCTAGTTCCAGACTGATATCGACGTTTGAAGAGTCAGTTACAAAGGCGATTGCAGCGATGTAATCGTAAATAGGGGTGGTATCACGTTAATGATTTAATGTCCCCAAGCTGGTAGATAATTTTTTATCTTTTGGCTTGGGGATTTTTTTATAAAAAAGGATCAAATTATGAAGAAAAGATATATAATTGTGATGAACAGTTTGATCTGTTTTGTCTTAATGCCTGTAATTGGGGTGGATTTCTGGTGGTACTAGTAATAGGTTTGATTTCTATCAGTGATTTTCGGTAGAAATTTCTGCTGAGCAAGGCTTGCAAAGTGAATTTTATGTGATTTGCTTTGTGGCGATGCGGGCGGTACAGTAAGCAGATCTATTTGCATGTGGGTTTGTAAAAGGATGTGAGGATTTGTTTGTAGTTAATGTTTGTTTATGTAAATTTTTTTATTAGGGTTATGGGAGTTAATAATGGGTTAGGCGCAGATAATTTGTCACAACACTGTCTTTGGCCGAGATACTGGTCGGTTCTTCGAGGTAGGTGGGACCACTTTTAGAAGTGGCGTATTTGATGATCCTTCTGAGATAATAAGTGGTTCATATATGAATCAATTAGATGATTTATACTGCAGGGCTTTTGGAAGAGAAGTTACTGAGGCAGGTAGAATCGATTTAAGAACTCATATGCGTGAAGCCCACAGGATTGGGTTGATAATGGAATCCAAGAGTTCTTCTAGAGTTGCCGGGTTTGCTTCATATAATTTACTCACTACTCGAGCTGGGGACGGTTTTTTTCATTTAGGGGGGCTTTTAGTTTTTCCGGATTTTCAGGGGCGTGGATTGGGATCATCCTTTCTTCAGAATCTTGTTGACAGAGAGGGGACGCCGTATTTTGGATTCCACACTCAAAATACCGCTATGTTAAGAACGGGAGGCCATCTTGGGCAGTATTCAGAACAACTAACTATACAGATGGCTTATTCATTAGGATCTATAAGACCTGAAAAAAGAGGTGGATTGATTGTGGATTGTGATCGCTATCCTCCCGGGGGTTTATATGGCCAAAATACAACTGTTCGTCGGATTAATGGTTTAGGTCCAAGAGATGCTGGAATATTTTGTTTTTTAAGGAATAAAAGTTGATATGTATACTAATTTCAATAGCAATGGGAATTTCGATGGACTGGTTCGCCGAATCCAGGGGCTTGGCTTAATGCGACAGGTGCAATTTATTAAGCATGCCCCGATCGAAACTGTTGAGGAAGGGCTTCATGCGTCCCAAATACACACTGCAGATTCGGTGTCATCAATAATTCTAAAAAGCGGGGATAAGTACTTCGGTGTTATACGTAGCAATGAATTTATCATAGATATGATGAAACTGAAGCAAATATTGGGTGTTACAAGGCTGGGGCTACTTTCCCCTGACGAGTTGTGCAACCGGCTGGGCTTTAGGGTTGGAGCTGTGGGAATCTATCATCCTGCAATTAGATTCTACATGGATGAAAGTTTATTAGACAAGAAGTCTCTTTATGCAGGAACGGGAGATAAGTGCTATGATATTGTAGCGAGTTCGGACGTTATACAAAAGATCTCCGGAGCTAAATTATTTAATTGTGCAATAAAAATGAAAAGAAAATCAAAACGAATACTTACAGGAGACACCCCATCAAAAGACGGAAGACTCCATCTGGGACACTACCTTGGATCACTCAAAGACCGGGTAGAACTACAGAAAACATATGATACATACATACTAATAGCCAATCTGCATGCGTATGCAAATTATTATGATAAGTCCGAGCAAATCAATGAAGCAGCATACAATGTATTCCTTGATAACTTGGCAGTGGGAATAGATCCAGACGAGGCTACAATCTATCTCGAAAGCGGAATCCCTGAGACATTCGAGCTCTATACGTTCTTTCTAACCATGGTAAAACATAACCGAGTTATGAGAAATCCGAGCGTAAAAGAGGAAACTTCTTACAAGAAATTGGATCCTTCAATGGGGTTTGTGTGTTATCCGATTTTGCAGTCAGCAGATATTCTAGGATTTGATGCGGATCTTGTGCCAGTGGGAGAAGATCAAATGCCGGTTATCGAGCAGGTGAGAGAAATAGCACGAGACTTTAACTCTGCCTATCAATTAAGTTCGGGAGAAAAAGTCTTTAATGTACCTAAGGGAAAAATTGGAAAAGTTGCTCGACTTGTTGGAACTGATGGCGACGGTAAAATGAGTAAAAGCAAAGGAAACTGCATATATTTGAGTGATGATGAGCAAACAGTCAAGCAACAAGTTATGAGTATGTACACGGACCCAAATAGAATTCGTGCTACTGATCCCGGCAAGGTTGAGGGAAATCCAGTTTTTATTTATCACGATGCTTTTAACAGTAATAAGGATGAAGTCGCCGATCTGAAGGAGCGTTACAAGGCCGGGAAAGTTGGGGATGTTGAGGTTAAGGAAAAGCTATTTGTTGTAATTAATAACTTTCTGAAACCAATTAGGGAGAGGCGGAAGTACTACGAGGACAGGCCAAAGGAGACAATAGAGATCTTAATTGAAGGAACGAACCGGGCTCGGAAGGTTGTTCAGGAGGTTACGGCGAGATTTAAAGAGGCGGTGAATTTAGATGGCGTGATATCAAAGTCATAATTTTTCTGTCGATATCATGTAGAAATGTCGCCAGACGGGCTTTTGTAGGTTCTTTTGCGAGTACCATATATTAACGAAATCAGCGTTTAAGTTGAGCAGAGCAAAATTTATGAAAAAACTAAAAATAAAACTAAATATGAGACAGATAGCTATGGTTGTTGCTGCGACATATTTTTTGACAAGTACTTGGAATGGGGTTTTGCCTCCAATAAATCTCGGAGCAACAGTCTTTTACACAGTATTGTTGAGTGCTGTTTTGCTGCAATTTAAAAAAATCCCTGGCTGGATGACGGTTCTCTCAATTGTAACGGAAATTGTGATAGTTTACCTTTCAATTACCAGTAATTTTGCCTTGACGGTAGTAAGCAATCTCACTGTGCTTTTTGGAATAACAGTTTTGCTGGCTAAACTTTCTGTGAAGAGTGACGAATTATCTGTGGGCCTTTACATCAAGGCGATTGTTGTTGCCTTTCCGCATTATCTTAGAGTGTTCTTCTCAAGAAAGTCGGTGAAAGAGTTCTTTTCTCAGAAGATTTTTGCCGATTTCGAGTTGAAAGAAAAAATTCAGAAAGTGTTTAGTAGAAATAGGGTGGTGTCACTTTTTGTTGCCATTCTGACTGTAACCGTGTTTCACTTGCTTTTTTCCAGCGTGAATGAGGAGTATCGAACTGTTATTTTGGAGTTCTTAGAGAATTGGAGAGAACATATTGTTCGGGTTATCCGGTACATATTTAACTACCTGTATTTGGTTCCGCTTTCATATATAGTGTTTGTTATTTTCAGGAATGCTCAACAAATGGAAATTAGGCCCAAGACCAGAATAAGCACTCAAGACTGGATTACTTTCGCGACGATAGTCCTGGGAGCTTGTACAATGCTTTTTTTGCTGTTTGACTATTTTCAGGTACGTGAAATTCTGGCTCTTGACTATAATATTAAATCAAATTTTAAGGAATTTTCTTTGTACGTCCAGAGGGGGTTTTGGGAGCTGATTGCAAGTGCTGGGCTCGGGTTTTTGATAATAAATTTAATCAAGTACAAGATTGGAGTGGGGAGGCGGTGGCTTTCAGCCGCTTTTGTGTTTCTGTTATTGATCCTTGATTTGTTTGCGTTGCACAAAGTACTGGGACTTCAGATAACGTTTGGTCTGAAAGATATCCGTGTACTTGCCACGTCAGCAATTATTCTGATCTTTGTAGCCCTTTCGGTAATTTTGGCTGATTACCTTAGAAACAAAGCTTCGAAAAGTTCTTTCAAAATAATAATTTTTTCATTTGTAGGGTTGATTGCTTTATTGAATATGTCGAATGTTAGCAGATTAATTACAACCCTTTATCCTCCAGTTTTTTATTATGCGGGTGAGCGATTTTATGATTATCCGTTTATGCTTACACGTGATTATGATAATAATGCTGAGTATTCTGAAATTTTGGAGGATCTCAAAAATGATATCGCTAGGGCGCATCCTGTGCAGAAGCCTGAGGTTTCTCGTTGGGGTTATTATCCGGCGCTTGACGATAGCGATTATGGATGGTATCAGCATTTAGCTCAAATTGAAAAAAAGTACAAGCTTAAGACTTCACTCAAGCGGAAAGTCATGTATAGTATTAATGGAACTGAAGGTTTGGAGGCAGGCGATAAGTATATTGAAGACGCGAGGTTTTTCTTTAGTTTCAATTTGCGAGAGCTTCAGACTTATAGGCGGATTATTGAAAGAGAGATTGACTATGAGCATGAAATTATACAATCTTTGTAGTTACAATATTTAACAGCATGAGATTATGGAAAATTGGTTTGTCTTTGTTTTGATATCTCTCGGGGCTCTTACGCTTGCTGAGATTTTTCAGAAAGTTGCTATAAGTGATGAAGTGGATGCTGCTGTTGAGACAGGAAATCTGCTGAACTGGCTTTTAATGGCGATTTTAGCAGCATTGGTGCTTATTTTTTGGGGGATTCCCTTTGAAATAAGCTGGACTCTGGTTGAATGGGGGCTTTTTGGCATCTCAAGTTTGATTTATTTTTGGGCTGGTACTTTCTGTTATCGAAGTTACAAAGGAAATAGCCCCACACTTCAAATATCTTGTTGTCCGTTTCTTCTTTAAATACAGTTTTACTAGGAGTTATATTCTTGAATGAGAGTTTTGGAATTCGCGAGATTGTTGGGTGATACTTGTTACAGTCTCAATAGTTATCGCTAATCTCGAAGATTTGCGGAAAACTGGGAAGATTAGTAAATATAGCTGGCTGGCACTTCTGGGGGGCTTTCTTTTTGGGATTGGTTACACTTTTGATAAGAAGTATGTTCTAGATCTCAATCCTCATGTTTATTCATTGCTTTTATATTGTAGCATGGCTTTTATGAATGCACTTTTTGCCGGGCGACGAATAATTGCTGACTTTAAGGCAGGGAAGGTAACCGGAAACTTTTTAAAGAGCGTTGTTTTGGCTGGTCTTGCTTACTTTATTTACAGTCGTTTTACTTTTATGTCGTATTATCATGGAGGAAAGGTAGGGTCTGTTGATGCAATTAATAATGCTGTTGTGATAACTTTAATCCCGCTGGAGATTCTGTTTTTGCGTGATCGGTCAAATCTTGTACTAAAGATAGTGAGTGCAATTATTTGCTTTATTGGTATTGTCTTTCTGGGATAGCGATTGATCTTTATTTTCTCCAGACAACTATTTTAATATGTCGCAGTCTAAATTGGGAGTAAACGCATGTGTAGGCCGTTGGGCTTTGCCGGTTTGGAAGAATTATTCAAAAAGATCGTTAATATATGATAAATAGAAATTGTAATCAGCTCTGGCAATAAAACCTGACTCGACATATAATAGCGGTATGATTGGAAAAAGGATGGGAATAGATTTGGGGACTGCTAATTCAGTAGTATTCTTGGAGGGACAGGGAATTATCCTGATGGAACCTACTGTAGTTGCAATTGACACCGTAAGCCGCAGAGTGATTGCTGTAGGGCAAGAAGCAAAATCAATGCTTGGGAAAACCCCTGACAACATTATTGCAAAGCGCCCTATGCGAAATGGGGTGATAGCGGATTCCAGAGTGACGGAAGCGATATTGAAGTATTTTCTGGGGAAGGCGCTGGGCCCAATTCGACTCTCAAAACCTGAATTGGTGGTAAGCGTACCGGCTGGCATAACGTCAGTGGAGGAGAGGGCTGTTTTTCGTGCGGCTTCAAATGCCGGGGCGGGAAAAGTGCACTTAATTCCTGAACCTCTGGCTGCCGCAATTGGCGCTGGACTACCAATACATAGATCTTCCGGGAATATGATTGTAAATATGGGGGGAGGGACTGCAGAGATAGCTGTGATTTCTCTCAATGGAGTAGTTGAATTTGAGTCTTTGCGGATTGCAGGAGATGCTTTAAACGATGCGATAATCACTTATTTAAAAAAGAAACACAATATGACGGTTGGGGAACAGATGGCTGAACAGATAAAGATGAAAATTGGAAGTGCTTTGAGTGTAGAGCGCCCGGAAAAAATGGAAATTAGAGGCCGAGACAGCACTGCCGGGATGCCTCGAGCAATTACCATTGACTCCAATGATATAGCTGAAGCCTTGAAAAGTCCTTTGTCAAAAATAATAAGGGCTATTAAGCATGTGTTGGAAAAAACTCCGCCTGAGCTATCAGCTGATATAGTTGATAGGGGGATGGTTATGAGTGGGGGGACAGCCCAGTTGAAAAATCTGGATAATTTGCTTTCTAAAGCTATTGGAGTACCGGCTCATGTTGCTGAAGACCCAATTTATTGTGTTGCAAAGGGAACTGGTGTTGCTCTTGATTTGCTGGCGGATGGTACTCTTAATTATCTCGGGGCCAATGGATAGGTCAGGTACGTTTAATATGATTTTGCGAAGAAATGCTTGAATCTTTATTAATAGTTTTCTACGTTGTTGCGGTTGCAGGAAGATTGTCTTCGTTTGTGGGACTGGGCGTGGATGCTGTGCATGTTGACATATTTGATAGGTTGATGACAAAAATTTTATGGATTGCTGTGTATGTACTTTTAGTGACAGTTTTTCTTTACAAGAAAAGGAAATGGGTGATTAAAAAGCTTCTAGCAATATATCAAGATTTAGGTTCGGAGCTTTCTTTGTTTATAAGGAAATATTTAAAATTTGAATACTTTCAGCTCGCTATTGTAAGTCTGATTGGTGCAACAATTAGTTCGATTTTTGCATACAAGGTGAAACATGGGCTGATTGGAGTAGCATATTACGCTGTCCTGATTAGCATTCCTTTCTTCGTGAAACATATATGGAATCCGAAGATCCAAAAAGTTTTTTACAAGGTAATATTTTTACTCAATCTGATAATGCTGGTGATAGCGTATATTCAGTTCAAAACTTATTTTCAGGGGGGAGAAGAGCATCCGTTTATCCGAATTTTTGACTCATATGGAGGATTTATGCCGCTTTCCTTTTTCCGGCTGGAGCACGATGGAATTTTATACTTGCGGCCAAGTGCTTTAATGATAGATCCAAATTATTTAGCGATATTTGCCGGATTTGCTGTTGTTTTTGCTTATGAACATTTCAGAATTATTCGAAATGGTAATTTTAAAAGGTGGAGGAAAGCGGGAGAGATTTTTCTATCATTGCTTGGTTTTGCAAGTGCGATCGGGTTGATAGTTATAAGCGGATCCAGAACAGGGTTTATAGTTTTGGCTGTAAGTACAGTTAGTTACTGGGCTGCGGTGTTATTGTACAGGCTCAAGAGAAACCGAGGGAAGCGTTCTAGTAGCGCGAGAAAAAAGTCACCAATCAAGCTTGCTTCTGTTTCCGTTTTTGACATGTTAACAAATATTAAAGAGCGGTTTATTGGTGCAATAACACTCCAAGATGAATCAGCCAGGCAGCATCTGGTTTTAGCGAAGATAGGACTGGAAATATTTAAGAGGTTTCCTTTTCTGGGCATTGGGATTGGTTCGTATACGTTTTATTACCAAGATTATTTTGATGTTGAAACTCTAGGAGCTACACCTCATAATGCGTATATACGAGTGCTTGCTGAGCTTGGCATTGTCGGATTTATGTGGTTTTCGGGATTCGTGATTTATTTTGCGAAAAAAGCTCTCAGTAAAAGAAGTCCTTTGCTTATATCTCTGCTGGCCGGAATTCTGATAGGGAATATGTTTCAGGATTTTTTTATGACACCATGGAATTGGTTTTTACTGGGGTTGTTTCTAATTGAAGAATATTGATATAATAAGTTAAATCGTAGCGTGGGGATAATTTAATGTGAGTTAAGAAATTCAGAATCAGTAGAGCAATAACTTCTAGTCGCCTTTTTATGCAGGATTGTCACGTAATCTACATTATATTACAATATTAATTTGAATTAAGAAAGAAGACTGCAGTTGAAAAGCGCGCTCAGCCAGCAGGTTTAAGATATAACGAGGGGCAGGGACCAATGACCTAATTCTATTGCAATAAATCCTAGTCGCCTTTTCATGCAGGATTATGTCTTAATTCAAATTAAATTATTAAACCCGGAATATGTTTGGAATCAAGAATAAAAAAGCAAAAACAGTGAACAGCAAGTCTATGACTTTAGAGAAAGTTACGAGGCATTTGAACAAACTTCGGCTTCCATTGAGTTTAGTTTTTACTCCGGTAAATCTGGCCTCAGAGAAGAAGAAGTTCCTTGAGGCGAGTACATGTAATCCTCAATTTAAGTATGAGATAGTTAAAAATTCAAATAACGAGATAATTGAAAGTATAAAGGATGTTGGGGAGATTTCAGATGTTGATCCAAGGATTTCAGATTTTTATGTTGAGTTGATCAGAGATAAAATTCAGACACACGAATTAATGACGGCTGTTGGTGATAACAAGCGGTTTACAGAGATTGCTATTGATAAATTCGGAATGCCATCGTATAAATTATTTCGAAATGCCTGCATAGCTATCCGGACGCATGGGCGCAGTTATAATTTAGCAAACTCAGAGAAGGTTAAAAATGAAGAGTATCTTGGTTTTAAAGAGATTAAAGACGTTTTTGAGAAATCATTCCAGGCTTTTGGTTTGGACGATTGGAAATTGGCGAAGTCAAAGAAGATCAGAAGTAATGGCGTGAAAATGGGTTTAAAGAAAAAGTCTGTCTTTGTTGACCCGAATATTCGGAAGCGACCGAGTGATTTGAAAAAAACGATCGTTCATGAGATTGGAACTCATGTCTTCCGTCATTTAAATGGTCTGGAAACGGGTTATCATGCTTTGTCGAAACCAAATGTCAATACTTATCTCAATATTGAAGAGGGTTTAGCAATGTATAACGAAGAAATGATGGGGTATCTAAGATTTTCACATCTCCGTGAGCGTGCTTTGCTAGTTTGGTTGATTCAAATTGGGCAGACTATGAGTTTTCGTGACTTATACAATGCTCTTTCAGTTGCTTTACCTCCAAAAACTTCATTCAATCTCGTATTGAGGGTCAAGAGGGGACTTGGAGATACGTCAAAACCCGGAATTTATCCAAGAGATTATGCTTACTTCAGGGGGTTTAGACGTGTGAGGCGGATGATGGAACGGAAACCTTACATGTACGAGCTATTATACGCAGGGAAAATTGATTTTAAACAAACGAAATGGGTTGAGGAGGGTCTTATCAAAAAGCCTAAGTATGTTCCAAGCAAAGAAGCTTTTAGAAAAGTTTTCAAGCAGATCGGCGGTTAATAGGATTAAGCAGTGCCTGGCTTTTACCCCGCGGTTTTTCAAATCCGTTTGATTGTGTGGGGATAGCTTTAAAATGAATTCACAATAATCTCAGCCAGATTGACATTGTTTCCCGATATCTTTGTTTCATAAGCTTTGAATCCTGGATTTAGGCTGATTTCCTGTATATAAGGCTTGCCATCTGCTTTTCTCATGATATCAACTGCAATAAAATTAGCTTCTAGAGCTGTCGAAGTTTTCATGGCTAATTTGGCCATATCATCATCAGGTTGATTGTAACCCGAATAAATCCCTTTTCTTACAGTCATAAAACTGTTATTTGACTCTCGTTTCCAGCCGCCTACTACTTTTCCGTTTGCGATAAAGATTCTGAAGTCTTCGCCGGCAGGTGAAAACTCTTGAATAAAGAAATTTGCCAAGTCTTGATCTTTCAAGTGTTTCTGATTAAACTCTTTCGGTGAGTCAATTTTAAATACATTTTTCTTAACCTTTAGTTTTCCATCGATTTGATGAAGATCATTTGCTCCGGCATATTCTTTCGCAATCATAGGAAAATTGGCAATTGGTCCTTGGTGGTTTTCATAATCACCATCAAGGCGGAAGTAAGTTTTAAAGTATGGCAGGTTGTTTTGTGCACAGAACGTCGCGAGATAAATCTTGTTGTAGTAGGGTAGAAGCTTAATCGACTCTGAGTTTTGAACATGTGTTTTTTGTGCTGCAGCCGAATTTGATAAATCAATGTAATCAATTAGCATTCTTCGTATTTGATACCGGCGATCGTTGTCGAGCCTGTGGCCTCTGAAAACAATGAAATCATACTGTGAAACATCGACATTGTTTGCCTTAACTTGGATTGAAGAGTCTGAGTAAATTATTTCCAACTGATCGTAATATGCAAAATCAGCAGTATTTCCTGCCTCGCTAATCTCTTCAAATAGGCGTCTGACGGCATATGTATGCTCAGTTTTAAGTTGAATTCGCTGATGCTTATCAATAATTAGGTATTTTTTCGGGCTATTCATATTCTCCTGAATGACATTTTAATTTTCAGCAGGTTATACTTCAATTATTTCTTGGATGAGACCTTCGCTGGAGTACTGGCTTATTTTTTGACTGAAGTCAGGTGTAAGATTTGTCCCAGTTATTAGCATATCAACATTATCAAATCCAAATCCGTATTGCTCAATTTCTTCGATGTCCTCGTATACCAAAACAATAGCATCTAGAGATGCGTTTATTTTTAGTGCTTGAATGGCTTCCCAAGTCTCTAGTTCTGAGTTTATCGTTTCTTTGTTGATGTAAATTGCTCCCGATTTATAGACGCCCACGTTTTCATCACTGTGAAACTTATTCTTTTCTCGGACCATTTTATCTATAGCAACTGTATCTAAATCTTGAACACCTGCAATTACAATCTTTGCACATTTGTTATCTCTCATAAGCTTTTCAATATAAGTCTTCATTACATGGGCATACTCTTTCCCATAAGTAGGGTATAAATTGAGATACGCCTCAGGCATAGTATTAATCTCAATAATAGAACCATTTTCCCGTGTCAGTGGCTTTGTGATATCCAGGCACATTACATCTACGCCAAGTGTATAAGCATGAATAGAGGCGGCTAGAGATTCTACAACAGCTTTGATTTGCGGGTGAACTTGATCGGTAACGTCCTGCGTAACGCCTCCCTGACTCATACTTGCAGGTAGTCTTACTCTGACTTTTTCATCTTTCTGAGGTACGTACTCTACCGTTAAATTGTTATCTCCGAGATAGTCATGCATCATTTCGTCGATCACTATCGGTTTCATGGTGTGCGTTGGATTTTTAATATCTCTTCTCGGGTCCTTGTTAATCTCATTTATCAGTTCTTTTATTGAGTGTTCGCCATCGCCCATAACAAAAGCCGGGACACGTTTTGTGGCAATTTCCATTTTCCCGTCGATTACAAGAATTCTATAGTCCTCACCGCCATGGCTTTCTACTTGTTCCTGTATCATAATCTTTCGCTGCCAGAGTGGTCGGTCTTTTCTGTTTATGCTGGCTTCAGCGGCATCATAAGCTCGAAAAGCTTTTTCAATTGTGTCAATGTTAATGCTTACTCCATGACCTCCCACTAATCCTGTTGGCTTAAGCACAAAGGGTTTTGGAAAATCCTTGAAGACTTCGGCTAGTTCCTCTTTTGATTCTACAACCTGCCATTTTGCTATTGGTAGGCCGAGTCTTGGGATTACTGTATTAGTCAGCCACTTGTCTTTCTGGGTTTTTTGAGAGATATATGCATCTCGACTGGAGGCTATCGATACCGTAATTTGGCTGCCTCTTCCGACTCCTATTGTGTAGTACCGATTGTACAGAGATCCAGGCTTTGGTTTGAGACCCTCTCTTATAAAAAATTGTGTAGTTTCATATCCCAGTTCATGAGCGGTGTGTAGTAGCGGAATGGTTGACATTGATAACACCTGGTATTTTATTGCTTTTGTGAGTATGAAATCTTCGGCTTCTTCACGGGTAATTTTTTCTGTAGTCAATTCGTTCAGAACTGGTGCTACTACTTTCCACAGGTGCGGTAATTTGGATTCAATGTATACGCTGTTATCCGTTGCTTCATACTTGGTCATAAATATAGGGTGGTAGTCGCGAATTTGTTCAAGTATCGAGATTACATGTTCACTTGGCTTTGTATCAAACTCAATTATTGTTGTGGTGATTTGGGATTGGAGATTTAAACCTTGTAAAACCTGGACTTTCATATGGCGTTGGGTAAAAAATTATTTAGAAATTGTCTCGAATATACTTCATGACCGGTACGGCAACTTTTACAATTTTGCCTCGATCAACTTTGTAATGTGGCCTGAGTCCCGGATTGTAATTAACTTCATTTATAGCGCATCTGGCCGGCTTTGAAATGTCCGGGGTGATCAAGTCGACGCCGCCAAATTTCATGCCGGTTGCTTTTACTGCATTTACGGCAGTTTCTTCATAAAACTTATGCATTTCTTCAGCGCATTCCTCTGTTGATCCTCCGGTCGTGAGATTTGCATGGAATCGAATTTCTACTCGCTGATCCTTTGGAAGTACGGAGTCAAGTGTGAGGTTTTGTCTATTTAGCTTTTTATGAGTCTGATCGTCAACAGGTATTGGCTTTAAAAGTCTTTCTTTACGTTTTTTATTTTCTAGCTTGATTAGTTCAGAGATTGTATGCACACCGTCTCCGGAAACATCCGCAGGAACTCTTCTAACGGCCCCGATTACGTGATTTCCCAGGACCAGTAGGCGATAGTGGTTGCCTGGTATAAACTCTTCACCTAGGATCTTTGTGCTTGTCTTGCTTTTGTTATTTTCTAATGCTGCCCGGTAAGCTTTTCTTACTGCATTTTCGTCCTCAGGCAGGATTGTGACGCCTTTTCCACCTAGGCCTTGTGCTGGTTTTATGACAATGACTTGGAATTTATTATAGAATTCAAGAGCATCTTCAATACTGGAAAGCTTATTTTGCTTGGGAACCGGAACTCCCGCTTCTTCCAACACCATATTAGTGAGGTATTTTCTCTTGGCAATTGTTGCGCTTGGGGAATTAATTAGAGGATTGACTGTATTAATTATAAACCAATGCTTTCCGTTGGCCTCGAATCGTGCCATGAGAGATCGTACAAAAATTTTGTAGTCTATACCGAGGATATCAGCTGCTTCGACGTAATATGAAAGATGTATGTTGCCGGCGATTTTTAGATAATTTTTTGATTGCTTTTTTGATTTCAAGCTTTTTTAGACTAAAAAGTTAGATATCGATGCTTTTTTTATCGGGTAAAAGTTTTACTTGCATCGATAAGAAAGTCTTTTAATTCTCTACGCCCTATCAGGATAGGGTAGATTAACTCCTTTCTTGTACTAATTATAACCTCGATATTCTTGTGAATTCCCTTAATAAGCAAGTTAACACTGATCACGGGTCTTACTCTTATTTTCCCTTCCTCTGTAATTTTTGCCAATCGAACGATATCTTCGTGTTTTGAGATTGTGTTATCCATCTTATCTATGTAGGCCTGGGCTTCTTCAAACGAGTTAAAAACTTTGGGAATTTCATAGGAGTTGAAAGATTTAATAGCATCGATAAATCCCAGTTTTGCTGCGGTATCACGATCGATACGTGAAGTTAGAAGGCCAGTGTCGAGGAGGCCTTTGACTAGAAGTGTGCCTTGCTTTAATTTTTTTCGTTTTCTCTTGACTTTGTATTTCCCTTTTTCAAAAAGAGTAATTTTCTCGACTAAATTGGCAATCTGCCGACCACTCAATAGCTCAATTTCCTCACTTACGCTTCCTCCAAATAGGTTTTTTGCTATACGCACTGCATGCTTGGTGTTTTTTACTTTAATTCCAGCTACACGTTCAAGCCTAAACCTGAGTCCAGCGTTATTCGTCACCTGAATTCCAAGTCCCGGGCGGGCATTTAGCTCAAATACCATTGGGCCTTTATCTCTGTCAATTGCAATATCTACACCTGCATATCCAAGACCGCTTTCTCGCTGGCATTTAACGGCAATTTCCAGGATCTCATCCCAATTTGGAATTTCAATACCTTTTATCGGGAGGTTGATTTTTTGATCGTATGTCATTTCAATTGGCTCGTATGTATCCGACAATAGTGATTTGCTTTTTAGGTGAATTCCGTTAATAGTGATGCCGCTTCCAATGTCGATACCTACACAGATTGCTCCGGCATGCAGGTTTGCTTTTCCGTTTGATTCCTTGGTGGGGAGCCTTGTCATAGCCATCAAAGGGATGCTGTTGTATACAATTATGCGTATATCAGGAACTCCTTTGTAGCTGTATTTCTTCAGTAGTTTGTCGGTTTTTAATCTTTCTTCAATTAGAGCGATATCTCTTCTGCTTCCAAGTGAAAATCGACCTTCGAAAATTTGCATAATATGCGATTCAAAGTCTTTAATTCTGACAATTTGGTTGTTGGATTGGATCCAGGCTTGTTCGCTTCCTTTTTTCTTCCCATAGACGATCAAAATGCCTCTCCCTCGTGACCCCTGATTTGGTTTGATAACAAAACTTTTGGGTAGACTTGACCAGTCTACGTATTTTAACTGCTTTTCAGTCCGAATTACTTTGAATAATTCCGGTGTCTGGATGTTTGAGCGTCGAAGAATCCGCTTGGTAAGTAGTTTGCTGTCAGCAATTTTCTTTGCTGAGGGCGAATTCAGTGGACGAAGATAGTCCTGATTTCTTCGGTTGATACCTAAAACTTCTGTTGTTGCGAGATTTTTAAGAAGATTTGTCATCCTGTGGATTTGGTTTAACAATAATTTGCTTGAATCTGAGAATTTCAAGAAGCTTAAGGTTGCTTCCCTGGCCAATAATGACATTCACAATTATTAATAAGGGGATAATCCAGGCATATTTTACCAGGATCAGGTCAAATCGGGGAATACGAATGATTAAGAAACCAATTGAAGATACTATAATCGTCTCAATGAATGATCTGGTTGCTGTGAACCAATCTTTTTTTACTGTCTGTTTCACAAAAAAGTCTATGAGGACAGCGATTAATAAAACACCAGCTGGGTTAATCTCGTTAAAGTCAAGATTTAGAACATTGCTAAAAAACGGGGCCTGGGTGAATAAAGTAAATGCAAGGATTAAAAAAATAGCATTTGCCGTGTAGATAACTGTAATTTTGGAGACGTAATGCATTCTGGTGTATTTGATCAGCGAGTAGCTTAGTGAAGATATTGCGAAGACCAGGGTAGTGATTATCATTCCGTATCGAAATCCGGTGAGTAAAAAGGCAAATGCAAGTGAAAGGGCAGGGTATATACCTAGGGTTCTAATTCCAAGTACGTATCTTGCGAAATTCGCAATTGTCGCTATTACCGGGAGAAATAAGAGTAATACAATTATTCCGTGCGGAAGATTTGGTAAGATCATCTGAGTATACATTAAGAACTTAGATAGCTGCTCGGGAGGTATTCTTTTGCATGGCAGTTTTGCATTAGTAATATAGTATATTATACCACGTTTTTCTGCAAAAATGCGGATAAACTTTTGTTATCCGCATTTTAAATTCTCAGGATTAGGCATTCAAACAGCTTTTGTATTCTCGCTAGTTTGATATCAGCTCTTACTCAAGTATCACAAATCCAATGGGCTTTGTGTACCTTGGCTCGTTTGATTTAAAAGCTAAAGCTATTGAAGCTCAACAGTTGCACCTACTTCCTCAAGTTTTGCTTTGATTTCTTCTGCTTCCTCTTTTGGAACGTCAGCTTTAACCTCTTTTGGAGCACCTTCTACAAGATCCTTAGCCTCTTTGAGTCCCAGCTCGGTGATTTCACGAACAGCTTTGATAACAGGGATCTTCTGAGCGCCTGCCTCTTTAAGGACAATAGTGAAGCTTGATTTCTCTTCCTCTTCTTCACCTCCGCCTGCTGCAGGGGCTGCTGCCATAGCTACTGGAGCTGCGGCGCTTACTCCGAACTTTTCCTCCATCACTTTGACGAGGTCTGCAAGTTCCAGTACTGTCATCTTTTCAACAACTTCCAGTACTTTCTCTGCATTTTTTGAGAGTTCAGGGAGATCTTTGGAGTCCTCTTTTGAGGTTTCTTCCTTTGAGCTTTCTTCAGCTTTTGGAGCTTTCTCTTCTTTTTTCTCTTCCTTCTTCTCTGCCTTTTTTGTATCTGCCATATATTTTAATTATTTAAGTTATTTATTTTGATAGCAAGCTTAATTTTAAAATTCTTAAGCTTCAGCTTCTTTCTGATCTTTTAAGGCCGAAATTACCCGGGCAAACCCTTGTAGATTTCCGGTTACTGTATTCATGAATCCTGAGACTGGAGAGCTTAATGAGCCAACCAGTTTTGCAAGCAGCTCTTCGCGTCCCGGGATATCTGCCAGGTCCATGACTCGCTGTGAATCAAGGTACTTCTTGCCGATATAGCCATAGCGAGCTGCAAAAAGTTTTGTTTGTTTCTGGACTTTCTGCACTGCTTTTGCAGGTATTGTTGGGTCTTCTGAATAGGTTATAATTGCTGTTGCACCTGAGAAGTCAATAGTTTGTGGTGGAATTTCGTTTTCATCCTGAAGAGCAATTTTGAAAATTGTATTCTTGACTACTATATAGTCGGCATTATTTTCTTTCAGCTCTTTTTTTAATTCAGTTGTAGTTGCTGTATCGACCTCAGTTGGATCAACCGCGATATAGCCATCGGCTTCAGACAGAGTGTCTTTATATTTTTTTAATAGTGTCTCCTTATACTCCTTGCTTTTTGGCATGGTATCAGATTTATTAATTTATTGTAACGTGTATTTTTTGAAATGTCTCCGGTCTCGCAAGGATTTACGTCTTAAGACCACCTCGTTTCTTTGACCAGCGGCTCAACTAATTTTTGAATTTCGTAGCTCGTATTATATTCGATTTTCAATAATTAGGCAAATTTTTTAATTTTCCAACTCAACAGGAACGCTTGGGCCCATTGAAGGAGAGACGTGGATCGATTTCAAGACAATAGGTCTTGGCTTTCCAACCACTTTTACGACTTCTTCAATAAATGATTTTGCATTTTCAACTAGTTTCTCAGTTTCCATGTCTGCTTTTCCAAGTGAGATATGCAAGACTCCGCCTTCATCACAAGCAAAGTTTGATTTACCCTTTAGATATTCTTCAACAGCTGATTTTATGTCTTCTGTAACTGTGCCGTTCTTTGGACTTGGCATTAGACCTTTAGGCCCTAAAATTTTACCAAGCTGCCCGATTTTTGGCATAACTGAAGGCGAGGCTATTGCTACATCAAAATCAATACTGCCGTCCTTGACTGCCTTGATTAGATCTTCAAGGCCGGCTTTTACGGCTCCGGCTTTCTCTGCCTCATCGGCTTTGTCCTCCGTAAATACAATTATTTGTTTATCTTGATCACCAGTTGCGTTTGGTAATGTAATAGCGCTGCGGATTGACTTCGGGTCGGTGTCTTTTGGCACATTAATTGAGACGTGAAGATCTATGCTGCCGGTGAAATTTGAGTATGAGTTTTCTTTTGCTTTTTCAATAGCGTCAGAAAGGTTCAAAGACTCTTTTTCGCCAGCCTTCTTAACTGCGTCTTTGTATCTTTTTCCTCTTTTTGCCATGATTAATTTGATTTCAAAAAATTATTTTTCAATTTCAACGCCCATTTGTTTTGCTTGTCCTTCAATGATTTTGAGGGCTTTATCCCTATCAGTTGTATTAAAATCGTCTTTTTTAATTTCAATAATTTCATCGATATGCTGCTGTGTTAATTTTCCAACCTTTTTGAGATTCGGAACAGATGACCCTTTCTTGATGCCAAGCCTTCTCCTGATGAGCTCTGAAGTGGGAGGGGTCTTTAGTTCAACAGAGAAGGATCTGTCCTTGTAGATAGTCAGTACAACCGGTGTTAATATCCCTCCATCCTCCTGAGTTTTTTCATTGAATTGATTTGTGAAATCGCCAATATTTATTCCGTACTGTGAGAGTGCTGGTCCAATAGGGGGAGCCGGGCTGGCCTGGCCAGCGGGAATAATTAACTTCACGACTTGCATAATTTCTTTAGCCATTTTCGGTATTTCAGATAATTAAATTAGAGCTTCTCAACTTGTGAAAAGTCAAGTTCTACGGGTGCTTCTCTGCCTAGAAAAGAAACCAAAACTTCAACTTTACCCTTTTTATCGTTAATGCTTTGGACGCTTCCGATGAAATCAGCAAACGGCCCATCAACGATCTTCAGTGCTTCGCCTACGCTGAAAGAGGCTTTATACGCAGGCTGTTCAACTTCCATAAATTTCATGATCGCTTTGACTTCTTCTTCAGGAAGTGGGCGAGGATATTTGTCAGTTCTGACAAATCCTCGAACTCCTTCTGTGTTTGTAATTAACTCCCAGGTCTGTGGGTTTAACTGCATTTTGATCAAAATATATCCTGGAAAGATTCTTTCTTCTTTAATGTCTTGTTTTCCTTCTTTGACTACAATCTTCTTTTGAGTCGGGACTAGAACTTCTTTAATGCGATCTTGAGTTCCTGTAGCTTTAACCCGCTGTTTAATTGAATTTGAAACTGCAATCTCATGACTTGGCTGGATGTTTAAAACATACCATCTTGGCTTGCTTGTCATCCTTTGTGAAGTTGTTTTGGTAGTTGATTTAGTCTTATCGTTTTTATCCTCAGAAGCTGTTGTCTTTGCCGCTTTTGTTGAGGATTTACTTTCGCCAGAATTTTCAAGGACTTCCTTGGCTGATTTCTTGGATTTTTTTGTTACTCGCTTTTTTGCCATGAAATTACAAAATAATTTAATGAGTAATTATAGTAGAGCCCAGAGTTTCTGAAGGACTCTGTCTATACCGATTGATAGCGCAGCTATTATACCACAAACAACAAAAACATATAACGTGAGGTTAACAAGGGTTTTAAAATCTAAAAATGTCACATCCTGAAGCAGGTTGACTCTTGCATATTGGGTAGCAACTCCCAGGACCGCTCCTGTTACGATTGATGTTATAAGTGCATGAGCAGGGGTAGGCAGGGTAGTGTAAGTCAGCAGAAGCGTTATTCCAGTATACAGAAGGCTGCTGATGACTATTGTCTTGACGGAGTCTTTGTCAATCTGAATTTTATTCTTCTTTGCTTTCGATTTTTTTCCTTTTTTTGCTGCCATAATTGTTCAGGCTTAAATATAAATTTTAACTCAAGTATCAAACAGGCCCACTCCGATTTGAACGGAGAACTGCGGTTTTGGAGACCGTTGTTTTGCCAGTTAAAACTATGGGCCCGCAGTAATTGCTCTCTAATAAATAACAGCTTAATCTTGCCGGAGATCGGCTATTAAAATTAGTTTTGCTATTTAACCTTAGTTTCAACGTGCTTGGTGTGCTTTTTACATGATTTACAGTACTTGTTTTTTTCTACTTTGTCTTTAACTGCTGTGTTTTTATACTCGGTGTAATTTTGGGAGCCACATACAGAGCATGCCAAAGCAATAATCACAGTTCTTTTTGATTTTGCCATAGTATTTGAAATAAATAATATTATCGGGAATTTGAGGAATTATATTCTAAAATCATTTTAAAATCAACACTTATCCTATAGTGTCATGTCCGTGCGGTTGCAGATACTCTAAGATTTTTGAAGAGATGCAGAATACTAAAAAGCTGGATCCGAGACTTGAACTCGGGACCTTTCCCTTACCATGGGAATGCTCTAGCCAGCTGAGCTAATCCAGCTAACTTATAGTGTATTAAGTTAGCGAAGTCTCTCAACGCAATTGTATGGTGCAAAAGCGTTTTTTGATATTATTTTTTTAATATTTAAACAATGGTGCAGGGGACAGGATTTGAACCTGTGTAGCCCGAAGGCGCTGGATTTACAGTCCAGTGCATTTGACCACTCTGCCACCCCTGCCCGCTAACTTATAGTGTATAGGGGGGGAGGAAAGGAAAAACAAGCAATATGAAAAGCTGGAGGAGAGATTTGAACTCTCGACCTACTGTTTACAAAACAGTTGCTCTAACCAGCTGAGCTACTCCAGCAGTATGAAATTTTAATGAGCACGAGAATCAGATAATACGTATCAATAATATCGGGCAATTATAACATCAATTTTGACTGTGGGGAAGTGTTGCAAATTATCCCATGGAGAACGGGTTCTAAGAGATGAGGAAATCCTTCGGACCCTTAAATATAAGGTTGGAAGTCTCAGCTCGACCCCGCAGGGCCGAGAGATTTTGACCTCTCATACGAAGTTTTTTTGAAGGCGAAGAAAAACCCCATTTTCTCAAAGAACCCATTTAATTCTACTTCAAACGGACCAGGTTTACAATTATTGAGTTAAGGCCTGTAGGCAAGGGTTTATTAAAGTCCAGTAAAAATAGAATTGAGTCTAGGTATAACAACTGTCTTATAATTAAATGAACGGTTGGGGGATGAGAAAACGTAGCAAAAAGCTCATAGCGGAGGATATTAATGAGCTTGTGAATTGTCCGATTGGTGAAATTGGCAGCAAGAACAATAGAATTATAAAGGTTGAATGTTTTTCTATGGATTCCCAGTAGGGTCTCAGCTTATTTGGGAGAAGTAGTCGTACGACTCGGGATCCATCGAGCGGCGGAATTGGTAATAGATTGAAAATAGTAAGGCCGAGATTGATTAGAATAATCTCGAAGACAATTGTGTGGATAAGCCAGGGGGAGTTATAAATATTGAATAAGTTATAGATGGCTGAAAAAACTAGGGCAATAAGGAAGTTTGAGGTAGGTCCGGCAATTGCTGTAATTGCTGCGTCGAGAACAGGGTTTTGAAAGTTATATTCATTGATGCGGACAGGTTTGCTCCAGCCGAATTTGGCAACCAGCATCGATATTAACCCCATTGGGCTTATATGGACGAAAGGGTTGAGAGTGAGACGGCCGTCAGTTCTTGGCGTTAAATCTCCGAGCTGATCGGCAGCAAATGCATGTGCAAATTCATGTACAGCAGAGCTTAACACAATTATTGGGAGACTGATTAGAATTGAGTATAAATCTAACATATGTCTAATTATAGTTGAATAATTTCTTATTTTTTGATAATATCACGCCTAATTGTAATTTTCAATTTGACGAAATATGGCAAAAGTTTGCGAAATGTGCGGAAAGTCTACTATGTACGGACACAATATACAGCACAAGGCCAAAGGTAAATGGAGGTATAAAGCTCCTCGAAGCAATAGGACTTTTAAACCAAATCTGACCAAGGTTACTTTGGTTGATGATGAAGGCAACAAGACCAAGGTTACGATTTGTATGAAGTGCTACAAGCGCCTCAGAAAAGAAGCTGAGGAAGAGAATAACTCATAGTTTTTCCGACAAAGGAAATTTGTTGAGTATACGATTTTTCCCAAAATCTGTTAAAATACAACAGATAAGATTATTCAAATTTGTTAATGCTGTTTGATCCAATTTTGGAGTTAATTACATATGATATCGGAATTGATCTTGGTACAGCCAATACTTTGGTCTATATGCGTGGAAAGGGAATTGTAATTTCTGAGCCTTCGGTTGTAGCGATCAACAAAAAGAGTAAGAATGTTCTAGCTGTAGGAGTCGAGGCGAGGCAGATGATCGGCCGTACACCGGCAAACGTTATAGCGCACAAACCTTTGCGTGACGGGGTTATCTCGGACTTTGATTCTACTCAGGCCATGATTAAGTATTTCATTAACAAAGTCCATTTATATTCTCCAAAGCCACTTATTATTCCAAGACCAAGGGTAGTGGTTGGGGTGCCTTCCTCGGTAACTGAGGTTGAAAGGCAGGCGGTGATAGATGCTTCAAAAGCTGCCGGTGCCCGGCAGGTTTTTATAGTTGAGGAGCCTATGGCCGCAGCAATCGGCGCAGAACTTCCAGTTGAGGAGGCTTCTGGAAGCATGATTGTTGATATTGGAGGAGGGACGACAGATATTGCTGTTATTTCCCTTGGCGATATTGTTGTTGATAAGACTATTCAAATTGCCGGAGATGAAATGGATGAGGATATAATTAATTATGTTAAGCAAAAGTATAATCTTCTAATTGGGGAACGAACGGCTGAGGATGTGAAAATTGCAATTGGTTCGGTTTTTCCGCTTGAAGAAGAACAGAAAATTGTAATTCAGGGGAGAGATTTGTTGACGGGTCTTCCTAAGTCTGTGGAATTCAGCAGTGTTGAGGTCAGAGAGGCAATTACGAATTCAATCAACAAGATTACAGAGGCAATCAAAAGTGCGATTGAGGAGACGCCTCCGGAACTTCTTTCTGATCTGATTAACTCCGGAGTGTGTGTTGCTGGTGGCGGGGGACTGATTCGTGGTATTGAAAAGCTATGGGAAAAAGAGTTGAAATTGCCGGTAAGAGTGACTAGCGATCCGATCAGTGCTGTAGCACGAGGGACCGCAAAAATGCTTGATCACATAGCTTTGCTTGAGAAGATACAGAAGAGTTGGGACGAGCTCTCGTGATTTTCAATAATCTATCATTGGGGTTGTTGTGATAAAAGAAGGAATCTCAAAATTTAGAAGGTTTTTGATTTTGGCCTGTTGTACAGGAATCGTATTTATTGGGTCAAATTTCATATTTAAGACATCTATTGCTCGTTTTTTTGCTCCGGTGTCGAATCAGATGTCATATATTGGCAGTCAGATGTCATACGGCGTAAACGGCTTTGTAGGCAGCATTCGTGCAGTTGGTCAGCTTCAGAAGAAATACAACGAGCTGCTTTTGGAAAATATATCATTAAAGACACAGCTGGCTTTGGTCAAAAAGTATTACGATGAAAATGAAGCATTAAGAAGACAATTAAATCTAGGGAATACTGAAGCAGATTTGCTCCTGGCGGAGATAATTGGCGTTGACCAGTATACCGGTCAAGACCATATTATTCTCAATAAAGGAGAGAGAGATGGCGTGAAGGAGGGGCAAACGGTTGTTCTTGGTAATGTATACATTGGTTTGGTTACAGATACAGAGGAGCAGTATTGCAAGGTACGTGTTCCAAGAAGTGGAGAAAGTTATCTAAAAGTAAAAGTTGTGCCGATTGAGCTGGATTCTGTTATGGTAGAAGAAATGCAGCAAGACATGATTGGTGGAATTTCAAAGTATGCTGATGGTGTGGCAATAGGTTCCAGTACAGGAATAAAAGTTGAAAATGTCGCTGTTACATATCCGCTGGCTGAAGGTCAGTCAGTGATTGTGGCAGATGAGAAGGTTTCTGACTGGCTATTTTTGGGGAGTGTGACTGAGGTGAGTGAGGGACCAGCAAGTACTTCTAAGAGCTGCTACATAAAGCGGCCGATTAATAGCAGTGAACTAAAATTTGTTTACATTCAGTTATGAGTTTCTTTATAAAATTGATTCCTTTGATAATTGGAGTATTTGTAATGCCTGTTTTGGATGTATTTTTTTATGGAATCGGGTTTGGAAGTGTCTTTGCAGTAACCGCTGTTCTAATATTTCTTAAAAAATCCTGGAGTTGGATGGAGTACACCTATCTTCTCCTGGTGGGGGTTCTTTTGGACATGGCTTTTGGATATCGTATTGGGACTTATGGCCTGGCAATTTTACTATCGTTTGCCGTTATTCAAATTTTTCAGATCCTGTTTTCTGTTGCCTCAGGTTTTGGAAAGTGGGTTGCAGTTGCATGCTCATTAATCGTGTTTCACCTGATTATCGCTCAAGCCGATGTAAATATATTAGGGAATTTGAGTTGGCTTCCGGTATGGAGCATATTAAAATGTACGATTGTGGGGCTGCTATTGGTGGGGTTTTTTGAAAAGCTCAAATCTATGATTTGGGTAACGGATTCAATTTCTATTAAGTTTTGACCAGAAGAGTTATTCAGATGATAATCCACGGCTTACAGGGGGCATTGAAACAAATGTATAAAGATATTGCACGCCTTCTATGTGGCAAACTTGACCCGGACGACAAGATGTTTCACGGCTCAAAAGACGATATCCAGGGGGTTTTGAAGAACTCCGCGCCTGTATATAGGACAAAGAAAAGCTATAAATGGAATTTTATCTTTCTTTTTGTGATTTTCTTTGGCTTCTTTCTCGCAATGCTTTTGGCTACAGCAAATCTTCAATTGGTTCATGGAGACTATTACTACTCAAGATCGGAGAATAACCAGCTGCAGCGTAGAAAAATATATCCAAATCGAGGTGTAATTTTTGACCGCAATGGCAATAAGCTGGCTGAGAATTTGCCTTCTAATAATATCTTTCTAATAGTTGATGCTTTTCGGCGAGACGATGGAAGTATTGATTATGACAAGGTAAAAATGACAGGTGACAGACTTGAAGCAATAGTAGGTGAACCGGGGGGTGAGTATTTGTCTCTTGCTCATAAAATTACAGACTATATTGATGATTATGCCTATTTGGAGGTGCTGCTGATAGTTGAGGGGGTTGATAATGAAATAGCGCTTGAGGTTAAATCCAAGCTTGATCAATTGGAAGGGATATATCTTGATGAGTGGTATGAACGCAATTACCCTCTTGGGGAGCCTATCTCACACGTTATTGGTTATACGGGGAAGGCAAATAAAAATGATCTTGAAAAATTGGAGTACATTGATTTTAATGACATAATTGGAAAAACAGGTATCGAGAGATATTATGACAAGGAACTGGCCGGGAAAAAAGGCGAGATTGCGGTCGAAGTTGATGCTCTGGGCAATGTTGTTTCAAGTGCATCAGTAGAAGTCAGCGATATGGCTCCGGGCAGAAATTTGTACCTTACTATAGATAGCGATCTTCAGGAAAAAGCTTATGAATATATTGAAAAGGGTGCTCAAGAATATGGCGCCACTGCAGGAGCTGTAATAATCCAAGACATTTCAAATGGGGAAATTTTGGCTCTGGCTTCGTATCCTTCGTACGATAATAATGATTTTATTGGTGGTATTTCAGCCGAAAAATACAATCAATTGATTGGAGATCCTCGAGAAGTTTTCACAGCGAGAGCGATTGCAGGCCAACAGCCTCCGGGCTCAATTTTTAAAACAATCGTTTTGGCGTCGGCTTTAGATAACGGTGTTATTGATGAGCAGACAAGATATTTAAGCTCAAATGATTTTACTTTTTCCGATGGGGCACATTTTTATGAATATGCTCGGAAACAATATGGAAATATTAATGTAATTGGGGCACTGGCTGTTTCATCAAATATTTTTCCCTGCAGAGTTATTTTGGATTGGGATATTTATGAATTGGTTCCATATCTGGAAAATTTCGGGATTGGCCAAAAAACAGGGATTGATCTTCCCGGAGAGGAGTCCGGGCGGCTACCTTCTCCGGAGAATAAGATTTGGCTTGCGGAAAACGGTTTTACCTGGCTTGACCCAATTTGGTATCCGGAGGGCGATTCATGCAATACAGCGATTGGCCAGGGGATAACTACTGTGACACCAATTCAAGCGGTAAATTGGGTAAGCGCTATAGCAAACGGAGGGACTTTGTACACTCCTCATATTGGTCGAGCTATTTCAGATCAGAATGGTGAGATTGAGTTACTTGAGTATCCCAAGATTAGAGAAAACTTCATTTCGGATGATGCTCTATCGGTTATTCGGCGTGGTATGCGTGAAGCTGTAGCAGGTGAAAATGGCAATATTGTTAACTTGCGGGGGACTGAACCTGCCGTTGCTGCAAAAACAGGTACGGCTGAATATGGTGCTAGAAATTCAGATGGTGAATATGAGCATAGTCATGCCTGGGTGGTTGGGTTTTATCCTTATGAGGACCCGAAATATGCGTTTGTTTTCTTTCTAGAGGATGGAGGGAAAAGTTATAGGTTGACGAGAATCGTAAGGGATTTTTTTGAATATGAGCTTGGGGGTCAAAATTAGTCCCAATTGTTAAAATTTAATAATTCGCGACTCGGTTCCCATAATTCCAGGCAAATTTCCATTTTTCGGATTTCATAATGTTTTAAGGACTTTTTAATAATTGATCTGTATGATTGGGCTATGAATGAAAAAATGGACATGAGATTAAAAAGATATTTGGCAAGTATGCTGTTGGAAAAGGGAGTTGGCAGCAAGGCTGTGGAGAAGTTTTATGCAAATTTGATAGCAACCTGGGGAGAGGATATTCCTGAAGAAATTTTTCGAGAGCTTGGAATGAAGGTGTCAAGGGAGCTGTTGGATGACCTTGAGAAGAATGATGTCAAGATGATCGCAATGTGGGAGAAGGATTATCCTCAACAGTTACTGAATTTGCATTATCCTCCGGTAATCTTGTTTTGTAGAGGGAATACGGATCTTTTGGAAACTGCCATTTACTCAATTGTTGGAACCAGGCGGATTACTTCCTATGGGAAGAATCTGGTTAGAGATGTTCTTAAGGTGAACTACCCGATGGTGTCAAAGCAGGTAGGGGGGTTCGCGTATTTAAGCGGACTGGCATATGGGGTGGATGGTGAAGTTCACAAATTGGCTCTCGAGGTTGGGGTGCCCACTATAGCTGTAGTTGCGGGAGGTGTAGATAGGGGCTATCCGACAAGGAATCGGGGGCTGTATCAGGACATAGCTAAGAAAGGGTTGGTAGTGGGGGAGTTTCCGCCTGGTCGTGAGGTTGTAAAAGGCATGTTTCCAATGCGAAACAGGATAATTGCAGGCTTAGCCCGAGGGGTTGTAGTAGTTGAGTCTCCTGCGAAGGGAGGCTCGATGATTACAGCAAAGTGGGCTATGGAAAAAGGGGTGAATGTATATACTTTTCCTGGGAGTGTGTTTAGGAAGACTTCAGAAGGATGCAATCAGCTGATTGCGCAAGGAGTGATGCCACTTTTAAACAGGGGAGATTGGCTGGAGGTGCTGGGGTTTCAGCGAGAAGGTATTTTGAAAGATGAAAGTTGTTGGTTACGGGAATTTTTGGAAGGAAATGACAAGGAGGTTTTTACATTGGATGAGTTGATTGATTTTGCGGCTGGAAGTGAGAGTCTGAATGTTGATGAAATATATTCGGAATTGACAAAGTATGAACTTGAGGGTATTTTAAAGCGTCAGAATAGTAATTTTACAGTAAATTTTAATAAAGAAATATAATTTATGGCGAAGAAATCGTATAAGAATCTTGTTCTGGTGGAGTCTCCGGCAAAGGCGAAGACAATAGAAAAGTACTTGGGACAGGATTATAAGGTTAAGGCTACTATGGGACATATTATTGACTTGCCTTCTAAGGGGTTGTCGGTTGATGTGGAAAATAAGTACGAGCCGGATTTCGCGGTCATTAAAGGAAAGAAGAAAATAATTAATGAATTGCAGAAGCATCTGCCTGAAAATGGCAAAGTATATCTGGCTATGGACCCGGATAGAGAAGGAGAGGCTATTGCTTATCATGCTGCGAATGCTTTGAAACTTGAAGATTCTGATTATTCCAGAATTACTTTTAATGAGATTACGAAAACGGCTGTCAATAGTGCAATTAAGAAGCCGGGGAAGATAGATAAAGATCTTGTAGAAGCTCAATTTGCCAGGAGGGTTTTAGATCGGTTGGTGGGATACAAGGTGTCGGCTTTGCTTTGGAAGAAAATGTGGTATGGACTGTCAGCTGGCAGAGTTCAGTCTGTAGCATTAAGGCTTTTAGTTGAGAGAGAGCGGCTGATTCAAAAATTTGTGCCTAAAGAGTATTGGGATATATTAGGTAAATTTGCAGATGGGAAGTCCAAGTTGGAGGCCGAACTTTCAAAGATTAATGATAAAAAGGCGAAAGTTGAAAGTGAGAAGGAGGCAAAAACAGTCGAAAAATCGGTTGTCGGGAAGAAATTTAAGATAATTGATGTAAATAAGCGGGAAGTTTCGAGGCGAACTTATCCTCCGTATACAACTTCAACGTTGCAACAGGCTGCAAATAACCTCATGGGATTTTCATCTAAACGAACTATGGCCGTGGCTCAAAGATTGTATCAGGCTGGGTATATTACATATATGAGAACTGATAGTGTGCATTTATCAAAAGGTGCTGTTGATGCCGCACGTCAAGCTGTCAAGGCGAAATTCGGGGAAAAGTATATTCCTAAGAAACCTAATTATTTCAAGAATAAGTCGAGACTGGCCCAAGAAGCCCATGAAGCTATTCGTCCGACGGACTTGTCTACAAGTCTGGATGAAGTAAAATCCAAGATTGGAAAAGATGGTGGTAAATTGTATGACCTAATTAAGAAACGGACGTTGGCTTGTCAAATGGTTCCAAAAAAGATTGAGTTAGCAACAGTTACTTTGCAAGTGGAGGGTGCTGATGGACGAGTTTACGAATTCAAGCTTACAGGGCAAAAGGTGTTGTTTGATGGTTGGAAAAGGGTCTGGGGTGGAGATGATGGTTCATCAAAAGATACTTTGCAAGAAATAAAAGACTTGAAGGAAGGGATGGAGTTTACGTGCGAAGAATTGGTTATGGAGCAGAAGTGGACGAAGCCAAAGGCGAGGTATACAGAGGCTAGTCTAGTCAAGGCTTTAGAAAAATACGGTGTTGGGCGGCCTTCCACGTATTCTTCAATTATTTCAACTATTATTTCTCGTGGTTATGTTGTTAAAGATCGCCGAAATTTGATTCCAACAGACGTCGGAATGGTTGTAGTAGGGTTTTTGGAAAAGAATTTTGGTAAGTTTGTTGATTATGACTATACTGCAAAAGTTGAAGAGGATCTAGATAAAATTGCCGAGGGAAAGGTTGAGTACGTTCCGTTTATCGATGGCCAGTATAAACCTATGATGGAAGTTATTGGTAAGGTCGATAAAAGTGTTGATAAGCAGGATGTATTGGTTCTGGATGATTCTGAGTATAAGTGTCCGAAATGTGGAGCAAAAACTATAGTTAAGCTTGGTCGATATGGGAAGTTTATAAGTTGCAGCAAGTTCCCCGAATGTGATGGCATGCTGGATATTGAGGGCAAGGAGGTTGGGGCAGGAATTTCCATAGATAAGATAGATACTGATAAGTATCAGGTGCCAAAGAAGTGTCCCAAGTGTGAGAAGAAGCTTATTTTGAAAGAGGGTCGTTACGGTAAATATTGGGCTTGCGAAGATTATCCCAAAGAATGTAAAGGGACTGTTCCGATGCTTTTGAAGGAGGAGTGTCCTGAGTGTGGTGAGGCTTTGGTTGAGAGGAAGGGTAAGTGGGGGAAGATGTTTATTGGGTGCAGTGGTTATCCTGATTGTCGCTACATAAAGAAATCGAAAAAGTCTAAGCGGTCAAAAAAATCCAGTAAGAAATCGAAGTCTAAGTCAAAATCCAAATCTCGCTCAAAAAAGAAATCCAAAAAGAGTGGAAAAAAGAAATAATCCTCAAGGTTTTATGTGCTGTGGCGTAGGTGTCATGTTGCGTTGCTCTGATGTGTTATGGGCAAGATTCCAGTTTAGTAAAGTGTAATTTACTGGAATTTGTTAGTTTTAGCCTGTAGAATAGGTTTCGTAGAATTTAAATATTAATACGATGGCATCATGAAGCAGCTGCACCCTTTGCAATTAAAGATTTTGAGAGAACTTCTTTTTAATGAAAGTCTTAGGTATTTACAATTAAAACCGGATGAGGTTTTGGAGAATAGCAAATTCGATTTTCATCTAAAAAAGATGATCGAGGTAGGTTATGTCGAAAATATTGGCAGGGAATATCAACTTACAAATTCTGGGAAAGAGTATGCGAATACCATGGATACGGATCAAGTTCGTATTATGAAACAGGGAAAAATAACTGTATTACACATTGGCTACCGATATGTAGATCAGGAGTTAGAGGTATTGATGTATACTCGATTAAAGGAACCTTTTTATGGATGTCAGGGTTTTCCGGCTGGAAAGGTTCGGTACGGGGAATTGGTGGAAGAAGCGGCTTCGAGGGAATTTCAGGAGGAGACTGGATATATTGGAAAAGCTGAGAAGTTTGCAATTGGGCATTACGTAAACCTTGAGAAGGTTAGTGATAGAGTTATTGAGGATAAGTATATGTTCTTTTGTCGAATTAAGGATCCTTCTGGTAGTTTAGTCGGTAGCGAAGAAGGAAAATACGAATGGGTTCCTCAATCAAAGCTTAAGGATTACTTGAAAAGGCCTTTCGAATCATATGATGAGGTTATTAAGGTTATCAAATTACTTAAGAAGTTTGATGGTGGGATAGTTATGATCGAAAGTCGTGATTATCCTGAGCATTTTTAATTAATCTTTTTTTAGCGAAGGTTAACCGAAATTTGAAAAAGTAGACTATCGCGGTATAATCAAAATTGAATAATTAAATTTTCAGCCAAGTATTTATGAAATCATTTCACAGCGAGATTGAAGAAGAAACCCTTCAAAACTCAAATTTTCGTAAGGTTTTATTTACTGCTAATTATATGCAGTTAGTAGTTATGAATTTGAAACCGGGAGAAGATATTGGGATGGAAGTGCATGATACTGTTGATCAATTTATTCGGGTAGAAGCTGGTGAAGGAAAAGCTGTTCTGGATGGGGAAGAGATTCCGCTAAAAGATGGCACTGCTGTTGTTGTTACAGCGGGGACTGAACACAATATTGTAAACACTTCAAAGTCGGAGGATATGAAATTATATACAATTTATTCTCCTTCCAATCATCCGGATGGTACTGTGCACGTATCGCGCGAGGAAGCGATGGCTGCTGAGGACGAGCATTCTCATTAACATTCTCGGGCTTGTGCTGTGGGCTTTGTTGCTGAGGATGGCAGGATAGGTGCTCTTGAAAAGAGACGTCTCTTGGGCTAGCTGCGCAGGCTAAAGTATCATAGTTCTAACGAACATATTTCGAAAAAAGGGGGAGAGCTTGCCCCTGGCTTTAGGCAGTACGCCAATTATTAAAAGTTAATG
>WJKH01000046.1 GCA_014729235.1 Candidatus Dojkabacteria bacterium | reverse complement strand
TCCTACCATCATTTCGGTATAAGCTTGTATATAGGGAATAAATGTAAAGCTTAATGCGTTTACAAAAGTCAATAGCACTTCAACAATATCCCATAAATACCGCCAAATTGGCCAGTCTTCTGGTGGAGGAGTGATCTTTCTCTTGATTACGATGGTGGGAAGATTTAAAATTAGTAATCCGGATAGAAGATAGCTTATTATCTGCGGTAAATTATATGAGTAGGAGCTGTAATTATATTCATCGCTGATTATGTTCATAATGGGTAGGGCGAGGGTAATTATGTATACCAATGTCAGAAACAAAACCTGTTTGTAGAATATTGCCCAAATAATATCAAGCTTTTTCATTATTGGAATCTCTTTGTTGACCAGCAATCGCGCAGCAGTAGTTGGAAAGGTAATTCCTCCCCATCCCCATCGATGCTGCTGTTTATACAGGGATTTGTGGGTTTTGATGAAGTTTTCATTTTCTACGGCATCGTTGTGTGTTGGAATGTATACCTCTTCGCCACTGAAGTTGCCTTTATAGTGAACTGCAGCGCTCCAGTGAAACATTGTATCATCATTTCCTACATCAGGTGGCCAATAGCCGACTTCATCAACTGTTTTGAAATTAACAACATATGCCGACCATGCTTCTCTCATTTTTTTTGCGAATACCCATTCCTGCAGCACTCCCAGTGTCAGAATTTGAGATTGAGTTCTGATAATTGTTGGGACATTCCAGATATTATTGTTGAAAGTGTGGACGGCTGTTGCATAAAATTTGTGCATCGGATCGGGATCAGTAAGAAATTTGTACGTAATAGCTGCTAGATACTTTTTGTGAGCTCTTTGATCTGAGTCTGATGTGTCCAGAAGGTAGTTTTCTAATTTCTCACCTCGGGATTTAATCAACTTTGCGAAATGTCTTGCTGCCCAGTTTATGTTTGCCGATTTTACTCCAACGACTTCTCCTGGCAGATTTTTAGGGTGGACGTAGTATACAATTTCTCGAAATTTATCTCCAAACTCTTCTTTTAAGAGTTTTAAATTTTCAAGCTGTTCATCCTTAAACCTTTCTTCAATAGCCATAACTACTGATATTTTCTCTGCCCCGACCGAGCTGTTACTCAAGGCTTGAAAGGAAGGCCTCAGTACATGCATATCTTCTTTTACCACCGGGCAGATCCATAGATATTTTAATTCCTTGAATCTTTTGCTGAGCTCCGGATCTTTGTTAATTCTGCCAATCCAATCCGTGTTTAGATCTCTGATCATCCTCTTGTATCCAATCATCAGACCCACTGAGAATTTTACAGCACGGTAGCTCCAATACATTGAAAGAAAAGCGACAACAAAGGCTATTACCTGCGGGATCTTAAGCAGGGCAACAATAAAAGGGGAGAGCACCATAAACCATGTGAATAAGCCCGGAATTGTTTCAAGCAGTTTTCGAGTGAATCTGGGAAATTGCTTGGGGTAGCCTTCTTCTTTGTCCTCCGGCTTGGTCTCTTCAAGACTTAATTGCAGTTGAGTTTCGTGAGTTAAATCTTCCATTGTCTTCTAAGTAATAAAAGAATGAATTAAAAGACTGAAATTAGAATCACCGGGTCTCTCTCTGTCTTTTTGTAAATATATTTCGACATCGCATCTTCAAGGGTTTTTCTGAGAGCTTTGGTATCTCTTTTTCCTGATCTATTTTTCTTAAGCCAGTGATTATGCTTATCTTTAACGATTTTTTCCAGCGCATCAAACAGTTCTTTTGAACGTTTTTCATAAACAAACCCTCGTGAAATGAATCTCGGTTTGCCTACAATTTTTCCGGTCTTGGCACTCAAATTCAGCTCTACAAAAACGACTCCATATTCAGCAAGTTGGGCCCTATCTTTTATCACATAATCGCCGATATCTCCAACGCCAAGTCCATCAATCAGAATTGGCCTGGATGGTATCTGAGAACCCCTTTTCCATTCGCTTCCGGATTTCTCCCAGAATTGACCGTCACTTGTCAGCAGGATGTTGCGTTTCTTTACGCCCCATCTGACATAATTCTGCATCATTTGGTATCTCTTTGTCAAATTCCCGTGTATTGGCAAGATATTTTTAGGCTGTATCAGTTTGAGCATAATCTTTTGGTCATCGTTTGTGCCATGGCCACTTGCGTGGATATCAGCCATTGCGCTGTTTACTAGTTCGGCACCTTTTTCAATAAGCCGATCGGTCATTTTTTCTATTTCAATAATATTTCCCGGTATCTCGGATGAGGAAAGCATAATAAGATCACCTTTTTTTATCTTGAAGTACTTGTGGGTGCCAAGAGAAATTCTATTCAAAGCGGCTCTTTTTTCACCTTGACTGCCTGTACATACAAATAATATTTCATGGTCGGGGTACTTATGAATTTCTCTTTCGTTAATGATTATATTTTTTGGAGGCTTTATATATCCAAGTTCCTGAGCAATCTTAATAGCTTTTCTCAAGCTGTAGCCCGAGAAAGCAATTTTCCGCTTTGTTTTCTTTGCAATCTCAATTAAAGAGTAAAGTCGGGCCACTTGCGATGAAAAAGCTGAGACAACAATTCTGCCTTTCCAATTCTTAATAGCTGTTTCGAGATTTTGCGCAACAACTGATTCTGATGTTGACTGTCCTTCTGTGCTAGGGTAGGTGCTTTCTACGAGGGCAAGGTCGACTTTGCCTCTCAGATCCTTTAGTAATTGGTAATCAGATTCTTCTTCTCCGACAGGGGTTCTGTCTATCTTATAATCTCCTGAAAAAAATACTCCGCCTTCTGGTGAATTTACAAATATTGAGAACGCATGGGGGATTGAATGAGTCACTCCAATAAACTTTACGTGGAACTGACCCATTTGCACTTCTTGTTTTCTGCGGGTGCCGATGATTTTGACTTTTTTATCCATCCGGTGTTCTTTTAATTTTTCACGAACTAGTGCTGCAGCATAATTTCCCGCGTAAATTTTGGGATATCCCAGTTCCGGCAGTGTATAAGGAAGGCCTCCAATGTGGTCTAAATGGCCGTGTGTGATCAAAATTGCCTTGATTTTCTTTTTATTTTGTTTCAAGTAACTATAGTTGGGTATCAGGTAGTCTATTCCATAGAGTGTTTGATCCGGGAATGAAAATCCCATGTCAACTATTAAAATTTGATCGTTGTATTCGATAAATGAGCAGTTTCGCCCAATTTCGGATGTCCCGGACAGTGTGCAGACTTTTAATTTGTTTTGTTTTATCATAATTTCCCAATTGTACCTTTTTAATGAGAAAATAACAAATCAGCTGTGAATGTTATATGCAGGTGTTTCTGTAGGATATTGAAAAAGAGCGGCTTTGGTTGAGCCGCTCTTATATTCCCTGTGTAATCTCTTTATAGGGAGATTTTACATTTCTTCTAAAGTTCCATCGCGGTATCTGGAAACACTAGACACGTTGGAACGTGATAATAAAGGGAGGATTTTGCTTGGAAGAGTTTCGATATTTCCCTTTGAAATTCT
>WJKH01000045.1 GCA_014729235.1 Candidatus Dojkabacteria bacterium | reverse complement strand
TTTTAAAATTACTTGGCTTTTTATGTAAAAAAAAACTATCCTTTTTGCTGATTATGGAGAATTATTTTTGAATAATATGCACAATTGGCATAAATTGCATTGAATATATAGGGTGGATAGGGATAACAGTGACGTCTATCCTGCAAGATAGGTGGGATAGGGATAATAGGTGAGTCTATACAACTGTTGTGTTTCATTTTCAATGACGAAGAAAAATAGATATTAACTAAGAAATTATGTAATTTTGTCACATGGCAGCAGCAGAACAAATAAAAAGTTTAATAAAATCATTTGGGGATGGAGATGAATCTCGATTCTTTGCTACTGCTATGCAAATTGCTGCATCAGAAGCCAGAAAAGGGCATACAACCTTTGCCCAAGAGTTAAAAAGCTTAATTGAGAAGGCAAAAAAAGGCAGGTCCGAAACATTTATCGACCGCAGTAAAACAATTTCTATATCAAAACCAAAAAGAGAATTAAATGAACTCATTGAGGTATTTCAGCCAAAAATCAAACTCAATGATATGGTTTTGGACAAAGAGGTAAAATTATCCTTAGATAGAGTTATCGAAGAACAACGAAAAATTGAACTCCTTCAGCAGCACAATCTAACACCAAGAAGAAAATTACTTTTGACTGGTTTACCTGGATGTGGGAAAACTATGACCGCACAAGCTCTGGCAGGTGAACTTGGCCTCACAGTATTTATCATTCGATTAGATGGTTTAATCTCAAAATTTATGGGAGAGTCTATTGCCAAATTGAGAATGATATTTGATGCAATGGAAGATCATAGAGGAGTTTATTTGTTTGATGAATTTGATTCAATTGGCTCCCAACGTTATCAAGGACAGGATGTAGGAGAAATAAAGAGAGTTTTAAATAGCTTTTTGATTAACATTGAAAAAGACCAGTCTAACAGCATTGTAATTGCCGCTACAAACATTCCTGAATCGTTAGATAAAGCCTTATTCAGAAGATTTGATGACATAATTCGATACCCATTACCAGAAGTTGGTGAAATCAAAAAGGTTTTGAATAAAAATCTATCTGGATTTTCATTGTCGACAAGGGCTTCTCTTGATAAAATTGCTAAAGAAGCAATAGGATTGAGCTACTCTGATATTGTTAGAGCTTGCGAAGAAGCTATAAAGGAGATGATAATCATGAGTAAAAGTAAAATCCCTGTATCAGCTTTACTCACTTCTATCGAAAAGCGAAAACAATAATCTTAAATGGCTGACCAAAAACCATTGCGACATATAAAAATTGAAGGATACTCTCAAACTAATGAATATGTAAGCCCCAAACGTGGCAACTCTCCTCCTATCAAAATTCAAAACAGAAGAGTTCATGGAAGTAAAATTCGAGAGCATATAAATCGAATAAAAGAACAGTTTGATTCTTTAAAAGAAGTAGATCTTCCTGACGGAATTATTCGTGATGACGCTATTTATGTAGAGTTCATTTCTGACTACAATTTTGAACCAGCATTCGACAGTCTTATTAGTGATGCTGCAGCACCAAAGTTTCAACTTCTCAACATTAAAAAAGAAACTACAGAAGAAGGTTCCAGATACCGGGTAAATGTAATGCTAACGGAAGGAGGAATTAGTCATTTTTTGACTAAGGTCAATGAATACATTTCGGAAAACACAAAATATAAAGGTGAAGAAACACAAACACCAAAAAACAACAGGCTAATAAGCAACATAGAATCTATTCAACTTGCAACTTTAGAAGCATTTTGGACTGAACCAAGCGAAAATCCGTTTCCGGAAGAAAATCAAGTTGTTTGGTGGGAGGTTTGGTTTAGAAAGAAAAAAGGAGTTGAACCATCTTCCGAAGATGATAAAATCGCATCTCAACTAAGGTTAGTTAATGCTCAGATATCAGAACAAGCATTAATTTTCCCAGAACATTTCATTAAATTGGTAAAAGCTTCTCCACGCCAACTTTCGGAATCACTCTTCTTACTGGATAATCTTGCTGAACTGAGAAAACCAAAGGAGACTGCCGACTTCTTTACAAATCTCAACATCACGGAAAAAGAAGATGCCGTTAATGAACTTCAAACAAGAATTGAGAATAATGCCGATGAAAATAGTATTGCCATTTGCATATTAGATTCGGGCGTACAAAACCAACATCCTCTTTTATCTGATTTTATTCCAGATAACAATTTATTCAGCTACAAGCCAGAAGCTTGGGGCACACATGACGGATGGCCAAGAGGCGGGCACGGAACTGGTATGGCTGGACTGTCATTATACGGTGATCTTACAACGATAATGTCTGCAACAGGTAATGTTCAAATTTTCCATCAATTAGAATCTGTAAAGCTAATTAACAATCGTGCCCCTCATGATCCTGAACTATATGGTGCGGTTACTCTAGAGGCTGTCAGCACACCGATTGTTTCTGCTCCATTTCGCCCAAGGATATATTGTATGGCTGTTACAGATAAAGATCAAGCGTATTATGGTCGTCCCTCGTCTTGGTCAGCTTCACTGGATAAAATAACTTTTGGTAATGAAGAGGAAAATTTAGAGAAACAACTTTTTTTTGTTTCTGGCGGCAATGTTTTTATTGAAACTCCTGATGAGTTTCCAGATAAAAATGTCGTTGAATCAGTTCTTGATCCAGCACAAGCTTTTAATGCAATTACAGTTGGAGCATATACCGACATGGATTCTATTGATTACGAAGAATTTCCAGATTCGGAGTTGCTTGCAGAACGAGGGGGAATGTCGCCAGCAAATTCTACCTCAATTATTTGGGAAAATGACTGGGCTGTGAAGCCGGATTTCGTAATGGAAGGAGGTAATTTACTCAACCAGAGAGGTGATGTAGTTACTCCTGATTCACTACAACTTTTGACAACCCATAAAGACTATAGAACAACATTATTACAAACATTTGGAGATACTAGTGCGGCAACTGCACTAGCTTCTCGTTTCGCTGTTCATTTAAAAAATGAATACCCTGATTTATGGCCAGAAACAATCAGAGGCCTAATGGTACATTCTTCCAGTTGGACACAAACCATGTTAAGAGGTAGGAATATCCAAGATGTTAATTCGTTCAGTGCAGAAGAAAAAAGAAACTTACTACGATCTTTTGGTTATGGTGTTCCAAGCCTAAAAAAAGCACTCTATAGTGCAAAGAACACATTAACACTAATTGCTGAAAAAGAAATGACTCCATTTAGGAAGGATGGTAGTATCAAATTCAATGACATCCATTATTTTGAGCTTCCGTGGCCTATTGAGGTCCTTCAAGATGCTCTCAGTGAAACAGACGTCAAATTGAATCTCACTCTGTCCTATTTTATAGAACCAAATCCGGGAAGTCGAAAATACAGTAACAAGTTTAGCTATCAATCTCATGGTTTACGCTTTAACGTTATAAAGGCTAATGAAGACGCTGAGACATTTCATAAAAGAGTTAACAAAAACACACGTGAAGAAGGCGAAAGCGGATTTTCTGGAGAAAGTTGGATAATTGGATCAAGACATAGAGACAAAGGATCGATCCACCGTGATTTTTGGATTGGGTCTGGCGCAGATTTGGCTACAAGAAATCAGATTGCTGTATATCCAGTTTCAGGTTGGTATCGAATGAGAAAAAAACTTGAAAAGTATGATTCTACTGTGCGATACAGTCTAATAGTTACAATAGAAGCCCCTGAAATTGATGTAGATATTTATACACCTATAAGAACAATGATTCCGGTAGAATTGTAGGACTGTGTCAAGAAATAAAATAAATAAAACGAAAACACAACACAGCGGTCATAAAACATTGGCGGACAGGTGGTTTTTGAAAGATGCTGCCAGAATCTGAGATTCATGGAACTGGATAGGTGACAGCTTCTAAACCGCCAACGTTTTATACCGCCAATCCGTTGCAACACAGCCAACAAATCAACCCCATAAAAAAACCTGCCAAAAATATTGACAGGTTCGTATCCCTCCGGCAGCATACACCTTGAAAATTAAAACTTTCGGATTTATATTGTATCCCTCCGGCAGCATACACCTTGAAAATTAAAACCTTCGGATTTATATTCGCGTGCATGAAATCAAGTAAAGAATTAGAATCACAGATGTACGCACTTGTCAGGCGTTGGGAAAAAAGTGGGATGAGCCAAAAGGAATTTTGCAAATCAGTTCCAATTAATTATTACCGTTTTA
>WJKH01000007.1 GCA_014729235.1 Candidatus Dojkabacteria bacterium | reverse complement strand
CAGCAATCGGGGTTCGATTCCCCGTAGCGGTATTTTCTCTGTACAAAATCACTATTTTTTGTTTCGCAGAGAGCCAGAATAGCTAGAAATAGAAAACCTCGAGATTAGTCAAAAAGACGACATCACGAGATACTGAAAACAAAATATTTAACCATTGCCCAAAATGTACGATCAAATTCAAGAAGAGAAGCCCAAAGGATTTCCAGGATTTATAGCTTTTATAGCAGCTATAGGAAGTTTTGTCTTTGGCAGTATAGAAGCGCTTGTTACAGCCGTCGCGCTTGTGATAGTTTTGTACCTCTTTATACTTACGCCCCATGAAGTAGTTGGTCGATCAATGTATCCAACTTACAAGGATGGTGAAATCCTCCTGGCTAATAAAGTAGTTTACAGGGTAAGCCAGCCAAAACGGGGTGATGTCGTAATTTTTAAACATTCCGCTACGGAAGATTATATTAAGCGTATAATTGGTCTACCGGGAGATCAGGTGTCACTCAGAGATGGCAACATTTATGTAAACGACAAAATTCTTTCTGAAAGTGACTATCTGTCAGACACAATTTACACTGATAAAGGCAGATATTTAGATGAAGGCGATGTGGTAAGCGTCCCTGATGACTCAGTTTTTGTATGTGGTGACAACCGACCTCACAGTTCTGATTCAAGAGATTTTGGACCTATACCGATTACTGATATCAAAGGCAAAGTCTGGATAGTTTACTTCCCATTTGATCATTTCAGGGTTGTGAAACATGCGAATTACGAGTAGAATATAGTATGCAAACTTTTGTAATCGCCAATCAAAAAGGTGGAGTCGGCAAGACTACAACTACTGTTAATCTAGGGGCAAATTTGGCGTTTAAGGGCAAGAAGACATTGCTCATTGATCTGGATCCTCAGGCTAATTTATCTTCAGGTGTTGGTTTCACGCAGAAATATCCCCGTGATCAGTGGAATAAGGTCGATCAAGCTCCATACAAAAGCATTTATGATGTTTTAATTGAAAAAGCCCCAATTTCTTCAGTATTTGTAGCAACAGATGTTGATAATCTTTACCTTGTCCCTTCGCATCTCTCGCTAGCGGGTGCTGAAATTGAAATGGTAAATATTCTAGCTCGCGAAAATCTACTTAAAAAAGCTCTCAATGAATTGACTGAAGATTTTGACTATGTCCTTATAGACTGTCCGCCCTCTCTTGGCTTACTTACAATCAATGCCCTGACTGCTGCCGATAAACTCATAGTCCCAATTCAATGTGAATACTACGCTCTTGAAGGATTGGGTCAGCTCCTGCAAACTGTTGAGCTGATTAAAGGCATAAATCAAAACCTGACTATTGGAGGAGTTGTCCTCACAATGTTTGATAAGCGTACCAGGCTTGCCGAGCAGGTCGTCAATGATGTCCAATCGCATTTTGATGATATTGTCTTTAAAACTATCATCCCGAGAAACGTAAGACTTTCCGAAGCCCCATCTCATGGCCAGGTTATTGAGGTCTATGACCCAAATTCCACCGGAGCTATCGCTTACAGAAAACTGGCAAAGGAGTTTATTAACAAGTTTAACTAATTTTATAAATCTAGAAATCACTATGGCATCAGATAATCAGCAAGCTAATCGTTTAGGGAAAGGCCTTTCAGCTTTGATCAGTTCAGGTTCAATTGACTCAACCGGGTATCAGGAACATTTCAGCATTAATAAAATTGTGCCTAATCCATACCAGCCACGGATGAATATTGATCCGGACGAATTAATTGAAATTGCTGATTCAATACGTGAACACGGCGTGATCCAGCCATTGCTGATTACAAAAGATAATGAAGCAAAGGACAAGGATCAGTACTATTTAATTGCCGGCGAGAGACGCTTTCGAGCTTCTCAGCTTGCAGGAAAGGACACTGTTCCGGTTGTAATAAAAGATATTTCTCCACAAGAAATGCTCGAGCTGGCTTTGATTGAAAATATCCAGCGTCAAGATCTTAATCCCCTTGAAGAAGCCCTGGCATTCAAGCAATTAGCAGATGAATTCGGGTTAACGCATTCAGAAATTGCCAAAAAAGTAGGGCTCAACCGTGTAACGATCACAAATAAGCTTAGACTTTTAGCACTCCCGGACAGTGTGAAAGAGTATGTGATGAATAATCAGCTTACGGAGGGGCATGCCAGAGCCTTACTGGGGCTATCTGATGAGTCTTCCCTGACTGCCACTGCTAATATAGCAGTAAAGCGCAATCTTAGTGTTCGCGAAACAGAGACTCTGGTGCGTAAAATTAATTACAGTAAGCAAAGCAGCAAGAGTAAGATTGAGGAGCTTTCCAAGGCCGAGAAGCGTATTGAGGAGTCTCTTTCAAAGAATTTGGGTTATGATGTCAGTATCAAAAAGCTGAGTTCAGGTGGTAAAATTGTGATAAAGTTTGACTCTGATAAGGACCTGGACGGTCTAGTTAAAAAGCTGCAAGATAATTGATTTTACTTGTAGTAAAGTACGAAATTGCTAGCTTGAGTGCCTCGGAGAATGAGCTACATGCAGTTTTAAAAGCGAGATTCCAGCGTACTATGAATTACCCATGGCGACAGCCTCCTGTCGAACTTTCTCGTAAATCATAATTGAAGCGCTGGCATTAACATTCAGAGACCCTATCCCCTCTCTCATTGGAATAGTAGCAACCTCGTCGACCCGTTCCAACACGCGAGGCGAAATCCCTACATCCTCAGCACCGAGCACGATAGCAACCGGACCAGTCAGATCAACATTAAAATAGGGTTCCCCACCGGTTTCCAGTCCTATAACTTTAATAGCATTATCCTGAAGCTCTTTAATTGCCGAAAATAGATTCATCTCAACAACAGGAATACGTTCACAAGCGCCCATTGAGATACGCAATGCTTCATCTGTTAGAAAACTTGCCTTCTTAATATGCGTTATTACACCATTTACAAATCCGCCAAATGCAGTACGCATTATTGCCCCAATATTCAATGAATAGCGGACATGATCAAAGATCAGAAAAAAGGGATCTTCCTTCTTCGAATAAAGTTTTTCAAGCAAATCATCCAGATTCCATTGATTCTGAGGAAGCATAAGGCCAATTACACTTTCTCTGGCTGCTGTCCTGGAGCGGCGGTCCAAATCACGACGTGCAACTTTATTTATAGGGACATCAGCTTTATGAGCCTCATCGAGAATCTCCTTGGTCTTGGGATCTTTAAAAGCGTTATGAGCTACAAAAATTCTTTGAAACTTACGTCCTTCACGCAATAGCTCTAAAAGAGCGTTTTTGTTTTCGATTTGTACGTATTTTCTGCGTGCCATCAGAAATTAGACTTAAAATTGAGTGGAATTGAGCAGATTATCAGCAAAATCTCATGCTTTATCCGGAGAAGACTTTTCCTCCTGAGGTTGATCAACGATATCAATATAGTATTGACCCCGCTTTGCACCTGACATTCTGCGAAATTTGACATAGCCGTCTTTTACGGCGTATATAGAAAAGTCACGCCCCATTTTGGTGTTTTTTCCGGGATGATAAACCGAACCTCGTTGTTTTACAATGATATTGCCGTTGAGAACAAACTCATCAGCATATTTCTTGAGGCCGAGCCTCTTTCCCCGCATATTTTTCGTTTGTCTGGCTGAACCAGCCGCTGCAACATGTGACATAGTCCTATTATACCATAAATTAAAGTGAATTACGAAATTCAAAAATCAATAGAACAATAATTTTTGAATCATGAAAAAGAGCCTCAGGCGACTAATAAACTATTTATCAAGCTCTAAAACCATGATATTTCGCTTGATGATACTATTCTTTCTGCTCCATTGCAAGTCCCATATGTAATCAGAGCTTACAATATTCCAATTTGAGCTGATTACAGAATTTAAACTTACATTTACCCAGCCATTCCGAGTTTTGTAAGAAGGAACCACCAAAACCACTTTTAGAGTCTCTTGCCTTAAATTTTCCAGCAGATCAAACAGGTTTTCGATCAAAAAACCAAATTTTCGGGCCTGCTCTTCGGCTTCATCGTTAGGAATAACTGTTTTTTGAGGAGGTCCCATATATGGCTCACAGACAACTGCGGAAATAGTAGTATGTTTCAATTCAGTGACAATTTTGCCATCGGGATCACTAATATCAAAATCAAAAACTCGATATCTACTATCATCAAGAGCATAATGCTCCCCCATCCACTCAATGTTGGTTTTCGAATTTACAACAGCAGAATTATTAAAATCAGAGCCAAGGACATTGTAACCAAGGTGGAGAGCTTCCATTAAAACTGTTCCGGAGCCGCAAAAAGGATCCCAGATAGTCTCACCGGGTTCAACATCAGCTAAATTAACCATAATTCTTGCAAGTTTAAGAGGCAGCATTCCCATAACAGTATCAACTGCTGGTTTTTTGAAATCACGAAATGAAAAATCTTCAATGTTCTGGACGCCAAGAGTGACACCCGCAAGTAGTTTGTCTGAATTCTGCTGAGAAATCAGTACAAGCTCAAACCCATCTTCAGTTAGCGAATTGTTAAATATCTGCGCAGAGGAAAGCTCGCTTGAGCCTTTTTGTGGTAGCGTATAGCCGGATTTTACTCCGTGACTTTTTAAATACTTTTTAACTTTTTTGGATAATTTTTTAATTCCACCAAATGGGTCCTCAACTCGATCCAATTTACCATGAAAGCTTATACCAAATCGAATACTTCCGGTCTCAGCATTGTTGAACTTATCTGCTGTTTCTTCCAGAAACTTATCTTGATCTTCAACAATTCTGCCAAACTTTACTACCCCTCCAAGCCGATCAAACCAGATCTTCATGTCGGAATCACTTGGAGCAGCACTCTTAAACTTAATGAGCAGCACATCCTTAAAAGTATCAATCTCAATTTTATCTGTGCCATACTGCCCGGCAAAAAGTGTTTGTATTTCAGCAAATGACAGTCCTCTATTACTGCCTGCTATAAAAAAATATTGCATCTGAAAAGATAGATTATTGTATCTTAAGTACCTTTAGCTGAGTTATGTGCTGTCTGGATCCTCGTGTCTTTCTGGAACGTGACTTTGCCTTGTATTTAAATGTTCGCACTTTTTCACCACGTTTCTGTCCCAACACTTCAAAAGTAACTTTTGCACCGTCAACAACAGGTTTCCCAATCTGCACCTTGTCACCTTTTTTAACTAACAAAACATCATCAATATCGATTTTGTCGCCTTTTTTAGCGTCAATTTTGTTAACTTCAAGCTCCTGACCTGGAGAAACTTTAAATTGTTTCCCTGCCATCTTGACAATTGCATAGTCAGTGCTCTTCTCCTCTTTTTTCACTTTTTTTGTTATTTCAGTAGTTTTTGCCATAATTGCGTTAATTTTAGATCATAATCACTTAGTTGTCAATCTTTTAATATTACAGCCTGAATCATTCCAAGAGTGATAAACGTTGCAAGCGTTATACTGCCTCCAGCACTAAACAAAGGCAGTGGAATTCCGGTAGCAGGAATAATCCCTGTGTTAGTACCGATATTGATAAATACTTCAAGCATGATTTTAAAACCTAATATCTCTACAAGAGCTGCTCCAAAGTGGTCAGCCACCTCAAAACCATCGTTTAAAATATTGAAGATTAAAACTCCATAGCAGCCTATAAGAAACACAACACCAACCAGACCGAACTCCTCAGCATATGAAGCAAATATAAAGTCAGTTTGATGTTCGGGCAAAAATCGTAATTTACTTTGCGTACCAAAACCAAATCCCTTGCCCCAAAGCTTTCCGGACCCTATCGCTATCTGTGATTGGTTAACATTGAACAATTCGGCCTCATTTTCTGATGAATTGCTTAAATACGCTTCAATACGTTCTCTCTGGTGTTGAAAAACAAAAATTTCTGAGGAAAATCGATTAAATAATAATCCCATAACAGCACCGATTACAAGTACGACAATAAGCAGATATTTATTTACTTTTGATAAATACGCAAATAATCCTGACAAGATTGCCGAGACTATCAGGACAATAATAGACATTTGATTTAATATAATTCCGGAGACAAAAGAAATTATGAATATCACTCCTGCCAGCATGTTTTGGAATTGTTTTGGCAAAACGGTGAAGACACTTACAGCCCATAGTGCCATTATTATTAATGCCATACTGCCGTGAGGCTGCAAATATATTAAAATTACATATATTAACGCAAATAGACCCGAAACAAAGACCAAAAGCCACTGATTGAATTTATCTCTCAGTGACAGCAGCGACAACGTCAAAATAATGATGGTTAGCTTTGCAAATTCTGAGGGTTGAATCTGGATACCGGCGAGCACAAGCCATCTTCGGGCATTATGTCTCACAGGACCAAAGAACAGAGTAAGTATTAGCCCCAGCAACACAAGCAAATATAATACGAGTGATACCTGAATATGCTTAAGATAAGTATAATCGAGCCGTGAAACAATTTTGTAAATCAAAAAGCCAGCTACCATAAAGGATAATTGTTTCCAAATAATAGCCGTTATTACAATTTGCCCTGAATCACTAATTTCTGTTGAAACCAAAGCCACAAGGCCAATGATCGAGATCAGAAAAACAGGGATTACTCTTTTTAGATCAAGTTTTTTGATCATGTTGGATGCTTTCAGAAGACTCTATTTCACCATCAATAACCTTGGAAGCGCGCTTCTGTTTAAATTTTCGAAGTTGATTTATTAACTCAATAATAAGAACCAGCGCATCATCACCTTGCCCAGCCACAGGTATCCAGTCCGGAATTACGTCAATCGGAGAAATTATGTATAGAATTGCAAAAAGCAGAAGCCAGTTCTCTTTTAATACTGAAAGCAGCTTGCTTTCTTGCTTACGATTACTGCTCATTTGATAGACCTCTATAAACTAAAGAGGATTACTTGCCGCGCCTCAGAAAGGCCGGGATCTCGAGATCTTTTTTATCGGAATCGCCATCTCCATCTTTAGATTTCGTTGGTGCTGGCTTTTCAGGTGCTGAAGAATTTGAATCTCCAAGATCAAAATCATCAATAGAAACAGATGATTTTCTCTTGTCATCAGAATCATCATCGTCATTGCTTTGTGATGATTTGCTGGAATTTGAAGCCGACATTGGCCTCTTTGTTTCATCAAACCCCGTAGCAACTATTGTAATGACAATTTCATCGGATAGGCTCTCATCAATTGTGGCTCCAAAGATTATGTTTGCATTTGGATCAACCGCATCAGAAATCAATTCAGCTGAAAGATCAACCTCCTTCATAGACATATCAACGCCACCGATAACATTGAATAGAACCCCGGTAGCACCTTCTATCGACATATCCAGCAAAGGACTCTGAGTAGCCATACGTGCTGCCTCTTCGGCTCTACCTTCACCTTTAGCTTTCCCAATACCCATGAGTGAAGTACCTGCACTGCTCATGACTGATTTAACATCAGCAAAATCAACATTAATAAAGCCTGTCTGAGTTACAAGGCTTGTTATACTTTTGACACCCTCAGCCAATACATTATCAACTTTCTTCATTGCATCAAGAAAAGAGATATCCGTATCAATAATATCCAGAAGTCGTTGGTTAGGAACAACAATCAATGTGTCAACTTTATCCTTTAGTGCAGCAATTCCTTCTTCTGCAACTTCCAGACGCTTTCTTCCCTCAAAATTAAAAGGCTTGGTAACAACAGCTACTGTCAATGCACCCAAATTTCCGGATACTCCAGCTACAACAGGAATTGAACCTGTCCCAGTACCACCTCCCATTCCGGCAGTCAGGAAAACCATATCAGAACCGGCGAGATATTCATGAATCTCATCGAGACTTTCTTCAGCAGCCTGAGCACCTAAAACATGGTCTCCACCTACACCAAGACCTCTTGTGAGCTCTTCGCCAAGTTGTAAAGTAATAGGAGCAAGTGAATTCTTTAAAGCCTGCTGATCAGAATTGAAGGCCATAAATTCAACCCCTTCAATACTATAATCGGAAATCATAGTATTAACGGCATTGCCACCGGCACCTCCGAGGCCGATTACCTTGAGTTTAGCGATGGGTTCTATTGTAGGTGTAACTAACATATTAAGATCAAATAAACTTATATTATGCTACAAATTAAGGAAGCAGCGATCTCAGCCAGGAAAGAGCTTTGCCAAGTGCGCCACCGACATTGCCTAAAGGTCCTTGACCGGAGCCAACTCCGGCATCCAACTCAATTTCATCATCCATTGCATGTTTCACCAATCCCTGAACAGCCGAATATGAAGGATCTGAGATCTCCTCTATCATACCTGAAAGTCCTGTTGGATAACCTGCTCGAACAGGAACACCAAATTTGCCTTCAGCCACTTTCGTAACATCCTGTAAAAGCGAAGTCCCTCCGGTTACAACAATACCGGCAGGCATAGCGACTTCATAACCGGCTTGCGAAACATTCTCTTTGACAATATCAAATATCTCATCAAGCCTGGCTTCAATTATCTGTTTCAGCATTTTTTTGGAAATCCTGTCTTTACTCTGAATCCCAAGTGCTGATATATCAACCATATCTTCAGAATCATCTTTCATAGACTTACGTACTTCTTCCTTCTTTCTGAGGAGTGCCGGAGTCTTATCCTTGCGTGGGTCTTGTGTCTTTGGAGAGAAAATCTTATCAAGATTTACCTTAATCCGTTCAGCATCCTCCAATGCCACCTGCAATCCGATTGCTATATCACTCGTAATACTCTGCCCGCCCAGAGGAACACAACTGCTATAGGCAATTGAACCCTCTTGAAAAATCGAAATACTTGTAGTTCCGGAGCCGATATCAAGCATTGCTACTCCAAGCTCTTTTTCTGTATCAGTCAAGACAGCAAGTGATGAAGCCCAACCAGTAAAAACAATATCATTTACGGTAAGACCTAATTGCTGAACACACTTAACAAGATTTTGCCATGAAGACATAGGTGCAGTAATTATGTGCGTTTCAACCTCAAGTCTCATTCCAGTCATACCAATCGGATATTTGATGCCGCCCTGATTATCGACTACAAATTCACGTGGGATTATATGGATCGGATTGATGTTCTGTGGAAGTGAAAGGGTTTTTGCATTTTCAATAGCACGCATAGTATCGTCAATAGTAATCTCATTGCCAGCAGCAACAGCTACGACACCCTTATTATTGATACTTGTTATTTGCTCCCCATTGATCGTTACATAAACATCAGAAACTGTTATGCCTGCCATCTTTTCAGCAGCTGTAACACTTTCTGAGATAGAATCTGTCGCTTCTTCAATATTAACAATTGTCCCTTTTTTCACTCCGGTACTGGTATGAGTAAAAACTCCGATAACTGTTGGACGCTTTTCTCCATCATCAACTGAAGCAATCACTGTTGTAATTTTTCTCGATCCAACATCAATTGCTGTAACTATTCGTCGTGCCATAATACTGAGAAGTAAAAAGATTTAACTAAGGTAATGCCTGAATCCACTATATAAGAAAGTAATCATAAATGTCAACTCTATTATATAACAAATTTGGTTATAAATCTCAAGCAAATTAGCTACTATTCGGATAAAAGCGGAACTGACTGCGGCTATTTGCTCAACACAGGTCTTTTATAGCGTAAGTCAACAATTTTATACCTGTTTGAATCACTGATGAAATGCTGCTGAATTATTTCAAGTCTGCGCAACTGCAACTCAACATCTCCGTTGAGAGCAATGAGAAAAATCGATCCATGATCATCTTCAATTGAGCAAATCTCATTTGCAACTGAAAAATCAGTAATAGTGATATTATATTTTTCGAATGTCTCAAGAATTTTATTAATTTGTGTGTCAAAATAATTGTTACTTTGCTGCCCAATCTCATAAGACAACTTGCTATTGATCAGTCTCACATACTCAGTACCATAAAAATCTGCCACATCTTTGCAGCTATCAAAATTACTAAATTCAGGGGGATAGAATCCTGCTACTTCAGATATGATGAGTGACTCGGCTTCAGCGCTCATTGCGCTATCTTCGTCGAGCAAAGCGTTTTCATCTCCTACTTGTTCCAGTTCTGATTCTTGTCCTATCGGATCATCCTGTTCTAATTCGATCCTGGTACTGTCATCTGGCAGCTCCAAAAATGACACTTGCTCATCTTCAGTAGACTCTGATTCTTCTACTGAAATTTCCTGTTCCTGATCAATTCTCAAATAATCCTCAACTTCTTGAGAGTGGCCCGTTTGGGTACCGTTATTATCATTATCTGCTGCTTGATCACTGTCTTCTGCATTTTTATGTGCGAACTTTATATGATTTAGAACAAGATTTGAGTCATCTACGACAGCACATACTGAGTCATTTACGTTTAATGTGAGTCGTGGATCACTTTCAAAAATCTTGATTTCAACTTTTCGCGGAAATATTTTCTCAGCAATAACGTAGTCTATGGATGGTTTTGTTGCTTCCAGTTCCGACACAATCTTGTCGAGATTTACAGAAAAGTAGTTCAGACCATACATTCTTCCCCTGACTTCATACTCTTTGACGTCAGTAAACTTAGCGTCTGGACTGCCATCATACGTAATCTCCACTTCATCAATTGTAAAAACTCCGAGACTTTTTAGAATTAAGCCTGAAAATACCAAGATCAATAACAGTAGAGACAATGGAACAATTTTTTTCGTTGAGATACCGGATAACTTTCTACGAATCTTTTTTATAAGCTTAGGATTGGGATCATCACCAACAAATCTGGGCTCTTTTGACTTAAAACCTTTTGGAAGTGTTATTTTGGGCGCGCGATCCAACGCTTGGCGAGTTTTTGAAGGCTTACCAGGGAGGCGGGAACGATTCGGAATTTTGTCCCCACCCCTGAAAAGCTTTGAAATCAGATTTTGGGCAGAATTTTTTAATTTCATTACTGAATATATATTACATTGCTATCCTGAATAGAACTACGTCCGGGCAAATACATCTCTTGAACATTACCTCCCGGAACCGTAAATCTCCCTCTGTTTGTAGCGTTTACATAAAATTCATACTGTTTAAACCCGGGCTTCAATCCGTCGTAGCCACTTCCAGCGTAAAACACGACCTCATTACTCAGATACTCTGCATTGTCAAACTCACTCGAAAGCTGGTATAGCTCATCCTTCATTGAATCTGATGCAGTAGGAGCCAAATTAAAATTCACAGGAGTTAATCCGGCAGCAACTGGGATCCGAATCTCAGTCGGTCGATAAGGCTCTGATGTGTCAGTCAAAGCAACATAAGCTCTGACTTTATATTGATCTCCTTTTTTAAGTACTTGGTCATCATCAAGAACTTCAACGTATATTGCAGCTCCGCTGTCGCTCTCGGGCTGATCAGCAAGAGCTACTTTATAGTCTGCTTTAGCATCAAAATACACAAGTTTTCCTTCCTGGCTCACAGCTGTAATCCCGAGCTGTTTTACTTCATTATCCAACGGAATTGTCAGTTGACGTCCGCTTTCAGTAATTTCAAAATTATTGTAGGTCACTCCATTAATTTCCACTTCTCTGACATATTTACTTGAGAAATCATACTTTTCCTTTGCATTTTCAAGCGCATCAATAACATAATACATACTCAAGGTTCCGAGCTTTTTCGTTTGTAATTCCGTTTTCAAGTAATTTACGACCGGAATAAGTGACTCGTCTCCCCCCATTGAATCAAGCATGATATCCAAAGTCAGTGCGGTAACTTTCGTATCATTTCGATAAAAATCCCAAAATTCTTCAAATTCCTGGGCTTCACCCCATTTTGCAGTCTGGTTTCTGACAATAAGATTATCAAGTAAATAGGTTTCAATTTCTCGGATTCTTTCCTTTACCAAAGCTCTTTGACCAAGTTGAATTTCGTCACTGTTTAGATAATTATTATAAATTCCGAGAAATAGAGCATGAGTCTCAATTGTTGAAGAATTTCTACCAATCCGACGATACCGGCTGTCAATCCTAGAAAAATCAAACTTGCCGCTCTCGGATAGCACGTATCTCATAAAAGTCTCGTTTAGATGTGTAACAGTATAATCATCATGTTGATCATTCAGAAAATCTATGCCATTTGCTAGAGTTGCATCAGGAACATCAAGGCCGGAAGCTTTAGCCTTTGATAAAGCATAGACTACATAAGCTGAATTATATACTCGACTCGAACCTTCTCCCCAATAAGACCAGCCGCCGTCAAAATTCTGCATCTGGGTGAGATAATCAACCATCTGCTGTGCCTTCTGCCGATATTCATCATTTTGATCTATACCTGGTAACAACCCTAAAATTGTAGAAGAAGTTTGTTCACTACACAAGTTTTGGTAGTTATAGAAAAATTCACGGCTAAACTCCAAATCACCTATTACATCGTTTGTGAAATTCACAGTAAGAGATTTATCATATGCGCGGTCAGGAAACTTAACAGAAATATTATTATCGTTCAGCGTATCCCCATAGGAAATAATAGTATTCTGATTGGACTGAGGGATAATCTCAATTTCCCTTTCGAGCGAATCATATGCCTTCTCCTCAGTACCTACAGTCATTCTAATTGAAGTCTTACCCACCTCAGAAGGTCTATAAATAACAGGCAGCGGAAAGTCACTATGCTCTCTCTCAATTAGGCAGCTCTGTGAAGGCGTCGATTGAATTTCCTCAGCCAAAACCTGGTCAACACGCTCAGTATCTCTAACATAATTCTGGCCACACTCAATTGTGCCGCTATCAACAGTAACTTCAACTTTAAGTCCAGAATTTAAATTCCTTTGTACAAACTCAGAGTCTATGATTGGATTAACGCTTATTTCAATTTCATCATCCAAATACATCTTATCCGGAATCTGCGAGATGATATTTACGTCTTTTGAAACTCTAAACTCAGCTTTCTGGGCTGAAATTGCTCCGGACTTACTTATTCCCAAAACAACAAGCTGCCATGTAGTAAGATTATCCGGTGTGCTGAAACTAATTTGTGCATCACCCGTCTCAGATGAAACCTCAGGAAGCCAGACAGCTACATCTTCAAACTTATTGCGAATATCTTCCTGTTCAAGTGAGTAATAACCTCCGCCACCTCCACCCGCAGCTCCTCCCTTATTCCCCCAGGCTATCTCGTTAATCAGCTTATTTTCATATTCAGTAATATTTGAAGACGATGCAATACCTAGATTCCATGATTCCCACAAATCTTCCTTCATCATCTCAAGAACGTTCGGATAATGCCCTACCAGAGACAAATCCAGTACAGCCTTATCGACAGCTGCCACCAAATACTCAGTCTGTTCTTCAACACCTGGATTGTCAATATTTACAGTAACCGTTTCTCCCGCCAGGTATGACTCTTTATCATAAGTCACATTTATTTCTCTTAGCAGTTCGGGTTCATCAACTTTTATCTGTACTACACCAAATCTATAGTCAATAAATTCACTGCCAGAATCATGTGGAGTGAAGGCATAAAGTGATGCAAAAATATTTGGTTTAATATCGTCACTTATCTCAAGCTTCAAATCATTGCGGTAGTTATCCGATCTAAAATCAATAACTTTATACTCAACAATACCCTTTCTCTCATAGGTAAGCAGTCCTACATATTTACCCGAATCAATCTTCGGTGCCAGCTGTGCTGTATCCCCTAGCTTGTATGATCCCTTATCAGTATCAATCTCCAGCATCTGCTCCGAATTATAAGTATCATAAAGATCACTCCAGTACTTATGATATCCATACTTCATGCGGCGGTTAACTACATTTGGATATGAGAGAGACTTAGCAACAATATAGTAATCGGTATTTTCGTCTACTGATTTCGGAGTAAGTTTCGCAACTGCCTTACCATCCGAATCAGTGTTTACAACAACTCTATCTTCCAAAACTTCATTAGATACATTTTCCCAATAATAATCACGATTAATTAGCTGCGATCTTACTTGGGAATACTCTACTCTGTACAGACTAAATTCTACCGGAGCACTTGATTTTGGGTTCAGATACTCATCTATATAAAGAGCTTCAAATTCATAAAAAAATGTCTGGCCTTCTTCCACTACAGGATCACTGTCAAACAGTCCAATCATGCCGCCTTTTGGCAAAACTTTCCCATATAAGGTTCTATACTGCTTTTCTCCCAGCTCATCAGTCACTGCGACCTCTATTGAGAGCAATTTGGGATTTTGTGAGGCATACGGCTCCGGTACATCAAACGGTAATTTGACAGAAAGCTTTCCGTTTGAATCTGTTCTGCCGAAATATGTCCCAATCTTTAGTGAATCATAATACTCATAGTCATCATCCCAAATGTCGCGCAGGTGAAGAGAATACTTTGAAAAATCATCCACCGGGAAGGCCTCTTCATCCAACGAATAAAAATCTGTAAAGTAGTCATCTCTTACAAACAGATTAACTTCTACTTCAGCATTTGCCAGAGGCTCCCCAAAATAATAATTTGCATCGACACCCAGCTCAACAGTATCACTTGGCTTATACGTCTTTCTAGAGTCTTTATTGACGTTAAATGTATACCTAAGCGGCTGGAACTCTTGAAGAAGAAATCTCTCACAATGTCTATATCCATGAACGCATATACTGTATTCACCAGGCTTAAACTCATCTGTCAGCTTAAATTTTCCATGCGCAGTTCCATACTCATTAGTATTATAGATTCTTGAAATCTTAGGTTTATCATCGGAATATTTCTCAATTGTGACTTCAAATTCACCAATGTACGGCAAGTTCTGGTTGTCAGCTAGATCGCGTAAAAAAAATTTAGCGTGTAAGGTATCACCTACCCTATATATTGGTTTATCGATATAAGTAAAGACATCCTTACTAAGATTATACATTGGATTCGTGGCAACTTCATCCCTATCAAGAAATGCCCGTGGATTCATTGTGTTGTCAAAGTCAGTTGAAGTAAAAATCGAGCCATCCGGTGAAAATACGTATAGATCATCGTACGATTTAATTTCATAATCTGACTTATCTATAAAATCGCGAAAAATTGATACCCCGGACTTATTAGTTTCTAGAGAGCCAAGTTCAGAATTCTTCGAACGCAGTTTGAGAGATTTGCCCGAGATCGGTTTTCCATCACGCAAATCTGAAAGCCAAACAAATAACTCATCTTCCGGACGTGAAACTTTCAGCAATGCTGATGCTGTTGTAAATGACATAATCTTATAATCACGGTGCTCACCGTCCATACTCTGAACACGAGCTATGTAAAGTCCATCAGGAATATCCTTAATCTCATATTGAAATTCAAGTGAAGTATCGTTTATCCCGCTGCCTTCCTCAAACTTGACATCATGGAACGGTTTTGTGTCATATTTTACAACTTGTCCTGCTGTTGCAGCTTTTTGACCGGCAATTTCTACAGAGTCAGCTTCGAGAATTTCTATAGCCTCTTCTGGGTGTATTCTGGCAAATTCAACGTATACTTCTTCATATCCCCGTGATCGTAAATAGATTTGATGCGGAACAGAGTTATCAACCATAGCAAAATCAGTACCAAAAATCGAAACAAATTTCCCGTTTGCGTCAGGTTTCAGAATTCTTGGATACGTAAAATCTACGCTGACATCTTTGTCCAATCTTGATCCAAAAACATCTGTTATATTTCTGCTAAACACAATTGTATATTCTTCTCCAGGACTTAGAATATCTGTAAAAACAATCTCCCCGGTCCAGTTTACAACTCTGAGCTTCTGTAAAGGGACGACTACACCATTTTTATCATATACTCTGACTAAATTCTGAATTTCTTCATCACTGTGTATCAGCTCATTGTTAAAAGCAAATCTGGCCGTTCTATACCAATCTTCATATTCTTCGACGTTTGCAAGATTTGTTCGAACATATTTAATATCTTCTTTAACGTCTATTCTCCTATACTTTTCTTTTTCAGTTTTACCAGATCCATTTATTAACGAAATTCCCGGTGCTATAACCAGTTGGATTTGAGCTTCAGCTTTACTCCAGGGACTATCAGGAATCACCTCAGCTACGAGGAACTGTTTATGTCCAGGAGATATGTAATATTTAAATTTATCATCAGCTTCTTCAGCAGAGATAAAATAGTACTTTACCTCTTTTATGCCCGGAAGATCAATTTTGGCCCCCGTCTCTGTATCTTCTTCGAATCGAAATGACAATTTTTCAGAGAAAAGCTTTCTATCAATATCTTGATTAAGTAAAATATAGACAGGATCGTTTGTATCTTCCCTGACATTTCTTGTCTCATTAATAATTAACTCTACATCGTGAGATCTTCGCTCTGAACTTGATGACTCTGTTTCTGCAGTAACTATAAAGTCTGATTCAAAAAAATTTGTCTGATGCAAGCCGGTTGAGCCGATAAGCTCTTGAGATCCCAAACTTAATTTGTAATTTCTAGCCTCTAGCGGCTTATCCGGAGTAAATCTGATCATTGATGGTGACAAAACCTCAGTCTTACCGGATACTGCCGGTTCAAACTTTATGAAATCTTCCGGCACTTGGGTTTCAGATTCTCCAGAACCAGATTTATTAAAAACCTCCTGATTATATGCAAATAAAAATGTGTGCCCGGGCAAAATGTGGGACGAAAGATTGTTTGCAACAATCTTGGGAGAGCTAACAGTCGTAAAGTTTATGATATGGGATTTTTTAAAATAGTCACTATCGAGGTTCAATGTGTATTCTTTATCAGGAAGCCAACCTCCTTCTGCAATCACTCCCACTCTGTTTGCGCTGTCGCCTGGTATGATTTTGTAAGAACCCTCGTTCTCTGCAGTAAACACTTTCTCAAACCAGTTTTGACCTATCTTTTTGGAGAAATCAAAATATATTACCTCCTCAGGATCAACATTTGTCTCATTGTTGTAGATTGAAGCCGCGATAAGCTCCGGTCTTAAACTGTATTTTGCTACTGAGTATAACTTTTTAGCAGCTCTGAAAGCACTTAATGATAGGATAAGGATAAAGACTGCCACTATAAGTCCCTTTAAAATCGAAGAAAGGTTCTTCCAGAATAACTTGAACTCGTTATAGGTTTTAGTTAGAGCATCTCCGGCTTCAGAAATAATCAGCTTAAATCTTTTAATCAAAGTCTTTCGGTTCCAATTAGACTTTTGAGTAAAAAACTTAAAATGATCTGACCAATATTCAAACACCTGTTTTGCCCATGTTTTAATTCTATCCCATAACGCTCTAAGCTTTTTGAGATCAATCCTTATCTGGATAATTTTTTGTTTGGAATTCTTGGATTTGTTTTTCTCGGACATAATCGACCTAATAATTTAATGTGAGTTACGAAATTCAAAAATCAATAGTGCAATAAGTCCTAGTCGCCTTTTCATGCAGGATTATTTTAAATACCTTTTACTATCAATTTAATTCAAATTAAGGGGAACCGTCAACTGAAATCCGGTGAACAGCTCGATCTGAACCGGGAAGAAAAGGCTCGTAAAAATATTCTTTATAGAGATAGCCTTCACATTGTAAAAGTTCTCCCAAGCCGGAATTGCCGCTGCAGACCTGAAATTCACTTACATTATATGGTTTTTTGATTGAAAAGTCACATTTGTCAGCGTCACAATAACTAGATTCATAATATTCGAAGGCCTTTTCATAAGCATTATTCCAGATGTAGCTTGCACTTGAGGCGGAGGAAACCCCGTCCATAGAGCGATTATCACTATTACCTACCCAGACTCCCAGCACAAACTCCCCATTGTAACCTATAGCCCAGGCGTCTTTAAAATCATTCGATGTTCCTGACTTTACGAACGATATTGACGTAGTTTTGAGATTATTCATGGAACCAAAAGTCAGCCTGCGGGCATCATTATCATTTAAAATATCTGAGATTATAAATGATATTTCTTCTGAGTTTTCACCAAAGACTTGAGTCCCATTTCCCTGCTCGACTTTTTCACTGTAAATTAGTGTTGGATCCCCGTGATAAAGACCTTTATTGGGAAACACCCTATATAAATTAGTCAAATCCAAAAGACTAATTCCAGCACCTCCCAAAGCTACCGAGAGATCAGCCTGTTGAGCAGGTATTTCCTCAAGACCAACCTGTTTAGTAAATTCGTAAAAATCTGCCAGACCAATGTATTCCAAAGTCTTGACAGCGGGGATATTAAGAGAACTTCCCAATGATTCTCTCACAGTAACATAACCATGTTCACTCAGGTCAAAATTTCTGGGAACATAGTGCTCTTCATTTATGAGAAAAATTTGCTCCTTATCTTCAATTAGAGTAGCTGCAGTTAGACCCCGTTCCAGACCAAGAGCGTATATAAAAGGCTTTAGGGTAGACCCAGGCTGCCGCAAAGATGTCGCAGCATTAAACTTCCCGCCTATATCAGGAGCAAAGTAGTCGTAGCTGCCCGCCATTGCCAGAATTTCCCCCGATTCTGCGTCTATCATTACAGCGGCAGCATTGTCGATATTAACTTCCCGTAAATTTTCTATGGAACTCTTAAGTTCAGCCTGAATCAGATTTTGGATCTCAAGGTCTATTGTTGTAATTATGTCAGCATCTGAATGATTTAGAACTTGCTCCGTTACATGTGGTGCTAAAATCTGATTGCCTTTTTGCTCAAGAACAATTGTCTCATCTCTAGCAGCTTCGAGCTGAGCTTCATTTATGAGTCGAGCTTGATAGAGCTCATGCAGGATAATTTCCTGTCTGCGCTTTGTTTCTTCAAAATTCTCATAGGGATCGAATTTTACCGGCGAATTCGGTATAGCAGCAAGAAAAGCGGACTCTGCGAGGCTTAACTCAGTATTGCTTACCCCAAAATAGTATTCTGATGCGGATTCAACGCCGTAATTTAATCCGCCAAAATAAACTGTGTTCAGGTACCTTTCAAGAATGTCAGCTTTCTCCATATGGAGATTAAGATTTAATGAGACAAGAATTTCAATTATTTTATAGTATAAATTGCGCTTGTAATTGCCGAGGCGTAGCTTGACGTACTGTTGAGTAATCGTGCTTCCTCCACAATTTTTCTTTGTAAATATTGTCTGCAGTGCACACTGAATTGTTCTCCTGAAGTTTACTCCTGAATTCCGATAAAAGCTCTGGTCTTCAATTACTATAAAGCTGTTTTTAAGCCACGAATTTATTTCATTTTCATCGACGTAATAGATATACTTTTCATCATCAAGAAGTTTCTTGTATAGCAATTTTCCGTTTCTATCATAAATCTTTGGGCTGGCGGCGCTAGTCGACTGTGTTTCAATTATTTGTGCGGTTAGGCGATTAACTTTAATGTATAAAAGTACAGCAAGGCTTCCCGAGATTACCATAATTGCTGCCAAAATTAATTTGCTGTGTTTCTTCATATTCATATAATACGGGTTTTTTGAGAAAAGGGCACGGCGGAGCCGTGCCCTTTAAATATTGACTAAAAGTCTTTATCACACCGGCACTATTTCATAGAGTCCAGTGTTGTCTTCCACTCTGCAAAGCTGGAAGAAACTGTGAATTTGTATTCATTTCCGTCGTTAGTCTTGAAAAGTATGCACTTCTTGTTTAGGCCAAATTGGCTTTGCTCGTATGAAGCAACATTTGATAATTGAATGCTGAAGTCCGGCTTATATATGTTCAAGAGTTTTGCAATTGAGTACCCCATTACTCCGAAAGCGCCCATTACAGCAGGAATTTTCTCGAATATCACTCTTTGGTTTGTTAGGGCGATTTTGCCGACAAAGCAGCGTATTTTTCCTACTACGTGCTTGGCCTCCTCTTCGCGTATTACTTGTTCTCCTTGGTGCAGTTCTGTTTTTACTGCCATTGTTAAAAAATTTTATAAATTAATTCTATGGACGATTATACTCTTTTTTCATGAATTTACAATTTTTTTGGGTGGCAAGCGGGAAACGGGGTGTAGTCTCGCTTCGCCCTCGCAGCCGCTCGGTCTCGCTGCGCCATTCCGACTTCGGATCTCTTCGTCGCTTGCGCTCCTCGTTCTCCTAGTCTCCAGCGAACCCTCGTTCGCTTCGCTCACTGCTCGGGTTCTCAT
>WJKH01000006.1 GCA_014729235.1 Candidatus Dojkabacteria bacterium | reverse complement strand
GTCCTATACGGTTATTTCCTTTTCTAAATCGCGAACTTGAGAGAATCGTAAAAAACGCTTCTTTTGAGGATATTTATGTACTTGAAATGAATCATGGTCAATACCATTCAGTCATTGAACAGAATTTATCTCGAGAAACCATCGGAATTACTGTGGGAAGAGCCGGTAAACTAAGTAAAGCTGACATCAGAGAACAATTTAACTAAGATTATACGAAACTGGATGAAGGAACAACACTCTATCAAGAAAATTAATGGTCATGAAATATTCTTCAGAGAAGTCGGCGAAGGTAGGCCAATACTTTTGATCCCTCCATTCCCATCCCCTTCTCTTGTGTTTGACCCAATTATCCCGACCTTAGCAAAAAACCGTAAAGTCATCGCATTTGATCTGCCCGGATTTGCAGGAAAAAGCAAGCTTGATCCAGATTTTGTAATTTCCGTTGAAAACTATACAAATTTAATTGCACAAATTATCCACCGCTACGGATACAGCGATAATGAGTATGACCTGCTCGGCTATTCAACCGGAGGATTTTTTCTGCAAAACGGAATTGTAAAAAAGATCCTTAACCCAGACAAAACTATTTTTATCTCGACTTCTTACAAGGGCAGATTTATTGTATGGAGAAATCTTGAGAAAATATTCCTGAAGCTTGTCACAGCAGTAGATAAATTCAGTCCATTACTGACATCCCTGATTGGACGGCTATACTTAATCCTTGTAGCTCTGGTTGATTTTAAGAATAAAAAAGACTCACTAAAAAAGAATCTATCGTTCAAAAAAACAATCAAAGAGTACAGCACATTGAATGTCTCAGCCTGTTTAAAATTAATAAATTCATGAAAAAATAATCTCTTAAAATGTCCATACCCACCAGTCATCAAAAACCAATTTTAAGAAATGATAATAAACCTATCTGGTGCGCAGGTTGCGGCCTGTATCTTGTCGAGAGAATTACTGCCGATATAATGCGTGATCTCAACTGGAATCAGTCAAACACCGTTGTAGTTTCAGGCATAGGATGCTCCGGCCGTGCATCCGGATATTTTAATACTGATGCCATTCACACCACCCATGGCAGAGCTTTACCAGTTGCCGAAGGCATCAAATTGGCAAATGAAAAAACCAATGTCCTGGTCATCTCAGGAGATGGTGACTTGCTAAGTATCGGAGGAAATCACTTGATTCACACCGCCCGTAGAAATTCAAACCTAACAGTGATCTGCAATCGAAATGACGTTTATGGTATGACTGGCGGCCAACTGGCACCGACCACATCAGCGGACGAGCCTACAAAGACTACTCCTCACGGATCAGGAATTGAGCCTCTTAGTGTCGAGTCCATTATCACCGGATACAAGAAACATTTTTATGCAAAAACTTCAGTTGTTGATGTAAAACATCTGCGTGACTCAATCTTTGCCGCTCTGACATGGGATGGTTTTGCCTTTGTTGAGGTCTTATCGATTTGTCCGACACAGCGCGGCAGCAATCTCGGACTTTCTCCCGCTGAGCTAAATGACTTTCTCAAAAAGCAAATTGATAGAGATCCGGATATGAAACTGAAGATCCGTTATAATTCATAAGTAATCCCAAAATCACGTATGAAACCAACAAATTCGACTGTCAAAGCGAAATTCTACGGAATTGGAGGCCAAGGTATAAAATTTCTGGCCACCACGCTGGGCAATGTCTTACATCATATAGGATATGATTTCATAACAATTAACTCCGACTACGACACAATCGTTCGCGGGGGAAAAATTGAAGCCTGCACTACTGCTTCATCAAAGTCGATCAACTCCCCAATAGTCGAAAAAGCAGATTTCTGCGTAATCCTAAGCGATCCGGGCTCCCCTATCCCTTCTGCGACATACATTATTGACAGCTCATTGAATAACATAGTTACAAAAGATGATCTCCCAAATAGTTCAAAAACTTTTTATGAGCCTTTTTTACACAATGAAAATGCTCTCCCTCCAAATATGCTAGTACTAGGATTCATACTCAATAAAATGGGTCACAAAATTGATGAAGAGCATTTAGTAGAGCTTCTTCCTGAGAAAAATAGAGAAGACAATATCCAGGCTATACTGCACCACTCTACACCCAAAGGTGACTGATAAACCGAGGGCTGTTGGACTTTGAAAAATTGACCACTTAGAAATCAAACCTAGCTCCCAACAACAAGTTGAACATTTTGCAAAAGTCGGGAATCACCGCCCCTACAGTGTAATTGCACCCTGACCTATACTGATTTGCCTATTTAGCAGATTCCCACAAGTCATGCAAGTTACAGTAAATTCGTGCTGAAATTTTGCCTGCAATCTCGCCGCATTGGCATTCGCCATCGGCGCAGGAACAGCAAGAACCGCAACAAGATTCCTCCTGCTCGCATGAACAGGCTTCATCACAGCTACCACCGCATAAACAAAAAGTAGCTTTCGGTTCTTCATTTGATTTTAGAGACTTTTCTGCTATCACAAGCCCATCTTTCAACAACTGAATATTAGCAATGTAATGTCCGGTTTCCATAGGATGTGGGACTGTCCCGACACTTACGTTTACACAACAGCCTTTTACTCTCACTACGGGTACATGCTTTTCTTTCCCTTCCTCAGCCTTGCCTTTGGGTTGTAGCAGTTCCATTTCTTTATCACAGCAAACTAATGTACCACCTCCGACATCTACTACTTCAACGGTATTCCCGCATACTGAGCATTTAAACACTTCTGCTCTTTTTTGTACTGCCATAATCTTTATCTTAATAAAATTTAATTATATTTGGAGCTAATATCATAATATCAGACAAACAAACCCTAACTACCAAACTTTGAAGCAAAAACAACCCGCTTTATCCTCCACTCAGGATACGGAGAAGAAACCCAAATATGCGGCTGCAATCCAACAATACTCTCCTCAACAAAATCAATCATTTTCTCAACGGTAAGCTTGCGGATAAGATATCGAGCATAGTCAAAATCGTATTTGTACGGCAAATACTTAAAGATAATGCTCCTGCCGAGAGACTCAGAATAACTGCTGTTAAAATCCACATTTATTGGAAAAATGTAATTACTAATCTCACTCTCAAGCCACCGCTTACCCTCACTTTGTTTTAAATACTCGACTAACCCCACATTAAGAAGCTGATAGATCTCTTCAAGTAGATCTTCGAGATTCTCAACATTACATTTAAGATTCAATCCACCAATATTCCAATGCCAGTTAAGAGTGTCTGTGAAGGCCTTTCCGGAATACAATAGACCTTTCTCTTCACGCAGTTTGCTAAATACAAGATGATTTATCAAATTTCTTGTAAATCGCAGCAAAACAAATTTTGTGTACAAGTTCTTTGTATATCTTTTTACCAGAGACTTTTCAATATAATACGCAAGAAGCAAAATTATATTCTGGGCATTATTCTCTCGGAAATGGCTGAATTTAAACTCATTTTTTAGCTCGTACTGTTGAATTTTTAGATCCTTGTTCGGTTTCCTGGCCATCGTGGCAATTTTTTCAACGTTCTCAATAACTTTTTTACCCAATTCCTTGTCGTTTTGTACAGTGATAATAGTATTTTCAGTACTAAACACATTGTCCCAGTAGAATTTTATGTGCTCCTGCGTGATACTTTTTATTGAATTGACATCACCAATAACCGGCTTGGTGAACTCCTTATATTCAGACCCATTCAGAAATTTATCTATCTGCAAATTGGCATTGCGATCCTCTTTAGGCAACTGCCGGCATTCTGAAATTATGACATGCCGAAGATTGTCCATAAACTCGGATGTCCGCTCAAATGGATAATTAAACTGCGAAACCAGAAATTCTGACATTCTGCTGAGAGTGCTACTATGCCCCCACCCTTCATATGTCATGTATCCCACACTTGTAAAAGCATTCCTGTATACTCTGGCTTTTTTACGATCACCCAGCAGGAAATCATCTATTTCAGAATTGGTCTTAAACTTTTTATTCGGCTTATTCAACAAATGCTCGAGAAAATGAGCAGTTCCATAGGGCACACCGAGCTGTTCTTCATAATAACCGCCACCTTGCAAAACAACGTGCATACAACACTCCTTTGTCCCTGGCCGCTTTGTGTGCAAGAGCCGTACCTCATTGGGAAAGCTATAGATTGTATTAGTTGCTCCGTAGTACGTGTCTTTCCACTCCTCAATCTTTCTCATTTGAAATGATGATTTTTATCTTAATTAATGTGAGTTACGAAACTCATTAAATTCTCGGCCTGATCCGCAAAAAGGCTGCTTCAAATAACACAAAAACTCCCAGCATTGCGATTCCCTGTGGTAAAGTAAGAAGATAGTGATCTACATTAGAAATTAGAAGGAACCAAATAGCAATACAAATCTGGCAAAATACTAAAACCGGCTTTTCATAAATTAGATCAAAGGTTTTCCTCAATGTCCCCACAAGTAGTCCTAGTATAGTGAGAACCATCATCCCTCCAAAAATCACGCCGTGTTCTGCAAGTAGCAGCAGAAAAATATTGTGTACAGGCTCAAATAGGTAGTGTCCACCTGAAGTGACCGCAACATTTTTGCCGATATACTGGATAAATTTGCCAGTTCCTACACCAAACAATGGATACTCCAAAATTATGATCATCGCTGTTTTTGCCAACTTTACACGATCAGTCCAGCTGACCTTTTCAGCGGTCAATAGCTGTTTAAACCTCTCAAATATCAATGACAATCCAAATATCGATGAAACTTTTTTTGTGCTTCGTTTTTTTACGCGCTTCTCGAGACGCTTGGCTTTATAAACTCGAATTATTTTTCTAATATCAAAAACCGTTCCAATTATAAATAACCCCCAAATCACAGCTGCAATACTGATTGCTGTTCTTGAAAAAGTTAACAAAATATTCAGTGTTAATAAACCTGAAGTCAAAAGATGAATTATAAAACCTCTCTTGCTACGCTGACGAAGCCTGACCCAAGAGGCACTCAAAGCATAAATTAGAGTTAACGATAAAAACCCGCCAAGGACATTTGGGTGAGGAAAAGATCCGTACGCCCTTAAATAGACTCTGCCGCCAAGTGTCATCCAGCTTGTCCCATAAAACCCTTTTACAAGAGATGATTCTCCCAGCCAGTGCAAACCAACCGATCTCCCGTATACAAATTGTGAAATTGAAATCAGCAGCTGTACAAAGATATTCATCACTATTAAAAGTCTGACATATCCAACTCTCTTGGCTGTAAAAGTGTGGCGAAAGTACTCCCAATTAACAGCAGCCAAATACCCAAGCACAGCAACCAATAACATACGAGATGAATTTACAAAGACCAGCCAATCGAGAAAATACAAGTTATGAGCAATATAATAGGTCATAATTCCCACCCAAAGCCACTTACTTTTCAAAAGTTTTTTAAGCTGAAAAATTGGGTTATGTTCAACAAAAAACGACGTAACCGTGATGCCAAAAGCTAGGTCCAAAATCGAAATCACAGGTATCAACGAATCAATTCTAACTCCCGCAACTTGAAAATTCGCCAATTCAAACCCCAAAAAGTACTCAGACAGCTGAATCGTAATATTAAAGGGAAATACTGCTATAATAAGCAACACATTGGCAAATAACAATGTTTTCGATCGAAAGACATTGATCAGCCAGGCGGTTAATATGAAAAATATGAATAAACTTCGTCCGAGATTCTGCTTCGCTAACACTAGTAATATCGCTGCGCCAACAATATAAATGCAACTTGAGAAAATTTGCATTCTCCAATTTCTGAGAAATCCAAGTACTTTTGTAGCTCGATTATTCTTAAGCTTCAAAATCTGCCTGCTAGTATTAACTAAATCTAATTTTAACTTGGTTTTCAGTTTACTTGATCCTTAATCTTTTCGCAACCATGAGAAAATTTAATGAAACGGGTTTGTGTACGCTCACTCGTTTGAAAACAAAAGACTAGCAATTACGACTTTGAAAGCATTAATACGACACAGAAGCTTTGAAGTAACCAATTTACCCCTAATATAGGTGATAAGTTCAAAATATACAGCCTGTTGCTCGAAAATACCCGCTATGGAAGAGAGACTATTCTTCTGACTCCTCCAGCTCCTCGGGATCCTCATCCATACCAATCCCCAATTCTTCATCAGACTTAGGAATAATCGTTACATGCCGATCATATCCTTCTCCCTGACTCTCGGTCTCAACATCATCAAACTTGGAAATGGCCATATGGACAACCTTCCGCTCAAAAGCATTCATAGGATCAAGAGATACCTCGGTTCCCATAATACGGGCATCATCAGCTTTCTTCATTGCCAATGATTCAATTCTCTGAATCCGGTCATCAACGTATCCTCCTGCATCTGCGAGAATGTCAACCCTCTGATCTTCTTCAAGCAATTTATTCAACATCAGCCTCATAATATATTGAATTGACTGTAGATGTCGGCCCTGCGGACCAATCAAAAAGCCTAAATCTTCCCCCGTGAAATTTACTTTGTATCTGGGATACTCTTCCTGACTCAAATCCTCGATAACTTCCATTTCTACAACTCCATCCAGCCCCATCAAATCCTTGAGAGATTTCGAAATCCTCTCGACATTGCTTAAAATATCCTTTTGCTTCATAATTTTTTATAAAAAATTTAATCTGAGCAATTATTTGCTATCTTTCTTCTTAGATTTCGATTTTTTGCTACTCTTGGAATCTGAATCCTTAGTCGGAGATTCCTTCTTTCGCTCCCTTGAAGGCAAAAACGGGAATTTATCACGTAAGTCGGAATATGCCTCCTTAAAATAATCTACAGTTTTTTCCTTATCGATAATAAAATATTGCACAAATGTCATAACAGATTGAGCTAGCCAATAAACTCCCAAAACAGCTGGATAACCAAGAGTAATAACAAATGTCATAATTGGGAGGATCTTTGTCATAGACTGAGCAGCTTCCTGCTGGATCTCCTCCTGGGTCATTTCCTCAGGGTCTTTTTTCTTTGTTTTCTTAGATTTTTTCCCGGTATCCATGCCCTGGAAGTGCTTCATAAAATTTGATGCAACTAGCTGAACGGCGGCAACACTTATTCCCAATAGCCAATAATTTAATGCTGAAGGGACCTTTAGTACACCAATGGTAATTGATAAGATTGTATAAGGAATATTAAGCAGCGTATCTTTTAGTGGGATGCAATTACACTTGTCAATCAGCTCAGTATAATTCTGATCGAGCTGCATCCCTAGAAAATTTGTATTCACAGCGAAATTTTCATTCCCGTTTACTACCCAGGCCTTAACAAAATCATAAATTCCTGTGAAGTTGGTAATAAATTCTGATGAAGAGATGTTTCGAATTACGCCTACAACGATAAGCAAAATAATAATCTGAATAAAGAAAGTTCCAAAACAACCGATAGGATTGTAATTAAACTTGCGATACAGCTTAATCTGCTCTTTGGCCAACTTTTCCTGGTTATTTGCATATTTCTTTTGCAGTTTCTCAATTTCGGGACGAAGTTTAGTCAATACCTGTGTGCTTTCCATCTGCTTCTTTGCAATTGGGATAAGTGCGAGGCGGCTCAAGATACCGATTGCAATAACTGCTAATCCAAGGTTATCACCTAGCAAATGGTACAAAACAAATAAAAAGTTTAGGAAAGGATAATAAAGTACGGTATTCCATATTGTTTTAATTACTTCGCCCATTTGGAAATTTCTCTCAAAAATTTTAATTAATCGGCTCTCTTGCTTTCAGGAAAGAGGTTAATATTGTGTTCTCATATTTTCAATTTGTGCTGTACTGATTTATCGAGCGATTATACAGGATTCAGTGGTTGAGGACAAGGACAGTGTATTAATAAGGTATTAGTGCCAGAACCAGATTGAGCTCCCGAGAAACCCTTTCAAATACGAAGAAAGCATCATCAAAAAGACCGATCTTATCTATCCCTCTGAGGCACCGGATCGTAACCGGGAGCGCTCCATGGACCGCACCTGACAATCCTCTGAACAGCCATCCAGGAGCCCCTTATTGCCCCATAACGCTCGATCGCCTGGTAACCATACTCCGAACAGGTCGGCGTAAAAATACACGATTTTATCCCAGGAAAAACCCTACCCATTAATCCGTGATCAAACGATAAAGTCTTCTGATAAATCCTAATTAGAAACATCAAAATATAACGCATTAGAAATACTTTATAAAATTACGCAGAAAAAGACTTGGAAATAGTTTTAATTTGACGAAAAAATTCCGCTTTAAGAGATTTATAATCCTCATACGGAATAAATGCTACATACACAAAAACATAAACATCCTCAGTAGCAGGGAGCGAGTTTAAACCGCCTTGGGCCATATACTCTCTGGTAATTGAAGACAGCACTCGCTTGTACTTGTTTCTATAGACTGCATTCCCAATTTTCTTGGAAATAACATATCCAAACTTTACTGCAGGTGAAGTCGACTCAGAATCATGACCCGTAAATGATGTTTTATTTGATTTAAAAGCATCGGGTGAAAATTTTCTACCAATAAGCATCCCAAACTTCCCGCGTTTCTTGATAGCCCCTTTAGAAGTGGCTTTGAAAAATTTTCGCTGCTTTAGTCGAAATCTTGTAGGAAGCATAGAATAGGATTATTTAAAAAGAAACGTCAATTACGGAGATGTACTATCTGTTCCGTTTCCTCGGTCTTTTTCTCTTTTTTCTGAACTCGTCAGATGCTGTAAGATCCTTACGACCTTTTCGACGACGTCTCTTTATAACTTTTTTCCCACCGGCAGTCTTCTTTCTGGAAAGAAAACCAGAATTGCGAAGCCTCTTCTTTTTTTTAGGTTGATAAGTTCTTTTCATAGACTGCAATTATATAGGAATGTTTAACTTTTGTAAAACTATATTGATCTTAGCCACCAAAACTCGATATCAATCATACCACTCTCATGTGTCTCTATTTCTACATACCCAAATTCTATTTCAAAATTTCAATTCTTAAAACCTGGTAAAATAAAAAGTTAAAGTACTCATCGATATCATTCTTGACAACTTATCCACAAAGAGCGATTATAGTCTCGACATTCTAGTTACTGCCCCGATAAAAATTAGAATCCCATACAAATTAAACCTATATACCTTTTAATTGCCATGGAGAGACTTCAATTTGAAGAAGAAAAAACAGCCGATATACCGAAACCAACACTAATGGCAGAAAACGATAGCAACTCTCAGGATTTTGACATCGATGAGGTCTGGAAAGTGGTTAAAGAACAATTACGTATGTATCTTACCCCAAGAGTTTTTAGCACCTGGTATTCTTCCGTTACGTTGGTAAAACTCGAAACCGGCATAGCTGAATTCTCATGTGACAGCTCATACAAAAAAGAGTGGATTCTCTCAAATAACATCGCCATACTGAAAAAGGTCTTGCGAAATGCAACAGGCCAAAACTTTGATATCTTAATCAATTTGCATCAACTCTTTCCTCAAGATCAGGCAAACGACTCCGACTCACAGAAACCCAATTCTCAACCTCCAAAACAAAAACTTGAGACCAAATACGAATACTATAATCCCAAAGGAAGCACTTCAAAACAATCCGGAACTTCTTCAAAAGATGATTCAAATCAGACTTCTTTTTTCAAAAGTGATGCGGATTCGCTAGAACACAAAAAGAAAGAAGCTTTCTTAAATTCAAGCTACACTATTAGCTCATTTATCGTCGGAAGCAATAATCGATTGGCTTTCGCAGTAGCGGAAGCAGTTATTGAATCACCCGGGGACTCCTACAATCCAGTCTTCTACTATGGCGGAACGGGAGTTGGAAAAACGCATTTGATGCAGGCTATCGGCAATGAGATTGTTAATCGTGACCCGGAGACCAAAATTATTTACTGTCCAATTGAGAAGTTTCTTAACGAGCTGATAATGGCCATAAGACAACGGAAAAATGAAGAATTCCGGAATAAATACCGTAAGGTTGACGTTCTGCTACTTGACGACATCCAGGCTATTAGCCGTTTTGTCAAAACTCAGGACGAAGTATTCAACACATTTAATACACTTTACCTTGCTAATAAACAAATTATCATGGCATCTGACCGCCCACCCAAAGAAATCAGCAATCTCACTGATCGCTTACGCTCGAGATTTCAAGGAGGCATGGTCGTTGATATTCAGACCCCCGATATCGAAACACGACTGGCAATTCTTCAGCAAACTGTCCAAAATCACAAGGTACAAGTGCCAATGGAGATCTTACATTTGATCGCGGAAAGGATAGAAACTAATGTCCGCGAACTCGAAGGCGCAATCACCAAGGTTATAACCACAATGAGAATTGACCAAAAAGTCCCTACTCAAGAAGAAGTTGAAAAAATGCTTCAATTAGATATTGCAAGCAAACGAAAGAGGATAACTCCCAAAAAGATTTTGTCTGCAGTATGTGAAGTATTTGATGTTAAAAATTCGGAAATCAAAGGCAAGCGACGCACTGCTTATATAGCACTTGCCCGTCAGGTTGCAATGTATCTACTCAGAAACGAGCTCGACTATCCTCTTGAGAAAGTTGCTCATGAAGTCAATAGGAAAGATCACACAACTGTAATTCATGCCTGCGACAAGATTGAAGAAATGCTTGAAGAAGATGAGAAATTTGCTGTCAAAATTGCGCGCTGCAAAACGCAGCTCTCTGACTAAATTTGTTTTACGAAGCTTACGCCTCCTTTTCCGCATATAGTTTTGCCCTATATCCCGATCTAATTTAAGGCTAGTTTTGCCAATGTGGATAACTCGTGGATCACTTGAGTATAGTATGTGGGCACTTGAAAATTTATCCGCAAGAAATTTTGCCGTAATCACGGAAACCTTCGTAATTCTCTTGGAATAACAAGACTCTTGTTTTCAATCATTATCTACAGAATGAGCCAATTATCCAAATTTTCTCCATGAAATTATCCACAATCCGCTAATATACAGAAAACATCTGTATTTAGAAGTTTTTCAGAAGAGTTCACATTGGGATTCTTTAATTTTACAGCTCTTCCTTAAATTCTCTGTTATCCACATTGGTACATTATGCTGAATCTTTTCGAAATAAAGCAAAGAGCAAAATCATCAACGGACTTGCCCCCATATCTACATTCCCTACTACAACTTCTACAAATTATTATAAAATAAAAACAGTAAACAAGTAGACTCCAATTAAGCGCAAGGAAAATCTTGGATTTTTTTTAAATGATCTATATAATAGAGCAGTGTTTGGAATTTAAGACACGACCGTAACTTCACTGCCAATCATTTTAATTGTTAAATCAATATTATGCAGTTTTCTTGCAACCAGGATACCTTTTCAAAATATTTAAACATTGTGAGTCGAATAGTCAGTTCCAAGCCGGGACTTCCAATTTTAAATAATGTAATGTTCGAGACATCAAAAGGAAAATTAATGATGACGGCAACCGACCTGGAGGTTGGCATTCATTGCTGGATCGGGGCAGAAGTTCGAGCTGAGGGCAAGACAACAATTCCTGCACGTCAGCTTTCTGAATTTGTACACTCCGTAAATGCTGATAAAGTTGACGGTTTACTTGATAACCAAGTTTTTACAGTTTCGACACCCAATAACTATGCGAAATTTAATACAACAGTAGCAGATGATTTTCCAACTATAGGTGCTATAAAAGCGGAAAAACCTTTACTTCGGATTTCAAAAGAAGATGTAATTGATGCTGTAAGCAAAGTTGCATTTTCTGCTGCTAAAGACGATGTTAAACCAGTACTTACCGGGGTTCGAATTGAAATTGAAGATGATGTTATGGCGTTTGTTGCCGCCGATGGACTTAGATTATCCCGCTATGTTGTACGACTAAGCACCCCGATTAAAGACAGCATTGAACTATTGGTCCCGGCGAAAGCATTTGAGGAGCTTGCGAGAATTTTGACTGACTTTTCTCAAGACGAAGTTGATGATGAGTATGTAGACTTTTATCTTCTTGAAGACAAAAATCAGGTTCTGTTTAGATTTAATGATATTGATCTGGTTTCTCGTTTGATTGATGGGCAATTTCCTGATTACAAAGCGATAATCCCAAGTACCCATCAGACAACTTGCTCATTTTCCAAAGTGGATTTCCAGAATTCTCTGAAAGTGGTAAGCATTATTGCCCGAAGTGTATTAGGGAATAAGACCATATTGAAGGTAGATCCAAAGAAAAAGACTGTGACTATGTCAGCTTCTCAGGCTGATGTTGGCAGCAATCAAAGTGTTTTTGATGCGGAAGTAGATGGCGATTCAATTGAGATGGCTTTTAGCTCGCGGTTTTTGACTGATTTCCTAACAAATGCAGCTGGTGAAGAAATTGAATTCGAGTGCAATACTCCAGTATCACCCGGAGTCTTTAAGATTAAGGGAAATGACAGCTACATACATTTGATTATGCCAATGCGGTTATAGTTGAATCGAGTCCGGTTCTAGATTACAATACTACCTAAAAGGGAAGTTTACCGGAGTTCGGGCAGTTTACATTCTTCTGGCTTCAAATCAGATTTTGATTTTTTCCGTTTGAGATTCTTTTTGGCAATTGAGGCTGAGGATTTTTCTTTTTGATAGGTGTGATTTGAGTCTCTGGTTGAGCTTGAGTCATTGAGTTTGTATCCAAATCCATATACCGTTTCGATGAGCTTTGGGCAATCAATTTTGTTGCGAATTTGGTTTATATGTACATCTACTGTATTGGAACCAGTTATCCGTTTATAATCCCAGACATGATCAAGTAATTCAGTTCGACTGATTGGGCGATTTGGGTTTCGAATCATGTACTCCAGTATTCTATACTCCTTTCTTCTTAAGTTAACGGGTTCATTGTCATTAAAGACTTTATGATTTGATGTATCAATTGATAAGGTTTCAATGTGAACAACATCTTTATTGGAAATTCGAGGACGCCTCAACAGAGACTGTATTCTCGCCAGTAGCTCCTGAACCATGAATGGATAACTGATTACATCATCACCTCCCGCTTTTAGGAACTTGATTCTTCTCTTCCATTCATTTTTTGCCCCTATTCCAAACAAATAGGGCTGCTGCGCACCTTCTTTGAGCTCTTCGACCAGATTTCTCAACTTGATCGCCCCTTTTTCCTTCTCAACGTCAAGGTCGACGAAAATCAGCTTGTAAAGGCGTCTTCGAATTTTCTCAAATAGTTGTTCTGAAATTATTTCCTTATCAACAATATAGCCGTAGGCTTCCAGCCCTTTTTCAATAATATTGGCTACAGTTCGATTTTTTTGAATTATTAAACAGCGCATCACACTAACGATTTATAAATTAATCTGGTATCATTTGAGAGGATATTGAGTAGTTTGATTTTGTGCCAGACTTATAATAATAAAAATATGAAATACTTTTGGATACAACTAATTTTGGGACTTTTGAGTGTTGTATTTTTGTATTATTTCCAGACACTTGACTATTTTCGGCCACGTGATGCCGAAAACTTTCCAAATTGGTATAACATCGCTACAGTATTGGCGCTAATCGGGCTTTTTACCGAAAGCTTGATCTCCTTAATAATATATCTTCTTCAAAAGTTAATGCTTTTTGGCCGAAACGAATTTCCTCCTGCTCATAACGCCTTAAAATGGGGCGTTAGTGCAGGTTTGATAGTTGTTGCCTTATTACTACTTAATATTTTTCATTTTCTGACATTGACATGGGGGCTGGCTATTGTTGCTGTAGTGATTTTAGGAATATTAATTCTGAAATGAATCGCATGTCCTATATCTTGATTTAAGTTGCCATGAAGCTGGCCTGATGCTATATTATTCATTAGTTAAAGTATAAAACAGGATTGTAGTGAAGGAAAAGACACATGATGAAATAGTTAAGCTGTCGCAGGCGCTTACAGGTGAACTAAAACTCCGAGAGACGCAAGAGAAATTTGAGGAACTTAAGGAAAAGGCTCTAAAAAGGAGGAAGAACGCTGTAAACAAAGGAATCGTCGAGGGTGAGGTTAAGATTGAAGATGAAGATTCGGCCTCGTTAAACCAAAAAGTCATCCAGAATATTAAGTTATTTGAGTGGAAAGCTCCGATCCGCCCTGTCTTAGTTTTCGAGATGAAAAGCTTTACTGCTATTGTTGCGCTCTTTCTCCTGTTTATTTTGTATTTGGCGATTCTTGGGCATTTTGCTCTAATGGCTGCCTTGATTTCGTTACTTTTCTTTATCTATGTGGCCAGGACAACCGAACCAATTCAGGTATCGCATAAAATTACTGCTAGAGGTATTGATACTATGGAAAAGCTCTATGAGTGGTTTATGCTTGGGGAATTTTGGTTTTGCAAGAAAAATAATCAGGAGATGCTTGTAGTGGATACCAAACTTCGTGCTCCTTCGAAATTGATTATGCTTATAGATCCTGACGATAGGCAGGCTATTTTTACTTTACTGCAGGACAAGCTTCTTTATCGCGATGTCAGAGATCAAAGCTTTGTCGACAAGCTGGTTTGGGGTGACATGATGAAGCTCGAAGAGGTCTGATCTTCACGCTATTGACGGAGGTGGGCAGTAAACGAAGATGTGCCCTGGTATTTTACTGATACAACTGCTGCTAAGTGGGTTACAAATTCTTTTTTATCCTTTATACGAGTTTCACGTAGAACTATTTTTATGTACAGCATAACGAGTGCCGATGGTGTTACCGCAATATCTTTGAGCCTTAGGCCTGTTTTTTTGCCTTGGAGTTTTTCTGTATGTGGGCGTAGGTAGCTGGTTTAACCTTAGCTGGAAAATGATTTGACATGCAATAAGACAATGGTGTTGAGGACTTTTGTGCTGAATGTGCAAGATGTTATAATTGCAGCTGAAGAATAATATTCGGAGAGGTGGCAGAGTGGCCGAATGCACCGCTTTCGAAAAGCGGAGTCCGCATTATGTGGACCGCAGGTTCGAATCCTGTCCTCTCCGCCATTGAGGCAAGAGCTTTTCGGTAAGAAGCATAATATTATGCGAGTTAGGAAATTCAGAAATCAATAGAGCAAAAACTTTTGAATCTTGAGTACTTTATAATATTAATTTGAGTTAACAAAGAAGACTGCAGTTGAAAAGTGCGGGTAGCCAGTGGGTTTAAGAGATGCCAAGGCGCAGGGGCGAATGACCAATATTATTGAAAGCAGAATTATTTCTTAATCCTAATTAATTTACTATAAGTTAGCGGGGGTGAATTTATCCAACGACCAAAAAAAAGCAATTCGCGATCTCTTAGCGTGGTTTACATCTCGACAAAGGACACCGTACATAACTTTAGGCGGGTATGCAGGCACGGGAAAGACTACAGTAGTTGCAAAATTCCGCCGCGAACTCAACAAGATCAATAAAAAGATTCGAGTAGCTTTTTGCAGTTACACAGGAAAAGCGGCTCGTGTTCTTCGTGAAACAATTGCTGAAAATGATGCGGCTTCTGATAATGATTCCGTAAGTACAATTCACTCGTTAATTTACTCCCCTATAGTTAATGATAGTGAAGTAATTATCGGCTGGGAGCGTCAGGAAGAGATTAAGTACGATTTGATAATAGTTGATGAGGGATCTATGGTGGATCAGTCGATTTGGACGGATCTGAGCTCATTTGGGGTGCCAATTATAGCTGTTGGGGATCATGGGCAGCTTCCTCCTATTCGCGGAGATTTCAATCTTATGTCAAAACCGATGCTAAAGCTAAATGAAATTCATAGGCAGGCCCGAGGAAATCCAATTATCAAGCTTTCAATTTTAGCTAGAGAGACTGGGGAGATTCCTGTTAAGCGGTATTCCGACAATGTATATAAAATTGATAAACGAGCGGACGATGCCAGAGATGAAATAAATGACATTTTGAATAAATACGATGAGAATACCATGATATTATGCGGCTATAATTTCACTAGAATAAAGCTGAACAATCATATTCGAAATTATTTGGGGTTCGAATCGCCTACTCCTGAGCCCGGGGATCGTGTAATTTGTCTTCGAAATAATCGATTGAAAGATATTTATAACGGTATGCTGGGAACAATTAGTCAAATTGAAAAGGTGGACGACAAATGGTTTTATTCCGAGATTGAATTGGATGGCGAAGATGAACTTTTTTCCGGGCAGATTTTGATCGATCAATTCGGAGCAAAATCTGCAATTAATTTCACTCAAGATCGCGCAAAGTCTATTGATGGAGATCTTTTTGATTTCGGGTATGCACTTACTGTTCACAAAGCTCAGGGCAGCCAGGCTGAGCGGGTTATTCTTTTTGAAGAGCGTTTCAGTAAAATGACTGATGATATGTGGCGGAAATGGCTGTATACCGGGATTACTCGTGCTGTACGAGAGTTAATTATTATCTGATCTTTGTGCGTTATTCGGCTATTTTGAGGTTTGATACTGAAAATAATCATTCCACGATTTGAATTTAGTCAAAAATTGATGAACTGGATCCAGAATAATAACCGCAGTTTACAATTGATATTTTTAATCCATTGGACTACAATAAAGCTGTGATGGGAGCTCATGAATAATTTCACTTTACGATCTGAATAATGAAGAAAGCAAAAGCAACTGTGTTGACTTGTGGTGATTATCGAATTCAGGAAACGGTTCATAGATGGCTCGCTGAGAATGGATATTTCGGGAAGTCTGATGAGATCATAGTTTTTGGAGGTACACGAGATTTAGTAAAACCCCTGGATGACGACCATTTTGAATATCTTTTGAGGCAGTTGGAGTTATCGGTAGAGATGCATGATCCGGACGAAATTCTGCTTATTGACCATCAAGATTGTGGGGGATATGGGATAGATGCGACCATAGAGTGTGGACAGGACCTTCAAGATGATAAACGTTGTCACGAAAGGTTTTCGGCATTGGCGAAAGAGTTGATCGAAGCTCGATTCCCCGATAGAGCGGTCAAGTGCTGTTACGTAGATCTTCCTGGTTCGGTTTCTCAAATTAATTTTGATGAAGCCTCTGTAGAAGGACGAGAAATTGAAAAAGATGACGATGATGATAATGATTAACCAATAGCTTTTTATTACTGATGAAATTTATTACTGTCCCAATCGGAGACCAAAATATTAATTATCCTTTGCGTAACATAGTTTTTGCTGTTGCTGCCTCAATTTTGCTTATCATCGGCACTGTGTCTTTTACTCGTCAATTTCTCACCTATTATTTTGGAGTAAAAAATGTCATGATCACTAATGTGACAGAAAATAGCGCAACTTTAATCTGGACCTCGAGGACTCCGATGTATTCCCTGTCCCAAGTTATAGGTAATAGATCTCAGATTTTTTATGATGACCGCGATGGTGGTCATATTTCTACGAATGCGGGAGAAGCAAATATCAGTGTAGACAAGAAATTATCGGACATGATACCTCAAAAGTATTATTCGCATCATGTAACTTTGAATAATCTTGATCCGGATACAACTTACAGCACCGGGATCTTTGCTAATAAATTCTTTCGAATTGGCAAGAAATTGGAGTTTACGACAGCAGAAGTCTCTAATTCTCCAGCCACCCAGAATTTTGCGTATGGCCAGATCTATGATGAATTAGCAAACCCACGTGAAGATGTAATTGTTCTGGCTCAAAAATATGCTGGTGATCAAGTTGAGGTAGGTACGAGCGAGCCTGATTCTGTGGTTTCTGCCGTTGTTGACCGGGGCAGCGGTTACAGTTTGGATATTGGGAGGCTTTACAGTGAGGGGGACAAGAACCAGGCTGCAAACGAAGATATGGACAACAATAATATGAACGATTCCTCAACATTAAAAATTACAATAATTTCGCCCTTTGGAGAAGTAAGTTTTTTGAGTGAATCTTCGCAATTAAAGCCTGTTGAGAGCCGTTTCTTTGGGTCTAATTACTGGCAGCAAAATTATAATCTCTCACAGACTTCATCTAGCAACCTAAAATTATCCGAAAGTGCTTTTGCACAGTCAGATAGTGATTGTAGTTATATGCCTCTGGATATTTGTTCAAGCAATCCCAATTGTGAAATCAACAATGGACAGTGTCAATCAGCTGTTTCCGGTGAAGACGAGACAGATCCTCCTGAATCTGATGCAGGTCAGTCCGACACTTGTCAGTATAGCTGTACCAATTCAGCTGTGTGTGAGGCCAATGGCAAAATAGTCGATGGATCCTGTGATAGCGGTAAGGTCTGTTGTGATTTTGAGAGTGCTGAGCAGGAGTTTGTCGGAGGTGACTCCAGTGGCTCTGGAGGTGCAGATGGATCGAGTGATTCACCAGAAATGTTTCCGAAGACTTCATGTAAAAATGGGGTGTTGTATGAATGCAGTGAAGACGGGTTTAACTGTCGATTACACCCAAATGGTTGTGGAGAGGCTGGGTGTATAAGTGTAGGCAATGACTGGGGGCGGTGCCGCTCTCCTGAGGAAGCGGGAATGGGTATTGTAAGTCAGGAAGATAAGATAGATACCGAAGCTCTTGAGGAGTCTGAGAAGATTACTTTGCACAATAGTTTGAAGGAAGGATCATGGAATTGGGCAGATCGTAAGATTTGCACTTCGTTTGGTGTGCTTACTCAGGGGCAGTATACTGACCCTGAAGAGCCTGGTACTACCCACAAAGACTATTGTGCTGTTGATATGAGCTATGCATATACTGATAGTAAGTTAAAAGCCTTCCCCGGTAGGAAAGTTATTCCTGCAAGAACCGGGATTAGTACAAGTCCCGACACTGAATTTCGCGGCTGCTCCGCATTCTATGACAGTAAAACTAAAAACTCTTCTGGTCAAAACGTTGGTTGTGGATGCTACACCCTTTATGTCAATTATGACACTTCTAATGATAGTTATTTTGCAAGTCGACTGTGCCATCTAGATTATCCGGATGAGAATCAATGTATAAAATATGCTTGCCAGGCACCAGTAATGGGAAGTACAGGATATGGAAATTCTGAACATTACCATTTTGAGACACTTGCGCTAAAATCTGGTACGGATTCATCAGATGAGAATACCTTGCTATCCAAATTGATAAAGAATCTCTCAGTTCCGGATGAGAACGGAGTCTATTCTGTGCAGGATGCAGTAAATGAGCAGGATCAGGTAGATCCCAGAGAGGTATTTGAGGGTCTTGATTCTGCTAATAATCCGGATTATGAATACCAATGCCTTAGAAACCATCCATGTACTATGATAGAGGGAAATTGTTGGATAAGGCAGCCCGGGAAAACGTGCGCAGATTCAATTCCAACAGATCTCGGAGTGACAATTTTTGATGGTGAAATAAAAGAATACGGCCTCAAATCCGACGACATTAAGAAGAACGGAAGTAAAATTGATCCGCTGCAGCTGATTTTTGCGGCTAATTCCCAGGATAATGCATTTGAGGATAGTAATGTTGACGGTACGATGCTTGAGAAATACATTGAAGCTCAAGGCGTGCTGACTCCGGGAGAATATACTCTCAATGGTTTTAGTAATGATAAGAAAAGTTTGGAGGTTAATGAAACTTCCAGTGTGAGGGTATTTTATGATGAAAATCAGAATGGCGTTTTTGATGCTGATGAGCGGCAATTACTAGGAGATCAGCTGGATAATCAAGCTTTTTCAATTCAGAAGGAAGTGGATTATTTTAGTCTGGCACTGGGACAGGGATGGAATTTGATTTCTCTGCCATACGTGATGACCGGAGAGAAAACTTCGGGTATCAGTACAGCTGCCGAGTTGGTGCAAGTCCTTAACAAGCAGGGGTTTGATGTTGTTCATATTTCTGCTTATCGAAATGGGAAATTTATTCCTTACTCTATTCGTGAAAATTCCGATGGTAAGCAGGTGACTTTTGGTACAGATTTTAATATCGTTCCTGGAGAAGGTTATTTTGTGAAAAGTTTTACATCTGATCAAATCAAGCTGCGCGGAAGGCGTGTGCGTGGGGAATTGCCGTTAGATCTGAATTCCGGGTGGAATCTAGTTGGGCTGCATTCTGCCTCCGGGCGGGATTTAATGGCAAGCGATATTATTAAACAGGCTGATTCAGTTGAAGTGTCCGCCGATATGATTATGGACTGGAATTATGGCCGCTATAACGGTTATATAGTTGATGAAAATGAGGTGTATGGCTTTGACTTTCCAATTTATTCTTTGAAGGGGTATTTTATGCGGGTATCGGAAGGCGGCTTGTTTGTGATTGATTAAGATAGTCCCTGAGTAAAAGCAAAAAGGTGCCGTCTGTCATGTTGAATCGGCTTTCTGTAATAATTTCCATCCTATAGTGTTGCCTGCTGAGGATTAGTGTGGTATAATTGTAGTTGTAGCACTTTAAAAAATGGGGACGTAAGGCATCGACAAAGATAAATGCTTTTACACTACAAGCAGAGATGTCGGCTCTTAATCCGGCAGCATTGACAAATGCCAAGAATGTTTTGACAAGCATTGTTGAAGGTGTTGAGAAAGCTGTTGCAAGCGTTACTGCTTCAATTTGCGGTCTAAATTACCAATTTCAAATGCTTTAACTGCTAAGGCAGTTACGTTTCTGTGT
>WJKH01000005.1 GCA_014729235.1 Candidatus Dojkabacteria bacterium | reverse complement strand
TTCGATGTAGACTCCGAACTAATTCACTTCATAAATTCAATTTTCAAATTATTTGATCAAAATGAATCAGCTAAAGCAAAGCTTGGAGATGTTTTCTTATTCGAAGAATTTCGTCCTTCTGACGTATGTCTCTTATTAAAGGTTCTTGTCTTGTTCGATCGGCAGAAAAATGACAGCTCTCTGGATATCATGAAGGCAATTCCGGCAAAGTTTTTAGTTGTTTCATTTCCAACGAAATCCTTAGGTGGAGTTGATAAGGGTATGGAAGAAAACTATAGGAAGATGTTTTATGGCCTTATTTCCGGTCTTCCCTGGAATGTATCGGAGGTTATTTTTGAAAATGAATTGGTTTTTGTTGTAGAAAAGTAAATTGCGCGCACTAAGGCAACTTGTAAGATTAGGCCTTTCAGTTGAGAAGAAATTTAACACATACCAAGATATTGAATGGGCAATAAAGGATGATACAATTATCCTGCTCCAGACAAGTCCAATAACTACGACCTAAGCACTGGGATCAGCTACCCGCCCCATAAACAAAATTACATCCGAATTATTATCCTTAATTATAAAAATGAACGGATGATCCGCCCTGAATACCGGGACCTTTGGCTTGGCAGGCTCAACCCTTGTCGTGACCATATCAATCCCTGTGGCGGCAGCAGCTTCAGTCCCTGCTTCATCAACCTTAACAAAAGCCTTATGAACTACATTCCCAATATAAAGATCCTCATTACTCCCCTCTTCAAACATCCCTGTAAAATCCGCATCCGACTCAAAAGCCTTTTCCATACCCATATCATTAAGAACATCAACCAAATCATAGCTCAATTTAAACTCAAACTTCGGAATAAACATATCTACCTTCTGAGAAACAAGATCACTCTCCCACTGCTCTATCTGATCTACAGTCATTTTCTGCTGCAAATCCTTTGTCGTCTTCTTTTTGGGAAGATAAATAATCATAGAGACATCCTCTCCTTCATAAGGCAGTTCCAAAATCTGAGCCGTTTTATCCTCAGCATAGCCAAATTCAGCACTACTTCCTTCACGTGCCATAGTAGCTACTTGCACTTTTTCACCGGAGCTTAGATAAAAATCTTGCTCTTCTGTATCATTGGAATCAAATTGATCATACCAATTAGCCTCGAAATAAATTGCATTTGTCAAAACCATTCTTGTCCAGGAACTAATCGTCCCCTCCGGCATTAGATTACTGATTTTATTTTGCGTCTGATCCGCAACCCAACTATTGATTGTGTCTCTTGAATTCTCTGAATTGTTGATAAAATCAAGATTTGTAGCTTTGCCTCCATAATACGCGTCAACTGTATCAATATACTCTTTTGCAATTGGATAACCCTCTTGTACCCAAATAGCATTAGCCGTGCTAAGCGAAAAATCTTCGCCATAATTGTTTATTGCGTTATAGAAGCTCTGGTATCCATCCCTCAGCGCGTTTTTATCCCCAGGAAAAGTAAAAGCTGTCATAATTTCCTGCGCAGTCTGCCCTTCTGCTCCTTCATAGGTCATAGCTATCGCTGAACCAATACTATACGGAGAAAAGAATAAATTCCCATCATCGTCTGCACTTAGCTCAGAAAATAAATCAACTGCAAACTGATTGTTTGAATTTGTAACAGAAGTAAATTCGGTTGCTATTTCATCGGACTTTGGAATTTTTTGACCGCAGGAGGAAAGCAGTACTGCAGCCGCTAGAATCATAACTAAGGACAAGAACTTCTGTGAAAATTTTTTCATTTTTTTTGTGAATTAATTTGAATTACCATCATTGTACCTTTCCGGAAGCAGTTAAGTCAATTGAAGATTGGAAATGGGCAAATATTACAAAATGACCGAACTTGAGATTAAATTCCCCGCATTTATTCAACTGCATTTGCTCAAAAAACCAAAAGATTGTATTATTTTCTTATGAAAAATTGCCCCCGAAAATTCAAACCAAAAATGGCGTCCTATATAATAGCAACTATTTCAATCCTGCTATACTCTGCTGCCGGGAATCCTGCACTTGCTGTCGATCTGGAATCGGAAGATTATAAAATCGTTGATGCAACGATCAGCTCTGGAAACTCTGTTACTTCATCAGATGAATTCAACCTTCACAGTACAATCGGTGACTTTTCAGCAAACCCAAGGCTTACGTCAGACAGTTACTCCTTAAAATCAGGACCAGTTGAAATTTACACAGCTAACGTACCACTGGTACAATGCTTCGAAACCTCAACAGATGGTATATCAAATTGCAACTCACCGGGTTATATTGCTACCGATGGAATGGTAGCTGCCTGCGGATACGGCGGATGCTATGACAGAGCCAGATTTGAAATTGGTACTCAAAACAACCCTGCAGATACTCTTTACGCAGTGCAATTATCGACGGACCCGGGATTCACCTCCGGCACTACGAATTACATAGACGCATCAACTTTTACGCCCACCGGTTCGCGTGAATTAGGGAATTTCAGAACCGCATCATACTGGGAAGGAGAGGTTTTTAATATCCGAAATCTCAATCAAAATACTACATATTATCTCCGGATTTCAGCCCTGCACGGCGATTTTACGGAAAGCAAGTTCAGTCCGTCGCTATTAACTACAACTACAACACCCACGTTAAGTTTCGATCTCGATATCTCGGGAACAACGTGGTCACCCTCTTCACCCCAACATAATATTAGCTTAAACCTTGAACCTGACGTCCCAGCACTTTCTTCAAGCTTAATATGGCTAAATGTTAACTCAAATAATCAGGCGGGAATCTCCTTGGCTCAAAACGGTCTCTATGGTGCACTGCATAATTCAAATTACCAGATCATTTCCACAACAGCAGATCTTGAAACATCCGAAACCGGCTTTGGACTGCAAGATTATCCGTCAGGAAACTCTGCTGAATTTACAGGAGGCAGCAGCGGGATACTAGACTCGTTAACAGTGTACCCACAGTATAATAAAACTTATAGCAGCAGAACTAATAACATCGGAGAAATCGATACTTCCGTAAATTATATTTATGACAGTTCAGGCCCAATTTACAACGCTCGATCAGCCATGCATGTTGGAGCAAAAAGCAATTACAGTACTCCTGCAGGAAATTACTCCGAAACAATAACTTTTTGGGCAATTGTGAACTAAGAAGAGCCTAAAGCCCAGCTCACAGCGGATTATTAGTAATAAAAACAATGAGAAATAAACCCGGAATTAAAAAAATGTCATCTTTCATTGTATGCATAGCCCTTGCTTTATCATTCACACATCGAGTTCATGCATCTGAAATTCAGCCAGCCAATAATAGATTTGAAATCAAAGCCGGAACCGAGTTACAAAGCTCAATTAAATATCGCAACACTGAGGAAACCAAACTGCAATTAACCATAGAATCCCATAAATTCAACCCTAAAAACAAGAAAGAAATTTTAACAACTGTGGGCTCTAATTCCCAAGATAGTGTATTTATAACGTTTCCTGACATCGAGAATTCATCGATTATAGTTAGCCCGAAATCCGAAGTCGAAATACCATATACAATAAGTATTCCAAACGATACTGACTCCGGAACATACTATAATTTTATTGGAGTTATCGCATCTCCAGTAGATCAAGCGCAACTATCCCTCGAGGATTCAAAAGCAGGCATCAGTACAAGACACGGCATTGGGGTTAAAGTCCAAATTGATGTGCTGGCTGGGGAATCCACTCCCTACTCTGAGGCAAACACCCAAGTGGATTTGAATATAAACGTTATCAATAAAGGAAGCATCATACAGCCAACCAAGTTTACAGTAGACCTGGTCAATAATTCCCGCTTTACCTATAAACCAATTGGTAGCATCGAAGTCCTGGGCGAATGGAAAGATAAAGACCCTATTTCATTAGATTTTAATCAGAAAGAGAGCGAGCTTATGCCGGGCGAGACTATAAGCCAGACATATACACTTAATCTATGGTCAATTCATTCAATTGAAGACTTTATTCACTTGCTTGAGAAAAAGACTCTCGCTGCGAAAGTAATTCCTGAGGAGAATACAGTGCTTACAAATATGCAAATTATCAATCCAATCTACACACCCTTCATTATCCTTCTAACAATTATACTCGTTACAACAGTTATAATACTGATATACCGAAAAAAACGAAGCAAATGATACCACCCCTCTCCTATAGATTTAACTCCTTGTAAGTCTTGAAAAAAGTCTTCGCAAGCTTTTGGAGTTCATCTTCACTGTACTCTGCGATGAATTTACGTGAAAAAGCTGCCACACCATCATAACCGCGAGGAATTCCTATATCAAATTCCTCCTCGTACTCTGACATTTTGTTCAAATAAGCCGCTCTGGCTAAAATTGAAGCCGCTGCAACAGATAAATGGGCTTCCCCTCTTGGGATCTGGATACACTTTAGACCAGTTTCCGAAGGACAAATCCCTACTTCTTTCAGTGCATTCTCAACTCGAGTTGAAATCTTGGTAAACTGATCAATCACTATCGCTTTACATGTAAAGTCAGTCCCTTCAAGCTCATCAACCAATCGTTTTATCGTAACAGAATACCGCTGTGCCATAACTTCCGATAAGTTCCGAGTCTCTCCCCACATTGCATTTAGCTTTGTTGGCTCCAATACATCTAATTCGTATAAGACTTTCCCCTCTAGTGTTTCTGCTATGGATAAAATCTTGTCATCCGACAATCTTTTTGAGTCCTGAACCCCCATACTTTTTACTTCAGAAACCCTGTCTTCCGGTATATAACAAACCCCAAGGACCAACGGGCCAAAGAATTCGCCTTTGCCAGCCTCATCACAGCCAATAATTTCCGAAGGTTTAAATTCCTGTCCTTTAATTTTATTTGTAGATGAAATTGAATTATTTCCAAGTTCAGTGAGAGTATTTTCAATTATCGAAGCTTCCCCCTGCAACACGAGCTTTCCGCTGGTATACATCACTGCTATAGCTCCGCTGAGATTAACCATCCGCCAATTCACATACTGGTTTTTATCAATTTCTGCTTCCCAGCCGACACTTTCCAGTTTATCCTGAACAAGACTCGCTTCTTTTTTATTCAGTTTTACCGTTGCGGTTTTCTGCATCTAAGATTCTTGTTTTTCAATTAAAGCTTCTTCACAGTCTGTCCCTCTTCGGTATCAATAACTTCATACCCTATAGTAGACAACTTATCCCTAATTTCGTCAGACTTGTCAAAATTCTTTTCGTTGCGTGCTTGCAAGCGATCATTTAAAAGCCCCTGTACCTCATCACTTAAATCGTCAATCTCAACTTGATTGCTTTTATAATCTTTCACCGACTTAATAAGATCCAAGCCTAACACACGATCTATCTCTTCCGCAGTTCTAAGTATATCTGATGGATCCTCTGATGATACAACCAACTTGTGGAGAACAGCCAACGCTGTCGGGGTATTGATGTTGTCAGCCACCGCGTCACTAAACTCCTCAACATAGGCCTCCAGCATATCCCCACCGTCGTAGTCTTCGACATATATATCTGCAAGAGACTTAATTATTGACGCGCGAGATGCTTTAGCTCCATCCAATCCCTCCCAACTAAAGGCCATGGGCTTAGTATAACTTGCTGTCAGAAAGTAGTACCTTAAATCCAGCGGACTAAATCCCTTGGCTTCGATATCCTCCAAAAAGTATACATTCTTCTTGCTTTTCGAAGCTTTTTCGCCCTCTTTATCAACAAGCATTTCATTATGAACCCAAAAATTGGCACCATCATGTCCAAATGCTCCAAAATTCTGAGCCCGTTCATTTGTGTGGTGAACTCCAATATGATCCACGCCACCTGTGTGTATATCAAAACGCTCATCAAGGTAAGTTGAAGCCATAGCTGTACACTCAATATGCCAACCCGGGAAACCGTCTCCCCAAGGAGAATTCCAATGCATAATGTGATCCGCATATTTGCCTGTGCGCTTCATCCACAGAACAAAATCTGCCGGATGTTTTTTCTGTGAATCAACCTGCACTTCATCACGTACCGCCTCAGCTTTTTCATTCAGACTCTGACCCGACAAGGTTGTGTAATCCGGGTATTTTGTTACATCAAAGTACACGGCTTGACCAGTTTCATAAGCAAATCCTTTGTTCATAATTTTACGTACGATTTCAATCATTTCTTCAACATGATCGACTGCTCGAGTCCACCCATGAAAATTTTTATTATCTGAATTGCCAGGTTTATAAACTCCATCACCATTTGTATCTTTTGGAGACTGTGCGATATAAGTATTTATTTGCTCAGCAGTAATCTCTGTCCCATCAGGGTTCAGGATATTCATCTTTTTAAACTCACCTAAGATTTGTTCAATATATGAGTTAGCTATATCAATTGGGTCCTTGTCCTCCGCTCGAGCACGAGATTCTACCTTATCTTCGCCAAAGTCTTCGTCATGAAACATATGCCCGACGTCTGTAAAATTCATAATCCTATCAAGGTCATACCCTAAATATCTTATGGTCCGGGCTAAAACGTCCCACACTACATCTGCACGCAAATTCCCAGCATGCACATTCCAATAGACTGTTGGCCCACAGTTATACATTTTGATTTTTTCTTCCTCAATAGGATCAAGTGACTCAACTTTGCGAGTCAGCGTATTTTTTAACTTTAGCTTTTTCATGGTAAATAAAAATGAATTTAACTACCCGGCTCTACTCAATTCTACAGCATTTCCCAGCCATTTGCACTGGCTGAATTTCATAAAAATTGGGACTACCGGGGAAAACACTGAGTATATCTGAAAATAAGCCTCTAAATTGTGGCTTCACAACAGAACAAATATGTTGTATTCCTTTTTTCAGTATGTCTCATTGCTGTAGATTATATCTCATAACAATCCATCAATCAATGGTTTTCAAAATTTCACATGTGAGTTATCTGCTTCATTGGCATTGACAGTTTGATCTATTAACTCGAGAAGATCAGTGGTTGAAGATTTTAGTGGCTGACCGGCATACTCTTGATCCGGAAATTGAGACTGTAAAATAGAGTGTGTCTGGTAAAATAGATTTTGGTAAATAAATTTTAAACCCGACACATATGAATAATACCATAAAAACGTGCGCGAATAACTACCTCACAATATATACCATAATCCGCCGTTTACTTGAGGGGAAAGAGTATCACCTCTACCTCTGTTTATGAAAGCATTTATTCGTGCCGAAGAGATTTGGGCGAAATTGTCGGTGATCTCCTTGGTATTGAAGTTTACAATCCCAGAGCTGACCGGCATACTCTTGATCCGAAATTTAAACGTGCGCGAATATCCATTTCACAATAGATACTGTAATCCGCCGTTTACTTGAGGAGAAAGAGGATGCCAGTCAGCCCCTCCCCTCCATCGCCCTCTTTAAAGTCAACCTGTCAGCGTACTCCAGATCAGCACCCGTGGGAAGACCCATCGCCAGGCGTGAAATTTTAATTTTGCCGGCATCAGTCAATTCCTTCATTAAATCCTGAGCATACGAAGCTGTTGCTTCACCCTCGAGACTGGGATTAGTTGCTAAAATCACCTCAATTTCAGTTTCAGCAAGCTTCACCAGCTCCTCGACCCTCTTTTTTAATTGAGGAAACCGCAATTCTTCAGCACCTATCCCATCTGCTGGAGAAATTACACCACCCAAAACAAAATAGACCCCCTCAAAAATTCCGGCTTTTTCAAATGCCACGACATCAAGAGGCTCCTCAACAACACAAATCTTATCATAAGACCTCAATTTGGATGAACAAATATCACACACATTCCTCTCCGACACATTAAAACATTTTTCACAAAAAACAATTGAGCCCTCCATCTCATTGAGGGCATCGGCTAATTTCGAAGCATCCTTGTTAGAGGACCGGATATAGTGATATGCCATCCTTGCAGCAGTTTTAGGACCAATGCCCGGCAATCGGCCAAATTCCTCAATCACTTTTTCAACTGATCTGGGAAGCACCTTCATATTAACTCAAAAAGTCTATTTAAATACTTAGTTATGATCTAAATCGAACTCATGACCTGAAAAATCGAAAATTACAAGCTCACAAAACCAAAATCTGAAATGAGAATTCGAAAGCCGGCAATTCTAAAACATTCCCTTTAGATCATCCATGTCAAAGTTACTCTTCATCTCCTTTTGGAGCTTCTTCTGGAAATTCTTAAAAGCACTCTTAATCTCCTTTCGCAATAAGTCCATCATCTCAGGATCCAGCAATGACTCATCAATCTGGATATCTTCATACTCCTGAGCAGCATTCATAAATAAGGTAACCTTGCCCGTTTTGGACTCAGCCACAATCTTCTGCTCCTGCAGCTTTTTCTGCATCTTCTTTGCCTCGCGCTGCATCTTATAAAGATCCTTCATATTGTTAAAAATATTATCCGGCATACTAAAAAAATTGACAACTTATGTGAAACACAAGAATATTATAGCAGATGAAGTTATAATCCTGAAAAGATCTCTTCAACCTTCTTGGATGTAAGTCTGGGAGCAGCAGCTTCACTCTTCTTATCGGGGGGTTTGACGACACTTCCCTTAGCAACCTCTTTTTTTTGCTTTGCAGAGGCTAAATTATAACCTTTTGGAACCCCGTTCATTAATATCTCTTTTGATACCTGTCTCTTACAACTATTTTTTTTCTCAACTTTGCACTCATAACTAATCCTATAACCTAGAACTTTTTCAAATACCTGACACATCACATCCCTACTCTTCGGAGATTCAAGCCTATCCTTGTGAAACTCATAAATTACGTTCATTACCAAAGTATTCCCCGATAATTTTGAAATCTCAGATGATTGCAAAATTGCCAAAAGATGACCGTTCTGTTCCTTAACTTCATTTTTAATCTTTGTCCAGGATTTCTTAATGTCTTCAACAGTCAAATCGCCAGAACTTTCAGATTTCGATGCCTTTGGAGAATCTTTCTTTAGTTTGGAGGATATTTTTGAATCCGCATCCGAGCTCTCAGCGATATTCTTTTTGTCTGCAGGCTTGGACTTTGCGGTTTTAGTTTTTGCCGATGATTTGGTTTTTCGTGTCTTTTTTTTCTTCTTAGTTTTCTTTTCTGCAGACACTTTTACAGATTTGTCCGGCTTGGGACTATCGTCTCCTGAATTATTTCCGTCCGTGTCGGAGTTATCCCCATCATTATCAACATCTGCAATTGGTTCAGCAATTTCTGCTCCAAGCAACATCTGAATTTTGGGGATCACCATCTCTACTATCAAACCGGGAATAACAGCAGAATGCAGCCCTCTTTCGGCCTCCAGAAAGATACCTATCATCCCAATTATCTCTTTCTGATTGAGCTTTGAAACAAACGGATACTCAGCCTGCACATTTTTTTCAGAAATAACTGCTATTAAAATCTCACGAAGAATCTCCAGGGTCAATTTGATTAACTGCTGAAAGTTCACACCATAACAGCTCAACTCATTAAGGAGCTCAAGTGCACCCATAGCGTCATTCTCTACCAGTCGACTTAGAAATTCCGTGACCATAACACTGTCAGGCACTCCCAAAACTTCCTCAACTTCCTCCTGAGAAATTTCTGATGGACTATCCCCCTCAATTTGCGAATTAATCACTACATCAAGCAAAGAAAGAGCATCACGATAACTTCCCTGAGCACTTTTTACAAGAAGCTGAGTGGCACCCTCATCCAATTTCACATTAATGTCTTCAGCAACTTTTTCAATACTGCTTGCTACCAACTCATCAGTTCCAAGCTTAAAGTCATAGCGCTGACATCGCGATAGTATTGTCGGCGGGAGGCGAAAGGCTTCTGTAGTCGCAAGTATGAAAATCACGTGCTCCGGGGGCTCTTCAAGAGTCTTTAGCAGTGCATTGAAGGCTTCAGTCGTAAGCATATGAACTTCATCAATGATATACACTTTATACCGGCCTTCGGCAGGAGAAAATTCAATTTTTTCCTTTAGCTCTCGAATTTGGTCAATACCACGATTTGAAGCGGCATCAATTTCAATCAAATCCAGATATCGGCCATTTGTAATTGCCTGGCATGCAAGACACTTATTGCATGGATTGCCATCTTTCTCAGGAGATAAGCAGTTTACTGCCTTCGCAAGAATTCTGGCAGCACTAGTCTTCCCTATACCTCTCGAACCTACAAAGAGATATGCATGAGACACTTTGCCTTGACTAACAGCGTTTTTTAATAGCTTGGTAATATGATCCTGACCAATCAGCTCATCAAACGTTTGAGATCTAAACCTTCTGTACAGTGCTTGCGCCACAAAATATGTAGTGAAAAATTAATTCAAAATTTTCAAATCTGCACTAACTGTGTTTATCAAAATTTTCAATAATTTTCAAAGAGAATATCTAATGAATTTCTAATGACTTCTCTATCAAGCAATCATGGACTGCTGGATTCCCTCTATTTAAAATCGAGTCAAAAATATGGTACCCGGCCCATAATGAGTAGTTTACTTGTTCACCTATTCAGCCTTAGTATCAGCAGAAATCCGCTATTTAGATTCACCTGATCCACCCACCACCCGTGAAACCTGCGCCGTGTTTCACGCTTCTCGAAGTACCCTCATTACTTCCTTTATCCTTAAGCTTTTCAACTGATTCCCGCAACATCTTCATATAGAGACTGTAACCAACCGCATGAATTCTACCCGACTGCTCCTTGCCCAAAATACTTCCTGCACCACGAATCTCCAAATCACGACTAGCCAGGAGAAACCCAGATCCGAGTTCTTCAAATTCCTCTATCGCTTCAAGTCTAAGCCTGGAATCACCACGCAGTTTCTTATACAGAAAATACGCATATGCTTGACGCTCCCCTCTGCCAATCCGGCCGCGAATTTGATACATTTGTGCTAAACCAAGTTTTTCGACATCGTCGATTATTAGTGTGTTTACATTTGCCAAATCCAAACCGTTTTCAACAATAGTTGTACAAACCAGTATATCGATTTCCTTCCTGGCAAAACGCTGCATAACAGATGCTAAATGAGACGCCGCCATCCTTCCGTGCACCACATCTACTCTTTTCTGAGGAAATAGTTCTTGAATTTTCAGGGCTGTTTTATCTATAGTAGCAACGCGATTATGCAGGTAGTATACCTGACCATCGCGCACCATTTCCTTTGCAATTGCCTGCTGAACAATATCCCAATTAAAAATGTGAGATTTATTAATGATAGGCTTTCGGCCTGGAGGCGGAGTTGCAATCACACTAATATCCCGAATACCCGAAAGCGACATATGCAAGGTACGAGGTATCGGAGTAGCTGTCATGGACAAAGTGTGTGCATTCAGCCTTAAAGCCTTTATTTTTTCCTTGTGCTTGACTCCAAACTTCTGTTCTTCATCAATAACAATAAGCCCCGGAGTCTTTAATTCGATTCTATCGGACAGTAAACTATGAGTCCCAATTATAAGATCAATTT
>WJKH01000044.1 GCA_014729235.1 Candidatus Dojkabacteria bacterium | reverse complement strand
GTTCCATGACATAAGATAATTTTCTGGGAAAAGCTTTTAACTTCCAACGTTTTCGGAAGTGAAACAATGTATCTAAAAATTTCAGGAGATAATTGTTTTGCAATAAATTGTAAAGATTTAAATTTCACTGCTGTTTTCATATCGTCTACAAGACTTTTGTCGTAGAACTTTAATAAGTATCCTTCATTATTTCCCCTGATACATTGAATTTTTTCTCTTTGAATAATTTCGAATATATTCTTTGTGTTAGGCAATCCAGTAAACAAATCACCTAAGCAATAAATTTCGTCTATTCCCTCATCAAATATATCTTTTATGCAAGCTTCAAGTCCGTAGTAATTTCCGTGTATGTCTGTAATAATTGCAATTTTCTTCATCTAATATGATTTACGATTTAGATTACCTTAATGAAATCATTCTACAATAATCTTTAAGGTAGTGAAACATACGGTGAGCCGCTGTACATAGTAATTTTTCATTTTTTTGCAAAACGAACCAAAAGTCTAAGTTTAAAGATAAGATTTATCAATTGGTTGATGAAGTATAGATAATATATGAATCATCCAAAAATGCATTTCACAATAAGATCGATTAATCAGATACTGAAGAATTTGATACTGAACTTAAGGCTTTAATTCAAGAAGGTTATGATCTGAAAAAGTAAGAACGCCTCGGTAATGGTGTTTTAGCTTTGCCTCTTGTAACATTAAGTCTCTTGCACCGCCAAATCCCGCAACCTCATAAGCAAAACCATACCCTTAAATTCCCCCACCAGACCATCAAAAAAGTTCGACATTGTTCCCTGCGTGCTCATCATGAAAGGTCCTCACGAAAGTGGAGATTTTTCTTGGTGAAGGTAAATGAAATCGAACTAGTTCGTAGAGCTGCGACCCGAGAATCGAGCAGAGCGAGATGATCGGCTGTCGCGATACATGCAATTCTGAGATGAGTGGAACGAGTCCAGAATTGATTCCCTGCGGGCCTCATTTCTGGACACCTTTTTTGGACAGTTACTTCTATTTCAAAATTATTTTTTTCCGTTTAAAAAGCTTACAGTCTCTGGACTATTTTCATTATTGATCTGTATAATTTGAAGTAGTATACTTACAAGTATACAAATACCATTATTTGTGATAGAATACAATGATTGAGTTATAAAGGCTAAAGAAATGAAATTTATTAATCGAGAAAAAGAAATAAAAAAACTTGAAGAACTGTGGCGTGTAAACCGAGCCCAACTCGTTATTGTACACGGTAAACGGAGAGTGGGAAAAACAGAGTTAATAAAACGATTTATAGAGGATGGAAAAGGGATTTATTATCTGGCAGATAAAAGGACTCATCAAGATCAGTTAATTGAATTTGCAAGGGTAGTTGGTAATTACTTTAATGATGAGTTTGTTCAAAAAAAAGGCTTTGGCGACTGGATTGAAGCTTTTATATATCTCAAGCAAAAGTCAAATGAAAAAAAGTTCGTTGTGGTTATAGATGAATATCCTTATCTTGTCGAAGCGGAAGAGTCTACAAGCAGTGTGTTTCAAAAGATTTGGGATGAGCATATAAAAGATTCAAGCATTTTTCTGATTCTGTGCGGGTCAAGCATGACAATGATGGAGTCTGAATTATTATCGTATAAGGCTCCGCTTTATGGAAGATTGACTGCACAATTATTGATTGAGCCTATGGATTACGAATCAAGTATGAAATTCTTTCCAAAGGTTTCATTTAATGAATTCGTAAAATACTACACAATCACAGGTGGTATGCCTGCTTATCTTGAAAGCTTTGCTGATTATAAAAGTGTGAATAAAGCTGTTGAAAATCTTTGTTGGGATAAACAAGGATTGTATCACGATGAAGTTAATATAGCCTTGAAACAGGAGCTGAGAAAACCAAATATATATTTCTCAATTTTGAAAGCAATTTCAGAAGGGAATACACGAATAACAGAAATTGCAAATCGTATTGGTGAAGATAGACAATTAGTAAATAAATATATTGATTCATTGATGAGGTTGCAATTTGTTAAGAGAGAAGTTCCTGTTAATGAAGATAAACCTAATAAATCAAGGAAAGGACTATATTTTCTTACTGAGAATTTTGTTAGATTTTGGTTTCAGTACTTATATGCATTCAGGAGTGATCTTGAGATGAGTAATTTTTCTGAGGTTTCTGAAAAGTTTAAAAATGAATTTAACCTTTTGGAGTCTAATGTGTACGAAGAAATTGCACGTTCACATGTTCGAAAGAACGCTAGCAGTTTTATTAAATTACATCGGTTTGGAAGGTATTGGGATAGTGAGGTAGAAATTGATGGATTAGGTTTTACTGAGGATAGAAGGAAGGTCTTGTTTATGGAAGCTAAGTGGTCGAATTCTAAAGTCAGGGATATAGAATTAACAAGGTTGTTTGCGAAATCAGAGCAAATAGAAGAATTTTTAGATAGTGAGAAATTTTATATTCTTTACAGTAAATCTGGATTCAGCGATGAGCTCATTAATTGTGCTAAAGATAATAAAAAGCTTCTATTAGTTGAAGGAATAGATTTTGTTGAGTAAAGTATCTTAATCAATTTAGAAACGTAATAGATTTATTAGAATGAAAACATTTACAGAACAAACAATTCAAAAACTTACTAACGAAAAATCATTTACTCGAGGGAAAAAATACTACGATCAAGGACGTGTTACTGAGTACACGGATAAAAGTGACTTATTGGAAGCTGTTGTTGTTGGTACGGATAAGTATAAAGTGAGTATAGACCTTTCAACTCTGGATATGGATTGTAATTGTCCCGCTTTTAGAGGGGATCTACTTTGTAAACATCAGGTGGCTGTTCTAATGACAAAGATTCACGGAGAGGTGAAACCGAGTAAAAAACCTTCAGTTAAAAAAAACTCTTATAAATCTTTTACAAACGATGTAGTTTCTAAGAATGAAATCCGTAAGTTTTGTAGTCCGTCTTTTCAACACGTAAGCATGTATTGCTTAATTGATTTATTTGATAAGGTGAGTTCTGATCTGATAGAATATATTTAGGGATTATGAGGAATTCTATCAATTTTTGTAACAATAAGTGAAAAAGAAAACATACGAACAATTAAAAGAAATGACGTATGGAGATTGTACGACAATTCTTAAAGTATTAGATAAAATCGAAATCTATTTACTTCTCGGTCATGACCTCGGAAAGATACAAGTTACCAAATTCTTAAAGTTTGATGAAGCTTTTGAGCATTATTTGGCTTTTACAGTATTATTAGGTCATCCAAAAATCGAAGAATATGATTTACCATGGGATGTTTTTATGTGTAAAGAAAATCAACGCCTACTAAAGAGTCCTAATGATGAACTTATTAAAAATGCTAATAAAACTCTGATAATGGAAGGAGCTTGTATTCTTAGTGAGTAATAATTCGTAAAGAGATTTCGTATTTATTACCGTGTTGAAGTTTGTTAAGAAATTCTAATTCCTTTGCTAATTTTTCAAAAAAGTTCGACATTGTTCCCTGCAGGGTCATTTTATGGACACCTTTTTTGGACAGTTCCTTGCAAGTTGTTTGGTTTTTACATAGAGGTGTTCTTGGCGATTTCTAATCTAACTACGAGTCAATGGCACTTGACTATGAAGAGGTGGGAATTTTTGATAAAATTAAACAATATTTAGATTTTTATTAAAAAGTATATGAATATTATAATTGGGACAAATAATGAATACAAAGCTGGGGAGATGAGATGGATCCTTGATCAAATAGGTGGTGTTAAAGTTATTCCTTTAAAGGACACAGGAATTGAAATTAATGTAGAAGAAGATCAATCTTCATTATTAGGAAACGCAAAAAAGAAAGCAAGAGTGATTTCTATGCATACTGATTCATATGTCTTATGTTCAGATGGAGGAATGGATATTCCAGGGCTGGGGGAAAAATGGGATATCTTAAGAAATCAGAGAATAGTAGGGGAGAATAATACTGATATTGTAAAAGTAAATAAATTGATAGATTTAATGAGAGGTTTAAAAGATTCTGAAAGAAGAGCTGAATATCATTTTGCTTTAGCATTAGCAAGAAATGGTAAGATTTTGTGGGAAGATGAGGAGGTTACTGAAAAAGGAATAATTTTAGAAAAGCTCCCATCGGAAGATATTCCAGAGTATAAGTGGATGGGACAGGTGTTTTATATTAAGGAGTTTGATAAAATTCATAATAATCTGACCAGTGAGGAAAGAGAAAAATTCCGAGTATCTGGCTCCAAGAATCTAGTCGATTCACTCAAAGTCTTTATTGAAACTTCTT
>WJKH01000043.1 GCA_014729235.1 Candidatus Dojkabacteria bacterium | reverse complement strand
CACTCCTAGAGCGTACATTGCTAAAGCAATTAGTGCAACGGCAGCGGATGTCAGATGCCCATTATATAGCAGCTCCTTTTTTAGGTTGGTCAGCGAGTTTTGACACATAATCTTAAACTAGTCTCCTTCCTGATAGGTAACGAAATATTGTTTCTAAGGATTTCTTGTACTCACTAGAAGGAAAATGGCTTAAAAACGTAATACTATCTTCAAGATACTCCTCGCTCATTTTTTCTACATAGTCCAAAGATCCGGATTGCTTGACTTTTTCCCTAACATCAAGCAGCTCATCCAAACTTAAGTTTTCATTTCCTAGAGCGTTTATTATCGCATTTTTAGCAGGCACGTCACCATAATTTAGTGCATGCAAAATCAAAAAGGTTTTCTTTCCTTCTCTCAAGTCAGAGAACATGTCTTTTCCCATAAGCTTTTCGTCCTGATAAAGCCCCATAATATCATCCCGAATCTGAAAGGCTACTCCTGCTGCGCAAGCGCTTTTCCTTAGAATATCAATATCTTTCCTTGAGACATCAGCCAGTATCCCAGATAACTCCATTGGTAATCCAAACGAATAGGATGCCGTCTTCAATTTACAAACACGATATATATCCTTATGCGTGAAATCAGACTCAAGGCTCAACCTGTAATCCTCAGCCTGCCCAAGAAGAACATCTGATATATTCTTAGAAATAGTTTTTAGTAGTGCTATCTTTGTTTTGGAAGACATGCTTGATTCTGTAACAACATCGTTTATAAACTCCGCTACGAGATCACTCCCTAAGGTCCCCATAACAATTCCAAAATGTTCGGAATCTTCATTAACATAATTCTTTTTTGCATACTTCTCGAAACTCTTATGATAAGTCTCGCTGCCACGTCTCAGTGAAGCTGAGTCAAAGATATCGTCCTGAATAAGAAAATACGCCTGTAGAAACTCAAGAATCATCGAAATCCGAACTACTTCATCATCATTTGCTCCACCGAGCATTTTATATGTCATAAACATAATTGCAGGCCGAGCTCTTTTTCCGCCACCAAGAATATACTTCTCAAGCCGAGTCATAAATTCAACAGAGAAAGCTGAGATTTCACGAAGCTGCTTCTTCTTAATAGACAAAAAGTCCTCGATATAAGGGTCTAATACATGCTTGTATTCTTTCAGTTCCGCAGGATACATACTAAACTTTTTTTATGCAATAAGATAATTCCCAGAAGTGGGTAGTTACTGACCTTGATTCTTACCACCAATTACAGCATTAATCTTTGTAATCAGAGCATCAGGATCAACATCAGTCTTCACAATATACTCCTTGGCACCAAGCTTCAAAGCCTCCTGCATAGTCACATCAGACGTAACATTCGTCAAAATAATCACAGGAACCTCACCATACTTACCCTTGTCAGCACCCAACTCACGAAGAACAGCAAGCCCATCCACCTCAGGCATCACTAAATCCAGAAGAACAAGATCATAAACACCTTTATTGGCAAGCTTCTCAAGAGCCTCCTTCCCACCACCGGCAATCTCAACCTCGAAGCCGCCAATTAAAGTTAGCTGTTTCCTAAAGGCTTGTGCTATCCCACTCTCATCCTCGACTATTAAGATTTTTGCCATTTCCAAAACCTAAAAAATAATTCCCCCCATCGATATCAGTTACTACATCATAACCTAAAATCAAGAAAATAATCAAGGGGCTCCATTCCGATAGAAGGTAGAATACATTTTGTGCATTTTTACAAACGTACAGTAATAATGCTGGAAAAACTTAACCACAAGAACAGGGGAAAATAGCGCAGAAACAAAGTAGAAAAGGAGAGAGGTATAATACAGAGTCAATAACTAAACTGTAAAACCTCTCTCACATGAGTATTTTACCATTAGAACCAATGTCATATAAAGAGCAGAAGAAAATAAACGAACTTGTGGCGCAATTAAGAATAGTAAAAAAGCATAAAAAAGAAGGCTACACACAAATAGCTGTAGCAGAAATGTTCCAGTGCTCAAGAAATACTGTATCAACAATAATCAAGAAGTTTAACGGGAAGATTCCTAAGGAAGACCAAAACAAAGTTCTCAACGAGACACACAGCGTGAATGAGATCGAAGATCTTCTAAAGGGCCTTAGATTCCAGAGTACCAAGCCAAAAGGAAGACATCCCCTGCAAGCCCATATTGAGCAGGAAGAAAAAGTGATACATATTTTCAATAACAACCTGAAAGTCGGACCTAAAAGGATGATTCGACACTTAAAAAGAGCGTACGGTACAAAGGGCAATAGCAAGAAACATGTAAGTCAACTGGAAAAGTCACTGGCAAAGCTCATGCTCCCCCAAATGAAGGGTATTTACAAAAGAAACAACCTCAAGCTCGAAAAGAGGAGGTCTTCTAATCATGAGATAGTACACCTTTACGACTACACAAAGATAGGAGCATTCGAATTTATGCATCTGGACACTAAACATATTTTGGATCAAGGAGCATTACCAGAAGAGATTTACGAGAAGTTTTCCGATAGTGAAGATATACCTCTGTACGAGTGGAATCTAATTTATGCTAAGAGTAGATTTCGATTCATATCGTACTCATACAACCTGACTTCTGAGTTTGGGTTGAAGTTTTTGACAACAGCAATACAGTACTTAAGGGGATGTCTAAACAACTACGAAACAGCGATAAACGTGCTCACAGATGGTGGATCCGAGTTTTTTCGAAGCTCTAGAAACAAGCAGGCAAAGTGGAACAAAATACTGGGAACTCTTAATACCTATGTAGATTGCTACGAATCGGGCAGAGATGTTCGCAAAAATCTGATAGAGAGATCACATAAGACTGATGACGAAGAGTTCTATGTCCCCAGAGGGGAATATATCTATGACAGGGATAGCTTTCTTACTGAGGCCAGACAATACTTTACCTACTTTAATGCTTTACGGCCACATAGTGGGATTGGCATGAATGGCAGGACCCCTTTGGAGGTTTTAGGAGACACAGGGCTTACCGGAGTGAAGAGATTAATGAATTATCCTACGATGATACTGGAGGAGAATATCAGGGTTCTTTCTGATGTGATGAGTGTGATCGAGCTGGACAGGTTGGTACAGGATTACTTTACTACTAACTCTGAAGCTCTTAGGATTGATGAGAAGTCGATGAGAGACTTCATGGTCAAGGTTCCCTTTCTATCTGAAAATGCACAAAATGTATTGACACCCTACCAGGGGCTCCATTCCGCATCCTGTGTGAAGATGTTCAACTCATTCTTTCTATTAGAAAAACCGAGACTCATCAATCCATAGTACACAATTCACACTCATTTAGAACAAACGAAAACCTAAAAATTTGGGCAATCGACAAAGATTGGTTTAATGTCAAAAATGCGTTGCAGAAAACCGTGTAAATGTCTATATAACAGAGATAATTGGCATCCTTTCAAATTACAAAATCAAATATGTTTTGCACGCCGGGGTAAACCCTGGGCCTTGTTTACGCCATAGATATGGGGTTTTTACCCATTCGTTATCTACTCTCGCTTGGTATCGCAAACCCTTACGGCTTTGTGTACACCCACTTGTTTGATAATCAAACTGGCGTCTCGTTTGCTATCTACTCTGCCCTCGCTCGATATCACAAACCCATACGGGTTCGTGTCCGCTCGCTCGTTTGATAAGAGACATCAATATCTGTCCAAAACCCCAAAAAGTCCGCCCAAAACATTAATTTCCTTTGAAAATGTATGCAATAGAAGGATCCTCAGATAGACCGCCTAGAGCGTTGATACCAGCCCTGGCGTTTCGAAATTCGGCTTGGGCTGCCATAATCGCATCTGCGAAGTTTGACGCTCTGTTTAAAAAATCTGCGGATCTGCCCTGGCCCATTTCAGCCATTTTAATCAAATCATTCAGCTTGAACTGAAGATTACCTAAAGTTGAAGTAACCAACGCTATAGACCGGAAATCATTTTCCTCTTCCTTTGAAAGTTTTGAATCACCTCGAGCTTCCAATAAAGCTACAGTCAGATCAGATGCCTGCTTTGACATAGATTTCAGTGCTTTCTTGGCGTGTGGAAGAAAAGTGTCGCTACCCCCAATTGCTTCAACAGCAACATCAGTCATTCCTAAACCAAGAAATTTATGAAGTTCAATGAGATTTTTCCGAATTGTCTCATCATACGCAATTTTATTCGACTTCTTTAAGTCTTTAATACTGGGAGCCATTTTAATTCTTGATTACTTTATTGTTGCGGGATTTGGACGAATTTTTCACGTAAGGACAATGTTATCATCTCTCAACATATATATCAAGTCTTCATTTTGAGAGAAATACTATAGGGGTAAATCGTATTTAACCAACCTTTATTTTAACATAATTTCCTGGCCCTTTGTGTTGTAAGGCGGTGATAACACTTCCCCGGACAATGGATTTATACCCTATGTAAGATTAAAAACATCCACTAATTGCCTTACAAATTGAACAACCACAGGAGGAGGCAGCAGACTAAAGTACTTCACCCCGTGATCCTCAATTTCAAAAGGCTTAGGAACAGTTACGATATCATCTCCTCTTCCCTCATAACTATACTCTTTGGTAATTTCATAATCGTCAACATATTTATAGCCAACATCAACTTCAAGTGAGTTAAATAGCTCGATGCGACTGATTCCGTACATGTTTCTCGCCATGTTAACTAACTCCAAATCATTTTCCAACCTCTCTCGAATTAACTCAATCCCCTTGTCATCACCTTCTTTCTCAACCAGTCGGGTCGGCTCACAATTTGGATTATCACACACTAAGTAGTAATCTTGGGTTTCTTCATCAAAACGAACTATAGAGGTTGGAAGGAGTCGAATATTTGTAGGGGTCTTACATTTCGGACACACTCTGCGACCTCGAATTCTTGCATCTATTACCTCAAGTGGAAGACTTATCAACACAAACAAGTCCGGATCCCCACGATAATTAATCAAATCACGAAAATAAAGAGAGTAGGAAACTTGATCGACCTTTCGAGGAAATCCATCAATAAAAATAGATTTGTGACCAATTCTATCAATCTCTCGCTTAACAATTGTCAGTATAAACTCAGTAGGCATGAGTCCTTTTTGTGTTCGATTTACAAGTGAATCAAAAGCCTCATCCAAGCCCATCATTCCGCGATAATTTTCCTTGGCGTATGCATAAAGATCAGAATTTTTCCCTTGCTCCAGAAATTCTTTGTGTGCTGCACGCACAGCATCTCCTACACTGACAATTTCGAAATACTCCGGGCCAACGATTTCACGCAGCATTTTTGAATACGTACCCTTGCCTGCCATTTTAGGAGCCAATAAGTATCCGATGAAGGTATTGTTTTTTAAATATTCCCGAAGTGCCGATAATTCTTTTCCGATCTTTGAATTAAAATAAAGCCGGCGTCCCGCCGGTGAAATAAGATCAAATTCTTTTTTAGAGTCGTCTTTGGTTTTAAGCCACTTGTAATCGACTTTATACTTATAGTCTTCCAATCTCATAGGCTTGGGATTATTAATAAATTATTTTGAAACTGAGCGGTTTTTTGAGCAGTCTGCTATTATCAGGATCACTCAGGCTTTTAATATAAAGTTAATTACGAAATAATCCTGCATGAAAAGGCGACTAGGATTTATTGCGCTATTGGTTTCTGAATTTCGTAATTCACATTAATTACTCTACTTTCACGATTTCAAAAATATTTGGAAAAAATTCCTTTCTTCCCATCGGTGGGCGGCCTAAAAACAACACAGTCTGACCTGATCTGATAACTCCCTTTTCTTTGCCAAGACCAATAATTACTTTAATCCCGATATCCCGATCGTAATCCTGACAATCATTCTCAATACCTTCATACACAAAAGCCCTGTTAATCCCTTTGTACAGCATTACAGCTCTCTTGTAAAATCCATCACTTGCAAAAGCGTATATCGGCTGTGAAATCCCATGTCTGCCAAGATTTCCGGCGGTGCGACCTGTCTTTGATACAACTAATACTGCATCAATCTCGTCATCCATGTTTATGCAAACCTCTGCAGCAGCCTTTGTGATTGCATCAGTCTCTCGAGAAATTAAAGATGGAGTAGTCACAATCTTTGGTTGAACATATCTCTCTGCCTCATGCGCAGCTTTTGTCAGAAATTTGATAGCATCTACAGGATATTTACCAGTAGTAGTCTCTGCTGAAGTCATCAACGCATCGGACCCGAGCAATACAGCTGTAGTTGCATCACTTGCCTCGGCTCTTGTTGGACGAGGATTTTCAGTCATTGACTCAAGCATTTGGGTAGCAGTAATTGAGGGTTTCCCGGCCTCAGCAGCTTTCTTTGTCAGAATTCTCTGGGCAATATTTACTTTTTCAAGACCAATCTCTACTCCCAGCCCTCCTCTTGCTATCATAATGCCGTCGACTATCTCTAAAATATCATCAATGTTGTCGACGCCTTCCTGATTTTCAATTTTAGCAATAAGCCTCATTTCAGAATCCCCCATAAAGTCTCGAACTTCTTGAGCAGACTCCTTATCACTGATGAATGAAGCTGACACCATTTCCCAACCGGTTTTCATCCCATGTCCAAGTCGTTCCTTATCCTTCTCTGTCAAAACAGTACTTGAATAATCAGCACCTGGAAGATTAAGTGCCTTGCCCGGTTTTAATAATTTCCCAAGTTTAACTTCACAATGCATTTTATCCCCCTGAATCTCTTTTAACTCCAACTCAACATCACCATCCCCGACTACCATCCTCTGACCGGCTTCAAGACTTTTGTACAGGTCTTTGTAATTTGACGGATATATCTCGCAATCGTCAGAGTTTCCTATAATAATTTCATCTCCAACCTGGATCTCGATAGGCTCAGGAAACTTATTCAACCGAACTTCAGGTCCCTTGATATCGATCATCAAAGCAACCTCATCACTTATGCCGTGAACAAGTTTGCGGACTCGATCCATTTCTTCCGGATCGGCAAAAGCCGCATTGACTCTGGCTATATTCATCCCGGCATCAATCAAGCCTTTCATAATCTCAGGTTCCCAGCTCGAAGGACCTATTGTGCAAACTATTTTTGTTTTTTTCTCGTGCATCGAAAATGACAATAAACTTAATTTTCAAAGCAAAATTCAGGTTCAATTCCCCCATTTATTTTGCAGTGAATTCTAACACAGGATTGATACACTTAGCAAATGTATGTATAATTGCAATATTGTCTGTTTGATTCCCTGATTTTTTGCTTAATTCTAGCTTAAAATCACTTATACTCAAATTCAGACACAGATTTAAATTTTATATATACTTTCATGGACAAGTTTGATCTTATCCAGATGTACTTCAATTCTCAATCACTTGAAGGGGGTCTGGAGCAATTTTTTATCGATGTGATTTTGACTGTTGTCACATCATTAATCTTAAGTCTCGTATATATTAAGTTTGGAACTGCATTGTCAAACCGAAAAGCATTTGCCCGCAATTTTATTATGCTCTCAATGACCACAATGATGATTATTTCTGTAATTAAGTCATCACTTGCACTATCTCTCGGGCTTGTAGGATCACTGTCAATTATCCGCTTCCGCTCAGCTATTAAAGAGCCGGAAGAACTTGCTTTCATTTTCTTGTCAATTTCACTGGGCGTTGGTTTTGGGGCAGGTCAGAGATATGTAACATTGCTATTCTTCTTCATTCTTGTGCTGATTATTGTGATAAAAGGAGTTATTAATATGATCCAAAACAAAAAAATCCGCCACAATTTGTACTTAAACATTTCCTCGGAATTAAAAGACAAAGTTACTATTCAGGCTATTGGAGGTATCCTGGAGAAATATTGCTCTGAGATAAAAATGAAGCGCTTGGACGAGAATGAACAATCCGTTGACTCACTCTGGCTTATCAATATCGACCGGCTTCAAGACTTACACGAAGCAAAAGAAGCTATCCGAAATCTTGATCCAAATGTCAATATAAGTTATTTTGATGATAACGGGATTTTCGACTAATCAATTGTCTTACCGAATAACTAGGCCCAATCGCTAGTTATCACGGGTTTTAAATCCAAATATTATGAAAGCTAATAAACTTGCCAAAATCGCCAAAACTGCCGATGACATAAAGAAAGGAATTCAATCTACTGACGGTAGCCGTGGTTATCGCTATGAACGAAAATTCTATGTGCCTGAGCTTAGCAAACAAGACTTGGCAAATGTAATTAAGTGTCATCCTTACTTCTTTCGGGAGATCTACTATGAACGCCAGGTCAGCAATATTTATTTTGATACACCTGACTTAAAATTCTATTTCAAAAACCTGGACGGTGCTGACAGACGCGTAAAATTACGAATTCGCTGGTATGAGGATTTTGAGGACGTTATTGAAAAGCCTCAGCTGGAGTATAAAATCAAAATCGGCTTGGTTGGAACAAAGAAGGTTATCCCTCTGGATTCTTTCAGCATCACAGAAAAACCACTTTTAAATCAAATCCAGAAATCACTAGTCGGAGCAGGTCTGGATTCAGACATTTTGGTACAGCTTGGTTTTGTTGAACCAGTATTGATGAATCACTACCGCCGCAGATATTTTATGTCAGCTGACAAGCTTTTTCGCTTGACTATTGACTCAGAGCTTCACTTTCACGAAGTAAACAAGTATGAGATTAATTGGAATCGAAAAGGAACTTCTCCAGGCTGTGTCTTGGAGTTAAAGTACAATCACAGTAACGAATTGCTTGCTGATCGTGTCTCAAACTTTTTTAAGTTTCGTGTCACAAAATTTTCAAAATTTGCTCATGGGATCGAAAAGTTGTATGGAGAATTCTTCCCTGAGGTCTGAACGAAACAGGACTGCATACGCTTATTCGTTTGAAGATTGCTATTCTGGAAATCGGGCCGGACTCACACTTAATTCATAGCGCATTAATACCGCATATAGCATCCTAGTCCTCTGTACTTTTTAGATATATTTTGCGAGCTCTTTTCCTGCGTCAGTTAGACAAACAGACTCTATTTTTCCTTGATCAATATTAAATTCACAAAAGCCTCCCTGTCTTAACACGCTAAGCTGTGAGTACGTTATTCTTGTATTGACAAATTCTTCACCCCCAGATTTCTGGATCCCAACAGCGTCATCTGATTCCTGATCAATTGGCACCAACTGTAACCGTATCTTTTGAACTATTTCCGGATCCTGCTCTAGATCATCCATTCCTCTCAATACTTGCAGAGCTATTATCAATCCTCGATGCCAGGGGAGAACCTGTTGCGGGTTTTCTTCCGTCATAGCAAGCAGCATTCCCAGCTGAGTATATGACTGATTAAAATATGACTCTAGATAACCTTTTAGTGAACTGATCATGTCCGTGGAGAATTCGTTTCGCGAAGCATTGCCTGAATTTACGTAATCCCTTTTCATTCCTTGTATACTTTCTGCCAGGAAATTCAGAGCCCTGTCCGGAACTCGTTCACATTGCAGACTCAATGGCTGAGCATCTGGATCTGCAGTCAAAAGCAGAGCATCACAAGCCATTATGTAGAGTCTAAGAGCTTCTTCAGCTGCAAGATAGTCCTCGAATTCCAAAGTGTCATGATATTCTTCAAGGGTATGATAAACGTTAAGCATAACGTCTGGCATCCATACCGAAACCTTCTCAATATCCGCCTCCCCATCCGGAAAGGTGTCTCTTAAGAGACGCTGGGTTTCTGTCTGTTCAGGTTGGTTTCCTCGCATCAACCGAAAATATCCGAAAATAGTACAAGTAGGGGATTCAGTACCGTCTACACATAATACGTTTCCTGTCACTGGATTAAATTGCGGTTTACCATCCGGTCCTTGGATTACTCCCAAATGACTACTGCAGCAACCACTTAGGTATGACATTATGATAGAAGTCAAAAATTAATGTATTGGAAATTATATTATGATTGATGTCTCAGAGATAAAAAATCTCATGATTAAAAAACAAGCTACACCTGTGTTCGTTGTACTTAGAAAGACACTCATTCTTCAGGAAATCTTCTTCATAGTGGAGCTGTTCGAAACTGTGAAGAATGGTGGAGACAGTGGGTCGATTCTCGAACACCTGGAGAGGTTGAAGATGTGGAAGTTTCTGTTACTAGATCCGAAATGATTAATTTACAATAGGTTTAAATTTTTTAATACGTTCTAATGTTAAAAGTTCTTTCAATCTAAAAGTATTAGCAAATTCGTGTTCCTCTAATATGCCTTTAAATTTTGACGTCTCAGTAAACTTAGGAGCCCGTGTACCAGTATCACAATTATTTGAAATTAATAAACCTCCTCCACGAAGAAACTTCAACGATCGAAGAACACCGAATACATTTGAATTATATCTATCCAGTTCTTCCATCATACAAATATTTCCTTCGTCATCTATGTAGGTAAAGCCATTTAAAGGATCATAAAGCAAAGTTCCTTCTATACTCAATACTATATCAAATAAATCATCCGAATTAATAGATAGATTTACAATATCCGTACCAATCATTCTAGCATTACTAGCCTTCATCTCCGTTAAAGAAACTGCCCAACTACCTTCTGCATCTACACCTTGTATCTCTAAAATCTCTGCAAAAGCTCTACCTGTCCCGGCACCTAACTCAAGAATTCGAACATTCCGACCTAATCTATCTCTTTCCTGTTGGATAAGCTCAGCAAATCTTCCCACATTTTCCCTACCCCATAAGATCATTTCATAATAGGCTAGATCTCTTCCGATATAAGTATCTGCGTTATCAAATTTAAGATACTTTTCCGTAGTCGCACGTAACCTTTCAGCGGTCAAGAATTTAGGAAAAAAGTCTTCTGGTAGAGCATTCCCTTCATCTTCTGGAATAGCAACAACAAACCCATTTAAAGGATTCTTATAACCGTCAACAACTACAAAAGGTGAACAATTTGGAGTAGTCTTGACATCTTTTATCAAAGCAATTGGTGTCTCAGACATAGATAGGTCAAAAAACTTAACAATCAATTATATCATAACTCCGACTGCCGAATTTCATACACGAAGACACTCATTTTCTCCTCACACACGTAACCAGTGTCGAGGGAGTGATTGGGTGGAGGTCAAAGACGTCCACCCAATCACTCCGTGTATATCCTTAATGAGGCAGGAGGAGCAAACCTTTTCTACATATTTTTAGTTTACAAAATACTAATTGTTTCTTATTGCACAGTAACAATCGGTAAGCAATCATTTAAATTTTACCAAAAGGCTTAATTATTTGCACGAATCATTTTTGTAAGTTATAATTACTTAGTATAGTTTATAT
>WJKH01000042.1 GCA_014729235.1 Candidatus Dojkabacteria bacterium | reverse complement strand
TGGCTGCGGAAGAAGTGGAGGTCCCGAGTAATCTTTGCAACTGGATAACATTGCAGTCAGTCCCAATCCGATGAGAACTTGCGATCGAGTGAGCCATCTGTGGAAATTTGACATTAATTTCTTATAGAAAATGTTAGGCAACGGACTGTTGGTGTTGATACCATAAATTGAACCAAATTAACAGCATTGGTGTTGCGATAAGCTTACAACACTACTTCCTTTAATGGCATAATCTCAAAATGCTATAATAAGACCATGAAGAAGCAAGTAGTAAAAATTCAACCACCACTCTACTCCAGTACTGTATCAGCAGGATTTCCGAGCCCTGCTGAAGACTTGATTGACAGAAAGCTGGATCTTAACGAATTTGTGGTACAGCATCCAAATTCGACATTTTTTGTTAAAGTTGCAGGAGATTCTATGATCGGTGCGGGAATTTTGGATGGAGACATCCTCGTTGTAGACCGATCTCTTAATGCAAAAAATCAGGATATAATTTTGGCAATTATTGAAGGGGAATTTACAGTAAAACGTCTAGCAAAGTCCTCAACCGGTGTAGCATTGGTTCCCGAGAACTCAAATTATAAGCCGATTAAGATAGATGAGAATAGCGATTTCGAGGTTTGGGGAGTGGTAACTTCAATTATTCGTAAATTATCAGGTTAGGTGAGCTCCCGTTTTGATTGCTAAAATAGAAACCAAAGGAAATCTCCAAGAGACTTGCTTTTGGGGCTTTACTATTTAATGAGTTCGTATTGATTATCTAAGTTTGGGATTTGGCCATCATTATTAATAAAAAGATATACGCTTTAGTCGATTGCAACAATTTTTTTGTCTCGTGCGAGCGAGTATTTAATCCGAAACTGCGTCAAGTTCCAGTAGTTGTCCTCACAAACAATGACGGTTGTATAATCGCTCGCTCAAATGAGGCAAAAGCTCTAGGTATCAAAATGGCTGAACCATTCTTTAAATGCAGAGATTATCTTGAAGCCAATAATGTCAAGATATTTTCTCCTAATTTCAGGTTATACGGAGATATGTCGCATCGAGTGATGAGCGAATTGGAATCATTTTGCTCAAAAGTTGAGGTTTATTCAATTGATGAAGCCTTTCTTGATTTATCGGAGCAGCATATCAATGATTATCACAAATGGGGACAGCAATTAGTAGATAAAGTTTACAAGAATATCGGAATTCCGGTAACAGTTGGAATTGGAGCGAATCGTACTTTGGCAAAAATTGCCACCGAGATAGCTAAACACAGTCCTGAAATGAATGGCGTGCTTGATCTCGAAGGTTGTCATGAGAAAAAGATTGATGAGTATTTAAAAAAAGTTGAGATTCAGGATATTTGGGGTATTGGGCGAAAATATGCTGTTAAGTTGCGAAGTTTAGGCTTTTATAGCGCTTACGACTTAAAAAATGCTGATATTGGGTGGATTCGGAAAAAGTTAACTGTAATGGGGCAGAGAATTGTTATGGAGTTGAATGGGAAAGCCTGCCGCAATATTGATGATATTAGAAATACTAAAAAGGCAATAGCTTCTACCCGTTCTTTTGGGAAATATGTTACAACAAAAAGAGAAATTGCTGAGGCGGTATCTCTATATGTTGCTCGTGCAGTTGAAAAACTTCGGCGTCAGAAGTCACGTGCTGAGTCAATTACTCTTTATATCCGGACAAATCCTCATAAGTCCGGAGAACAGTATTACTCAAATTCCGGGACTGCACAGCTTGAGTATCCAAGTTCATTTACGCCTGATTTTGTTAAGTTGGCTCTCAAAATTTTAGATAATGTTTACGTGCCTGGCAAAAAATACAAGAAGGCGGGGGTCTTTTTGACTGGAATTGTACCAGAGAGTGTTTTGCAGCGGAAATTATTTCACAAATATGATTCTGATTCGGTCAAAATTAATGATAATTTAATGAAATGTCTGGATACTATAAATGGTGCGTACGGAAAACGTACTTTAAGGTTGGCCTCGGAGGGCTTTGAGCGCCGCTGGTATATGAAGCAAAATTTATTATCCAAAAGATTTACTTCTTCATGGGACGAGCTGCTTGTTGTGGGAGGATGATTTTGACTGCAGAAACGGATGCATTCAGATAATAAGCGGGTAAAACCTTGCGATTTTTGGCGGAAAAAGGGCCCAGTGTATACAGTGTGGTGTCTAACCCGTTTGATAGTTTCGGACTTACTTGACTTTGTATACAACGCTGACACTTACTGAAACCTCATTTTGACCGGGATTAATTGAAATCCCACCTGAACCGCTTTCTTCAAATTCAGCGCTATCCATCATAGGTGCTGGAGCTTTTCTTTCGGAGAAAACCGGCATAGGACCACCGTATTCATTAACGTTTAAAACGCGTCCGAGTTTTAGTCCAGCAGCCTTTGCTTGCTCCTGAGCTCTCGCTTTGGCATTTTCGATAGCTTCAAGCTTAAGTTCGTGCTGGATTTCTTCAATATCCTCAATAGAAAATGAGATTGAGTTTACTCTATTAATGTTTGCATCAGTCGCAGCATCCAAAATATCACTTATTTTATCAATTTTAGTTGTTTTGATATCTATCATGACATCCATCCTGTATGAATAAATTTCTGACTCATTAGTATCATCGTTGTACTTATACTCAGGAGAGATGTTGTAATTGTCAGTACGGATATTTTCTTCTTCAATTCCGAGTTCTTTAATGGCCTCAACAGCTTCGTTGATGACTTTACTCCCTTTGATCTGGACTTGTTTAGCCGAAGGATCACGTACTTCTGTTCCAAGCGAGATATTTGCGGTATCCGGAGTTACATATTTTGAGGCCTCAGCTTCGACAGAGAAAGATCTGGGCCTGTTGATTGAGTCTGCACCTCGAATTGACAAGGTTACGGCTAAAAATATTGCAATTATGACAACAATTCCTACGTAAGATGATTTTGCTACGAAGAGAAGAAAGTTTTTAAGATTCGGATATTTATTAAGCATGTATTATGATGTTATAATTTAAACACTGCTAATTACAGCATATCATTAATTTTTAAAAGATCAAGAGGTGGATGAGATTATTTTAGTAAACAAAGATGATAATGTACTAGGTTCCGGTGAGAAGCTCGATGTTCATAAAAAAGGGCTGACGCACAGGGCCTTCTCGATATTTATTTTTAATTCGGATGGAGAGTTGATGTTGCAAAAACGTGATAGCGGCAAATATCACTCCGGAGGATTATGGACAAACACTTGCTGCAGTCATCCGAGGAAAGGAGAAGATATAAATATTGCTGTTCACAGGAGGCTGAAGGAAGAGATGGGTTTTGACACGCAGCTTGAAGAAAAATTCGTTTTTCATTATCGTGCTGAATTCGATAATGGTCTAATTGAAGATGAAGTTGATCACGTATTTTATGGCTATTACGATGGAGAACCTGAGCTTAATCCTGAAGAGGCAGAGGACTGGAAGTGGATCTCGCTTGAGGACCTGAAAGAAGACATTAAGGCAAATCCAGAAAATTATACGGCATGGCTGCGTGAAATTATTGGCAAAATCGATCCCGAAAAATAGCTCGTAGAATTTATACCGGCAAATAAACTGAAGAACTAAGTGTCCGGCTTTTCAAAAAATCCCGGATTCATTGGCGGATGCTTCATCCAATTATCACAAGAGAGGGGAAAAGCTTGAATTTAACCTCCGTCAGGTCGCTTTGCATTTTCAAGACATTGTCAATGTTTTTATACGCTTGTGAGAATTCTTCTATGGCATTAGCTTTTTTAACAGCTATTAGCTCAATATCCAATCTTTCCAGCTCATTTCTAACTTCATCCCAATTATGATCACGTTTAGATTGCTTTCGACCTTTTTTCCTGCCGGCACCGTGAGAAGCGGAACAAAAGCTGTCAGGATTGCCTTTTCCGACAGTTATATAACTATTTGTGGCCATTGAACCCGGAATTATGCCCCACTCTCCCTTGGAAGCTGAGATCGCACCTTTTCGATGAACCCATACATTTCTTCCGAAGTGTTCTTCTTCTGAAGCATAATTATGGTGAATATTTACCTCATCCATAAATTCAATTTTACCCAGAAATTCGTGAAAAACTAATTTGACTGTTTCCAGCATTCTTTGTCTGTTGTGGTAAGCAAAATTTTGAGCAAATTTCATGCCTGTGAGGTAATCTTGTCCATCTGAGCTATTTATTGGTAAAGCAGACAGCTCTTTATGTGGGTACTTTTCAAATTTCGCTAAAGTAAATTCAACAGCTTTTCTGTGATATAAATCAGCAATCTTTTTCCCAATATTTCTGGACCCGCTGTGTATCATTATCCAGATGAATTCATCTTCATCATATAATATATCGATAAAGTGATTCCCGCCGCCTAAAGTTCCAATCTGCCGTGTTATCGTTGGAATTTCATCCTGTATAATCTTCAGATCCGGAAGTGAGTTAAAGAAAGGATGGTCTTGTGGCGTTTTGTGCTTGTGAAATCCGCGTGGAATCGATCTGGCAATTTGGTGAGCGATTTGATCCCTTTTTTCAAGAAATTCATCCAGATTTATTGAAGTTCTGACGGCTACCATCCCGCAGCCGATATCGACACCAACTGCATTTGGTACTATATATTCGTTTGTAGCCAGAATTCCTCCGATTGGCATACCATAGCCGACGTGTGCATCAGGCATCAAGGCGACATGGTGATATGCAAATGGAAGGTTTGCGATGTTTTCAACTTGTTGTACTGTTTTCTGATCGAGCTGATCAAATGGGATCCAGGTGTGTATCGGGATTTTTGTGTTGGCAGTTATAATCTCCATGTTACGATTCTAGCACATTTGAAATTATCATTCACTTTTTGATTATGGTTTTAGTTCAGGGCGTTAATTTAATG
>WJKH01000004.1 GCA_014729235.1 Candidatus Dojkabacteria bacterium | reverse complement strand
GTCCCCAACATAATCACTAACAAAGAAAGACTCTCTGTCAGTCAAGACGGCCTGATGTGGGCTAATTATAACATCGTCTTCCTTAGTTGTGGAATAATAATTAAGCAGTACCGGTTCATCATCAGGCTCCCAGGCAAAAATCTCACCCAGCATCAAACTCTCAGCAGCAATTATGAACAAAAGAAATATTATTATTTTTCGTATAATTCGTACGGCAGTTTGTTTCATACTTTCATTCTATCATCTTAGGTCTCAATTGCAAATCAACCGAGTCTAAAACTCATAGAAGGTAGGATACTTTTTCCGTATTTTTTACAAATGCGCAGTGCATCTGACAGACCAAATAGAGGAAAGTTTCAGTTAGGGGCGGTGTTAAAAAATGATTTTTGACGGGATCATAGATTTTCCACTCATCCTAAGAATCATTGAGGGGGAAAGAAGAACGCTGCAAACTAGCAGAAATATAATTGATATATAAGTGAAAAGACTTTATCCACACGGTTCTTTCATTAAGGTGGAGTCTTGAGTTTAACTCTCCTAATTCCAACATTTCTCAGCATAGTGAGCAAGAATGACATGGTCCTCAATATATTTCAATACTCGTCATAATTAGTCCCCCTCAATCCCTAAATCATCTGCAATCTCTTGAAAAATCTCCACCCAGGTAGGAGCAGCCGTCAACACAGCGTAAGTACTACTCTGCGGCTCCTCCATCTTTACCAGGATAATAGCTTTTGGATCATCAGCCGGAGCAAAACCGATAAAAGTTGTATTCATCCGATCCTCGTAGTAGCCGGCTTCATGAAGCTTTGCGATCTGGGCTGTTCCGGTCTTCCCTGCGATATCGTATTCAGGCAGATATTTATTAAACCAGTTCTTTGTCTCACCTTCTCTAACAACAGATTCCATCATTGTAGTAACTTTGTCAGCCGTATCTTTAGAAATAGGCTCTGAAAGAACAGTCGGGCCAAATTCAATAGTTTCGTTCTCATCTTCAATCTTTGAGACAATGTAAGGCTTCATTCTCTTTCCGTCATTTGCGATTGTGTTAAGAGCCCCTATGATCTGGATCGGTGTTGCAGAAATTCCCTGACCAAAGGCTATTGCAGCCAAGTCGACTTTTGTCCAGTAGTCATACGGTAAAATGTAACTGGTGGTCTCATCCTGTAGCCCCAATCCAACAAATGAACCGTATCCGAATTCCAGCAACTTGGGATAGAAAGTTTCGAGCCCTGTTTTGAGTCCAATTTCCGCAATGCAGGGATTATTTGAATTCGCCAGGATTCCTGCCAGGTCCATTCTCCCATCAGCTTTGAGATCCCAAGTGTAGAGTTTTTTATCAAGCACTTCGATATAACCATCATCGTCTACGCAAAAGTAATCTTCGTCAATGCTTTCGGTTTCCAGAGCTATTGCTAAGGTGACTGGCTTTTGAACGGAGCCCGGTTCGTACACATCCGATACAGCTCGATTTTTGTAGATCCACGGATCAGATACCAGCCAATACTGATTTGGATCGAAGTCAGGGTAATTTGCCATTGCCAAGATTTTTCCCGTTTTTACATCCATTACCACAGCAGTTCCGCTTTTGGCCTTGTGTTTGTTTACGTTTTCCTTCAACACTCTTTCGACTTTTGATTGGATTCCCGGCTCAATTGTTAAATAAATGTTTTTGCCTGTTCGCGGCAAAATTGGCTCATATTCGACTGTCAGAATGACATTTCCGTGTGAATCCTTTTCTTCATATGTGTAGCCCTGCTGCCCGGCCATGTCGCCAAAGTAATAACCTTCTACCCCGTATTGGCCGATGTCTTCGCCATCCTCATTTTTTCCTACAAAGCCTAGAATGTGGGAGCCTAATCTGCCGTCGGGATAAATTCGTTTTTCTTCCTTTTCGAAATACAGACCATATCCTTTTGCAAAAACTGGTGAAATACCGTATTCCTGTAGGTCCTGTGCAGTAAAAATCTCGGTTTCTTCCAGTAATTTCTTTTTTTCAGTGTCTATTCCATGGGCAATATTGACGTATCGAAAGTCAGGTGTTAGTTTAGCGTCAAGTTTGCCTGGATTTATCTCGAGAATTTCTGAAACGGTATCTACAAATTTGCTTTTGCCGTTAAAGAAAACTTTGCGCTCGTTTTCATCAGAGCTGAGGCTGGCATAAATACCCCACGCCGGCTCATCAATTGCCAGAACGCTGTTGTCGCTCGCATATACTACTCCTCTGCTTCCTGTTGGTCTCTGATCTGATACATACTGCTCCTGGGCTCGTGTAGTCCATTTTTCATGTTCAAGCACTTGCCAGCGAAACATTAGCACGAGTATGGCAGTAAATATGCCTCCAAAGAGGTAAAGGACGATTTTGAAATTGATTTCTAATTGTTGGTGCGGGCTTTGTCTTTGGGTCATGTGAGATTTTATTTGAATTACGAAATAATCCTGCATGAAAAGGCGACAAGGACTCTTTGCTCTATTGATTTTTGAATTTCGTAAGCTACAATAATTAGAATAGCAAAATCTGGATAAATGAGAAAGCCTCTTAACGATTGAGAATTAATCCTGAGCTTCTGCAACGATAGATGGGTCGGAGATGTGAATCAGTTTAACATCTGAATTTCCTGAAAGCTCAAGCTTCTTTTCAGCTAATTCGGTAACTATAGCTAGAGACTTTGCTTTGGCAATTTCCTCTTGAAGTTGACGATTTTCTTCGATAAGCATAGTTTTTTCGCGATTCAGACTTTCCAGCTTTGCACCTCTTGGATTTAGACTGATGTTAATTGCAAGCTGTGTTACACAAAAGATTGTAGTAGATGTTATTAGCATAACCATCGGAATCGATAATCTTGCGCTTTTATTCTTTTGTTTTTTTTGAGCTTTGCTTTTTAGTCTGCGCAAAACTGCTTTTGTTTTAGTCATTTTTGTAAATCTTAGCTTGTATTTAACTCTAATTTCTGGTCACTATTGGTCCGCTGCTTTGTAACCTGGGGGTTGACTCTGCCCGCCAGTAAAAGCTCGCTTAACCGTTTTCTGCATTTGTCTCCATATCAATTTCAGGATCCAGATAACGAAATATCGTAAGCCTTTGCTGACGAAGCTCGCGGATTTTCAGCCAATTCGGCTTCGTCCGGGACGAGTATCTTGTAGTCATCCAAATTATATTTTTTAATGAACTTCTTAACGATTTTCTCTTCAAGCGAGTGAAAAGTAATTACTACTAACTTTCCACCCGGTTTCAAAATTCTCTTACTGCTCTCCAATAAGTTTTCAAGACTATGCAACTCATCATTTACTGCGATTCGAATAGCCTGAAAAACCCTTCGTGCGGGATGCTTTCTCTGAGCAGCTAAATTTTTTGATGGCAACGCTTTGTATATAATTTTTACCAAATCACCAACGGTCGCCACACCATCGGCTTCTGTTTCTTTTTTAATCATCCGAGCTATTGATTTTGCATATCTCTCTTCTCCGTAGGTTCTCAGCAGTTTTTCCAGCTCAAATTCAGTTAAGCCCAGAAGTAAATCGTTCGCTTTTATTGAGAGTCTTTCATCCATTCTCATGTCAAGTGGCTGTTCATGTTCTAAATAGCTAAATCCTCTAGTCTCAATTTCAAGTTGTCTTGAAGACAATCCGAGATCAGCTATTATTCCATCCGGTACTTTGTCTGCCGGTAAGACTTTTTTTGAAGATTCGGCTGATTTTACGGTCAGGTTTTCAAGTATTGTTTCGATTTTTTCAAAGTTCTCATTTACAATAATCCAATTTGAAGCCGCAGTCTCTTTTGGGTAATACTCTTTGACAAATCTTATTGCTTCCTGATCTTGATCAATACTTAAAAGAGTTCCGTTAGTGGAAAGTTTCTTGAAAATCTCAATGCTATGACCGCCTTCTCCGAGAGTACAATCAATGTAAAATCCATCAGGCTTTAGATCCAGAGCTTCGAGAGATGGCTTCAATAACACCGGTTTATGGGTTTTTAAAGGGCAGTTTGTAGTATTCATTTTTTGTTTCACTCAGTCTTATTCATTTTCGTCAATTCTTCGGCAATATTCTCGCTGTTCTTGTCCAGATATTCTAATTTTTTGACCCACATTTCTTTCGCCCAGACTTCCACCCAATTTACAAGTCCAATAAATACAATTTCTTTTTTTAAGTTTGCATATTCCAGGAGCCCTGTCGGCACTACGAATCTGCCAAGCTTGTCTGTCTGAATTTCACTTGCGCTTCCGACAAGAAATCGGCTGGTTTCTCTGATATTTTTATCTATAAACGAACCTTTGGTAACTTCTCCGGCGACCTTTTCCCACATTTTTTTGTTTGTCAGGACTAGTGATTTTTCGTATCCTCTGGTAATTATCAAGTCGCCTCCCATTTCATCCCTGAACTTTTTGGGGATCGAAAGTCTTTTCTTTTCGCCTAACTTGCTTGTATATTCCCCAATTACCACTTTTTGACACTCTTTACCACTTAGTTGCGTATAACATTAGCACGGGGAGAATGGGGTGTCAAGGGTTTGGGAAAATGTGAATTCCTACTTGAGAATTTTATGTCGTTTGCGATTATCACCCTCTTTGTC
>WJKH01000041.1 GCA_014729235.1 Candidatus Dojkabacteria bacterium | reverse complement strand
GTTCCGGATTGCCCAAGTGGAACCGCTCCACCCGTTGACCGAGCCTGAAAAGCGGAAGCGACTTTTTGGAGATGATTAGCCCCACAGGGGGGCTCTAAACAGTACCTGAGATTGATAGCCTTGAGGTGCAACTGCTGTAACATTAATCTCCACAATATCCAGAAGGTTAATATGGTCAACCAATTCTGAGGAAACTTCGCCGTGTTCGCTGTCTGACACTGGTCTAATCCAAATCGGGTTGTCCGCTCGCTTGGCTATTTGATACCTATAGCCTTTGCGGGATGATTTTTCCAGTTCAATTCCGGCTATGCATCTTTGGTTGTATTTCTTCGAGTTAGCGAGACAAATGAACAGCTTTTTCATAGTTATTTCAGATGAATGATCTGGATGTCAGGATTAATCTCCTGAAGGTACTCAGCAAGAAGTCTACGGTGGCATTGCTCGGGAGAATGTTCACTACATAATAAGCAACTTCCATGCAAAGATTCAAAATTTATTGCTTCTTTAATATGCCTTGTATCTAATAAGTATAAATACTCTTTGGTATATTCATCCCAAGAAATCTCTTTCTTCCTGTACCTGCTTAACAATTCTCTTGTCGGCGCAAAATTTAGCTTATGTTCATAATCTATATTTGCAATTCGTTTTGCAAAAAATGCTAAATCCTTACCTTTTGCGAAACCTGACAATTGTGAAGTATTATTGATTCTGGTATCGATAATTTTCTTGACTTGATTTTGTTCAAGTAGCTCAAAAAACTTTTTGGCTGACTTTTCCGTAAAACCTATAGTATAAAGTTTAATCATAAATACACTCGTCTCCTCGATAACTTTCTACGAACCGGCAGGTTCTTCCTGATATGCCTTCAAAGCTGAAAAGGCCACATCTTTGCCTCGGAGCCTGTAGGCATCCTCAATCTGTGTCTCTCTGGTCACAACCTCGAAAAAGGTACTTTGTGGTAGTAACTGTCTGTGATATTTTTTTAATAGCCAATCTTCAAGCTCACTATTGTCTATAGAATTCCCATTCTGTAGAATATGATTAACATACATACCCTCTCTCACAAGTTGATATGAAATCATAGAAAAGCGATGACAATCAAAAGGATTTGCTTCTGAACACATCAAGGCAATTTTGTAGCCACGGTCAAGACCATTTTTGAGCCTCTGTACTCCTTGTTTAAATTCATCAGTCTCTCTTACCTTATCAAAGTCAACATTACCATCCTCATCTAACAATGATGGTTTTGTATGTCTTGCTCCAAATTCCTTTTCAAAATGCATATATATTATATTATTTTCTCGTAGGGTTGAATTCAACGTAGGTTTGTTAAATTGTGGGGCTATTCTACTATATGGAGAGCTTCGGACATCAATTACACAATTAATATCGAACTTATTCAAGAGGTCAATAAAATATTCAATTTCATGAGTAGAATGCCCAATTGTAAATACAGTCTTATCTGCCATATCAAAATCTCTCTACCGTTTTTTAAAGAGTATATTTGTTCGACTATCAGAGGTCAAATCTGAATTTGAACCCATTTGCTTGATTAATTATTTACAATGATGCCAGAGATGAGCCTAACGCTTCGGCGTGTGCCGCCCGCCTGTAGGCATCCACGGACCTCCAACAGACCCACGCACGCAGCCTATCGACGTAAAACCGGGCTGTTGGGGTCGGCACCACGCCGTTGTTATATGGCATTTTTGTTTTAAGTCAATCTCAGTTTTCTTCAGTATTTCATCCCTCAATGCATCCCCAAAATGCTACTTAGAGTCTGTAGACTTAAAGGCATCATTTTTATATCCTTAGATAACTAAATTAAAACCTTCTATTCATAGGACTATGGAATATGAGTAAACGTGGCATAGAGTTAAGAAGAATTCTAGCACATAACGTCCGAACCTTTCGACGGCAAAAACAATTATCTCAAGAAGAATTGGCCGATTTATGTGGACTTCATCGTACTTATGTTGGTTCTATTGAGCGCGCCGAACGGAACGCTACACTCAGCACACTAGATACATTGGCAACCGCATTGAATGTTTCTGTACCTGATTTACTCATCAAAAAGGACATTTACCGCGATGAGTATTAAATATGAACAATCTCCGCAGAAGTATCAAAAGCATATTTCTGAGAGCAGCCTCTCTATTTATGATCGCATCGAAATTGGCGACCCCGATTTATGGATACCCACACCTGAACTCGAAATTTTGCTGGATGAGGGATTGAAAGGCCTTTCACTTCAAGGGCTACCGTTACGAACACGATCAAAAGTCGTAAAACAAGAAGTATGCCGTGTGTTGGGTTATCCTGTACCAAGTTCATTCAGGAGAACTCAGCCTCGATTCCCTGGACAAGTCTTTGATATCTACGTTCAGAAATCAAACAATCTTCAAATTTGGAATGAAGAAATCTCCCCAACACGCAGATATGTTATTATTCGGGTTTCGACTGACGATACTATCGAGCGGGTAAAAGTTATTACGGGGGACACGCTCGCAAGGTTTGATACTACTGGTACACTTACTCAAAAGTACCAAGCTCGGCTTATTCCGCAAGAGGCTATTACTGAACTTATAACCTCAGAAGATACCGATAACCTCAAATCAGTTCTTATTCAGAAAAGTCATCCAGTTCTGTTTGATGCGTTTCCAACTGATTACCCCTCTCCAGAGGTTCTTTTGCCAATAGCGGTAATCTTTGAGCGACTTAAAGGACTTGTGGACAGTCAATTTACCGATGTTGGCTTTGATCAAGAACGCAATCGTGGCGCACAACTACATCAACTTATCTGTAAAAAGCTAGGTTACCAAGATTTCCGAGATGATGGCCGGTTCCCCGATATTCGGAACCAGTTAATTGAGGTAAAGCTTCAAACATCACCTACGATTGATTTGGGACTTGTACGACCAGATAGTGAAGAACCGCTAGATATTCCAAAAATTGACAAAAGACAAATTCGACACTGTGATGTACGCTACGCACTTTTTTACGCAAGTACAGATGGTGAACAAGTTACCCTCACACATTTTTTCCTAACAACAGGGGAGGTTTTTTTCACGCGCTTTCCACAGTTTCAAGGCAAAACCTTGAATAAAAAGTTGCAGATACCATTACCCAGCGATTTTTTCGCCTGATAAATCAAATGCTTCCCAAACAAGTTGATCTAGCTTTTGTTCCATAGCACTGGATTTAGAGGATGGAATTAAGTCATAAATATTTTTTGTGGTTCGAATGATATGTTGCGAAATTTCAGTATCAGGATCAAGTAACGGAAATTTCTCTACATATTGTGTAATAAAACGGCGTCGTCCGGCGTACAGTTTATTATTGAACTTATAGTCATAAAAAGACTCTATAAAAGAAGAATTACCGATAGCTAAAATAAGCCAGAGCAGATCAACCTGCTCAGGTTTTTTCGCTACAAGCCAATAGCAATCCCCATTCACCACAGAACCGCTCAAATCCATCCAAAAAGTTGGTTTTTCAGTGATGTCGCGAAATACAACCTTCGGATGTTTCCATGCTTCGGGGTCTTGGGGGACCCAAATTTCATACCATTGACGTCCAGCCTTTAGCACGTACTCTCTTTTCTCTAAAACCGAACGATAAAAATGAAGATACTTGGCTGCCCGTGGATAATCATGGAGATTTACAGCAATCCGTTTTCCGTTGATCACCTGATGAGGATACAGAATTTCTCTTTGATTTTTGGGACGAATAGCTTTGAACCGCTGGGCTATATGATGAGTGGTCAAAGGTCTAAGTAATTCGGGTCTCTCTCCTTCCGGCATTTGTTGCCAATTTGACCGAATAAAAACTTTGTCTGCCGTAGTTTTTACCCCAACTCGAATCTTGCCAACGTCTCCAAATGTGCAAAATGTATTTTCTTTTACTCTAGCTAGCCAACCTTCCGAATCCTCTGTAATAACACTCCATACTTTGGCCGGATTTTTCCCATACTTCAGGTTACCTTGTTGAACACAGTAGCAATTACCATTCTCTACCTCAATAATACCATCCTTTTCTAAAGCAGCAATTACATTTTCAGAATACTGATCTGGATTTACATCAGAAACCGAATAAATAGACGTAAATTTAGGTGAAGTTTGTTCCTTGCCAGTTTTTCGTTCGAGCAAGAGTACTGCCGGCAATACAGCAGCTTCAAAGAGACGAGTATCTCCCAAATCCCATATATGAAGAATATTGAATTTTTCAATAATACTCTTTCGTACACTTGCGCCAGATTTGGTAGTTAAAAATCTATTAGATACGATAATTCCTGCAATACCCCCAGGACGAAGGATGTGAGCAATTCCTGCAATGAAAGCATAGTAAAGATCAACCCGGCCTGACAAACTAAATTGACGAGCAATAGTTTGAGCTTTCTCTTTTCCCATAACCTGGGTTCTAACATATGGAGGATTCGCGATAACTATATCAAACGGTTCGCGTGGGCCGGTGGTAAACAAACTATATTGCCCATTTGGAGCATAATTCATTAAAACAAACTCAAGAAAATCATCGCAAGCCAATTCCAGAGAAATCTCCGAAAAAGACTCCTGAATTTTTATCCTAGCCGACTCTACTGCGGCTTTACTGGTATCAAAACCTGAAACTTTTATATCAGAGTAGTTTCTGGTCCAAAGTCCCTCTAGCAAAGATAAGAGTAACTGTCCGTCTCCAACAGCCGGGTCTAATAAACGAATTTGCTTTGTTCTGGGTTTAGAGAGCCACGAATTTAATATTTGTTTTGTTACAAAGTCAGCTAAAATTTTGGGAGTGTAATGAACCCCCGCTTCTTTACGATGCTTCGCTGATAAATATGTCATTTTTTAATATTTTCTCTAATAATAGGCAATTCTCCTGACTGAAGGATACTCATAGTCATCATTTTGTCAAGAAAAATAATTGTTTTGGTGAATTTTTTCCACTCAAGAATTAAGAGAAAGTTGTGAGGATTTTGCCATATAACGCCTCGGCTTCAAGCGCCCGCAAGACGCCCCACAATTATAAACGACTTACCCACGCAAGACGATTCTCAATAAAAAGCGCCGCTCTTGGGGTCGCTTGCAAGCCGTTGTTAGGCAGTTGCTGAATAACATAATTGGTATCTTTTATTACTTCCATTAAAAACACAAAGCTATTCATGACCATAAATT
>WJKH01000001.1 GCA_014729235.1 Candidatus Dojkabacteria bacterium | reverse complement strand
GCCTATAGGTGTTGCATCCCTGGGTCAAGTGCATCGGGCAGTTCTTCGAAATGGCAGCTCTGTAGCCATAAAGGTACAGCGACCAAATGTCCGCCAGAAGTTAAAAACTGATCTGAGATTGCTTAGGCTCTTTGCAAAAGTGATTGATTTTCTGCCAATATTCAAGGATGATTTTGACGGCTTTATTGAGGAGTTTCGGTTTTGGACGATGCGTGAACTTGATTATCTGCTCGAAGCAAGCAACTCAAAAGTTTTCTCCGATTTATACGGAAATAATCCTAATGTAAGTACACCAAAAGTTTATTGGGATATGACAACAGTCAATATTCTGACGACAGAATATGTTGACGGAGTTTCTATGAAAGAGATTTTGGCGGATGTTCGCTCTCATCCGGAGAAAGAGGAAATTTCGATTCGTGGATATCACTTTAAAAGGCAAAGGATTATTGAGCTGGGAGTAGACTTGCTTTACACACAGTTTTTTAAACACGGTTTTATTCATGGTGATCCGCATCCTTCAAATATATTATTCAGCGAGGGTCATCATATGCATATTATCGATTTTGGGATTGTAGGCAAAATGACAAAATCGCAGATGGCTTTATTTATGGAGATTTTGAAATCATTAGTTACCCGGGATTATCAGAAACTAACTCGTTTACTGATATCAATGGATCAGGTCACAGGGGTTGATGATCCGGACAAACTTGAAAACGAAGTGAAGCAGATGCTGGATAAATTTGATACTAGCTCAATTCAGGAAGCCAGCCCAACTGCACTTTTGCTTGAGATGAGCTGGCGGGCCAATTCTCTTAATATCCAGTTTCCAAAATATTTTACTTTGATTGGGAAGGTGTATAGTATTTATGACGGTGTTATTCAATCACTTGACCCGTTTAAGAGTTTACTGGACCATTTTGAGCCGCTCTTTGAGCGGGCAGTTGCCAGTGAAATTGAAGAGAATTTTGATTTAAGAAAGCTTTCGCTTGAGATTTACAATATGCTAAGCGACTACAAGAAGCTTGTCATTGAATCCCCCGCGAAAATCCGAGATCTCTTCCATGAGCTTCATCGCGATGGAATTCCAATTCGGCTAGTTGACAACTCTTCCCACAATACGGAACGTCAAGCTGAGGAGGTAACCGATAGCAGAGTGAAGATTAAGGAGAAATTCCATTTGCTATTGACTTTTGTGCTACTTGGTGCCGTCACAATCTTTATGGTCTATGTCTTGGGGAAATATGATGTGCCTGTGAGTCTTGTAGTATTGTTTTATAGTTTCACCGCAATCTCGATTATCGTGGGTTGGCTGATTAATTAGTCTGAAATTATTAGCCTGAAGTAGAGAGTTTATCGATTAAATATTCATATTTATGGGGTAATATGGCGCCGGGATTTACCTTGCGGTTTCAAATTTCGATGACACTGCGTTTTTGATCAATGGCGGATTAGGCTGAATCTTTGTGCTTGGCCCCAAACTCTCTAGGCTCCAAACAGTCTATGCCCCAAACAGTCTGTCTAAGCCCCAAACATTGATGCGAGGCCCATAAGATCTATGACAATGGGCATAAGATTCATGCCTCGTATATGACCCAGGCGACCTTTTGCACACTCGCGCTCGTTAAAATGCTCAACATCATCATCACGCACCTCAGGAGAGTAAATTGTAACGGGAACATCATCAGCGCTATGTTCTCCTAGAGTACATGGAGTAGAGTGATCAGCTGTTACCACAATGACTGCCTCCTTAAATTGCCGTAACTCACCGACAACTTCATCAAATTTTTCCAAAAATTTAACTTTTCCTTCATAATCCTCATCATGCGAGAGCGGATCAGCACCTTTTACATGAAAGAAAAAGAAGTCATAATCGTTGTACGACTCTTTTAATTTGTCAACTTTTGCTAATAAATTGCTGTCAGGTTTTCCGGTTGCTCCCGGAATATCGAAGACATCCATACCAAGCAGCCTTGCAATTCCTTTGTACATACCGGCTCCGGCAATACAGGCTGCATCTAGATTGTATTTATCCTTGAAATTCGGCAGTTCCGGCCTGAATCCTGCTCCTCGAATCAGTAAATAATTCGCTTGAGGTTTTCCTTCCTTTGCACGCTTGGTATTAATCTCCATACCTTTGAAAACTTCATGACTCCTTTGCAAAAACTTTTTTAGAACTTTAGCTGTAAATTCAGCTTCTTCTGAACTATCAAGTGGTTCCGGTTCGTGAACTTTAACGTTTGCAACATGAGTATCCACATCTGAGACTTGGTCACTTAAGCCTTTTCCTCTCATGATCAAAGGGATTCTGTATCCGCTGCCAGGGCTCAAAATGAATTCAATTCCATCAATTACTGTTCCGTTCATTTCATCGGCGAAAGGTGTAGTGTCGCTGATGCGTCCTGCACGGCGGTCAGTAATCACTAAATTCTCATCAACTGTTCCCATATTTCCTCTCCATGCGATATCTCCCTCTTTAAGATCAAATCCAACGGCTGCTGCCTCAAAGGGCCCCCTTCCAGTGTAGTAAACGTTTGGATCGTATCCAAATAATGCAAGATGAGCAGTATCACTTCCGGGTCTGACTCCTACATCTACAGTGTTCATAGCTCCGGATATTCCATCTTTAGCCAATTGGTCAAGATTTGGAGTTTTTGCCGCTTCTAGAGGAGTTCTCCTGTCCAATTTGGGTATAGGGCGATCGGCCATTCCGTCTGCCACTACAAATATTACTTTTTTTGCTGCCATTTTTATGCTATAAATAATTTAATTATGCAGTCTTTAGTTTGCGCGTCCAAGCATACAATTTTTTGGGAGAAACCACAACCCCGCTAACCTATAGTTGATTAAATTAATTAGAGATTTTGATGGAAATTGAATTAAAGTACATAGTTGATGACAGAGATACATTTGAGAAATGGCTCGTGAAAAATGCTAAAAAGAAAGGAGATTTACACCAGATTGATGAATATTTTGTCCCGGAGAATGATAATTGGTTTGAGCAGAAGTATGCTGATAAGTATTTAAGAATTCGAAGGACTGCTGAGCAGGGTTCTATCACATTTAAGCTTTGGCACCAGGGAAAAGAAGAGGGGAAATTCACCCACTGTGATGAGTATGAGACGGGAATAGTTGACACGGATCAAATGGGTATGATATTAAAATCTCTTGGATTGGGAACATTGTGCATAGTCGATAAAAAGAGAGCGAAATATATGTTTGAAGATTATGAAATTGTTATCGACGAAGTAAAAGATTTGGGATTATTTTGTGAGATTGAGTTTAAGGGGGAAGTTGGTGAAGATGCAAATGTCATGCGAATCCGTCAAGAAATTAAAGCTTTGGGGGCATCAATCCCTGGATTAAAAGTGCCAGAAAAGAATGACCCGATTCAGTATGGTTATGTTTACGCTCTTTTACGTTAGTCGATATCCCACACTATAAGTTAGCGGGGGGGGGAATTAAATTTTTATTATTAAATTAATGTCAAAGATCAAATCAATAAAGTCGAGGGAAATCCTTGCTTCAGGAGGAAAACCAACGATTGAGACTGAAGTTGTCCTGGAGTCAGGAGCTGAAGGATTAGCTTCCGTACCTTATGGAGCTTCTGCAGGAGTACATGAAGCAGTAATGCTGAGAGACGAAGATAAAAATCGATACGGCGGTGCCGGGGTTTTAAAAGCGATTGAAAATGTCCACCAGATTATTGCTCCTGAGCTAATTGGGATGGAAGCCGAAAATCAGCGAGAAATCGACAGTAAAATGATCGAGCTTGATGGTACTGACAACAAGGCGAATCTTGGAGGCAATGCTATTTTGAGCGTATCACTGGCAGTGGCCAAGGCCATGGCTGCTGAAAAACAAATGCCTTTATACAAGTACATTCGGGAGGCTTTTGAGCTTGATATCGATGGCTATTATTTGCCGAATCCTATGATGGTTATCATTGAAGGTGGAAAACATGCTCATAATTCTACTGATTTACAGGAATTTATTGTGTCAACATATGGATTTGATTCAGCAAAGGAAAATATCCGTATGGGTGAAGAAATTTATATGGCACTGAAGAAGCATTTAAAGAGCTTGGATCTCAACACAAATGTAGGGAACGAGGGAGCCTTTGCTCCATCAGGACTGGGCAGCAATGAAAAGCCGCTTGAGTTAATAGTAGAGGCAATTAAGCTTGCGGGATATGAACCTGGAAAAGATGCGGGAATCTCGCTCGATGCCGCAGCTTCAGAGTTTTTCGAGGATGGAAGCTATAATTTGACAATCGAGGCCAAAGAACTTAGTTCTGCTGAACTGATTGATTATTACATGCCTTGGTTTGAAAAGTATCCTATAGTGACGGTTGAGGACATGCTTCATGAAGATGATTGGGAGTTCTGGCCAAAATTTACTGAGAAATGTCCTGTTCCAAATATTGGAGATGATTTGCTTGTTACAAACGTTGAGAGACTCGAGCGTGCGATAAAGGAAAAGGCTTGTGATGCAGTTCTTGTCAAGTTAAACCAAATTGGATCTTTATCTGAAACTATCGACTGCTGTATGCTTGCTCGCGAAAACGGCATGATGACAGTACCTTCTCATCGTGGTGGCGGAGAAGTTAACGACACCTCTATGGTAGATGTCGCTGTTGCTGTTAATGCCGGCTTTATAAAGGTTGGTCCTGCACGTGGCGAGCGTGTTTGTAAGTATAATCGTTTAATGGAGATTGAGGCGGAACTGGGTGATAAGGCTAAAGTTCAGGGCGCTGACTTTGCCTCAGTTAAGTAGTTTTGTTTTACAAGTTGTGCTGCTAACAACCAAAGGTTATGCTAATTGATGCGGCGGTAGATGAAGATTAGTGATGAAGAAGTTTGCGTATTTTGTGCCGTGGATAATTATCAAGTGAGCGAGCGTACACAAACCCGTGAGGGTTTGTGATACCGAGCGGGAGCAGATAATGAATGGTTAAAAACGCCGCAATTTATGGCGGGAAAATGGTCCCGGAGTTTACCTTGGGATGCCAAATGCGATTGATTTGCCTTCTAGAGTTTTGTGAGAGGCTGTTCTTGAATTTGGGCACAAGAATGAGATAATTGTCTGTTTACTGTACGTTTGTCAAAATGCACCAAATGTATTCTATCTTCTATGGTTCATTGAGATTAAGCACTTTACAGTTGTGGGTATTTTATAGTAGAATTACTGGAATTCAGTGATATTTAGCTCATTATATTGGACTAGGTTGCCTGTCTGGAGGTTTTATACTGTTCTTTTGTGATTGGCCGAGGTGGTGGAATTGGCAGACACGCTACCTTGAGGTGGTAGTGGGAATAAACTCCCGTGCAGGTTCAACTCCTGTCCTCGGCATTTTTTGTTTGGGCGATTAGCTCAGCTGGCTAGAGCATCTCGTTTACACCGAGAGGGTCGTAGGTTCAAATCCTACATCGCCCATTCATTTCTCTTTCCAAAGCTTATTTGTGCTGTTCCATCATTTTGGGTATCAACCACGTGTGTTATATAGAGTTTTCTAATATCCACAGTTTTACATCATATTGTTACTAATTTCTTTAGCTGAGTACATTGCAATATTCCAAGCCGATTTACACTAGGATTGTCCTATAGTATAACGAGGAGAGGAGGTACTAAATTTTGAATTGACATTACAGCTGTGGGAAGACTTAAACTTAATCCCCGAACAATTGCCTTCTTCCTTGGGCTATTAACCAGTACGACATGCTGTGCGGCGGCTTCGACTATGTTCACGCAACATCAACGAATGCTGCCAGTAGACCAGTCTCGAATACCATCTGCGACACCACGGATGCCCGCTGGACGACTCGATGTGTTTTCAAGGCTAGATCCGTCAGTGACGCCAATTCCAACGACAACTCCAACGCCAACTCCTCTTCCATATGGGGAGATTAAAGATTTACCTCCAGTAGAAATTAATGATTATACAGAACGGGCTTTTTCTATTGGACCGAATACAATCGTTAAATTGAAGTTGGAAAATGGTTTGCTGGTGTTTGTTACTACTGGAGCCTACATCCAAAATCAATTCTCCCCTCAGGTTAATTTTTATATCCCTGTGAGTGATGGTGCAGATGCAGGTGTTAGTCTTTGGCCTTATACGCCCGATGACTCACAGGATAATCCGTTTGCAGTATATCATCCTCCCGATGTCTTTGAAGAAATGTATCCTCCATTTGAGGTTGCTTTGGGAGAGAACTCTCCTGATTATCATATTTTTCCCCTCGTGCAGCAATAATTTTATAAAAATGTAATATGAAAATAATGAAATTTAGTCCAAAATATATTGATGAGATGGCAAGATTATTCGCTGAGGCATTTTCAGAACCGGAGTGTGAGTGGGATATCCCCACTGCAAAAGCGTATTTAGAGAGGGATTATAAATACTATCCCGATTATTGTCTAATGGCTATTAATAAAGACCAGGAGATTATGGGGGCGGTGTTTTGTGCGGTTGATCCATATTTCAGATCAAGGATGCTGCTGGTTGATTCTCTTCAGGTTAAAAGCCAGTTTCGTAAGCAGGGTGTTGCAAAGGCTTTACTTCGTGAGGTATTTGAAAAAGCAAAGAATGAAGATTTTAGGGGTGTGCACTTTCTTGCAGATGAAACAGTAGATTTTCCTCGTGGGTGGTACGAAAGACTGGGATTTAAAAAATCTTGCTGGACAGAGTATGAAGCGGACATGTCTGCTATTAACTTTGAATTATTAAAAGAGTAATCGGCAAGTTATTGCATAGTAGTTTCGTTAGGCTCCTGATCCTCAATATTAGCATGAGATTTACATTTAAACTGAAGTTTCAAAATGTTACATTTTAACTTTGGGTTGACAGGTTTTATGACCGAGATTATGAAGTTGGACTTAAGGTTTTCCCAATTTATCCTATCAGGCCCGAAAAACTAAAATCAAGTTGCTCCAATTTAGTACAGCTGGTAAACTTGTAACATAAGTTTTAAAACTAAATCCAACATGCAGAAGCCAGGCAAGAAAGATAAAACTCTCTGTTATCTGATAAAAAAAGATCGAAATGGGAAAATTACTCATATCTGTATGGGAATGAAAACACGCGGACTTGGGGAAGGAAGATGGAATGGTGCCGGCGGCAAAGTTGGAGACCGACCGGAAATTGCCGACGAGACAGTCAGAGAAGCCTGCGTCAGGGAGGTTAAAGAAGAGTTTGGAGTGATAATAACTGAATTTAAAAAAGCAGGCATGCTTGAATTTCAAATCGAAGGCGAACAGGAAATAGTTGATGGGCATGTTTTTGTTGCTACAAAATGGAAAGGAAAGTTAACTGATAGTGAAGAGATGAATAAGGTTCACTGGTTTCAAGTCGATGAGATTCCATATGATAAGATGTGGGTTACTGATGCACATTGGCTGCCATATTTGATAGAGGGAAAGTACTTTGAGGCATCCTACATCTTCATTGATGAGGGAACTTTGGCCAAAAAGTCTATTAAGGTGAGAGAAGATTGTGATTCCTGAAACTGGTTTATGTAGTCAAACCGAAGTCGTATCTTTTACGCATTTACGCTACAGCCAAATCATTCAAACGCCGCTCAACTTCATCAATGCCAGCCTTCCAGAAATTTTTATGTGAAATATCAATTCCAATACTAGAAAAAGTGTCCTTTGGTGAGGCAGAAGAACCGGCAGCTAAAACTGACTTCACCAAATCAATCGCGTCTGAATCATCCCTTACCATAGATTGAAGAGCCTTTGAGATCAATAATCCGCTTGCATAGGAATACACATAGAAAAATCGACGGAAGTGAGACCAGTAGACCCACCAATTTTCGCTTCCTTTGTCTTGCGATACATATTTGCCCATATAGGATGACATATGCTTTTGAAAAATGTTGCCGATAAAACTTTTGCCTAAATAGCCTTCATTCCGAAATGACTTGTGTAATTCTTTCTCAAAGTTGTATGCAGCAACCTGGCGAAAAATTGAAGAGACGTCGTCATTCAATTTATCAAGTGAAATGACAAGCTTTTGCTCTTTGGTTGCTGATTCCAGTAATTTTTCCAGCACAAAGTCTTCAAAAAAAGTGCTGGCGACCTCAGCTGTACTTAGTGGGCTGGAGAAGTTTAATGAGTTCTGAGCTTTTTTCATGAGTTCATTGTTGATTGCATGGCCTGTTTCATGTGCTAAAGTCTTCACATCATCAAGCTTCTTATTGTAATTGAGTAAAATATGAGTAGGCAAAGTTTTTATGTCATGTATACAAAATGCTCCAGAAACCTTGTTTTTTACAGGAAAAACATCAATTCTGCTGTCATTGAGCAACTTTTCAAATATTTCCCCAAATTCTGGATCCAACCCGTGAAAAACATCTGAAATTAGTTCAGCAGCCTCTTTAAAGCTATATTTCTTTTCGTTTTTGCCGTATGGAACATTTCGTTCGTGGTATTTCAGTTTTCTTTTACCCATGAGCTTGGCTTTCGCCTTGTAATAATTCTGAGGAATCTGAAAGTTATCTGTAACAGTGCTAACCATAGTATTTACAATTTCAGTCTCAATGTCGTCTGCCAAATGTCTTGACTGCTCAGGATAATCATAGCCTCTGATCTCATCATTGTTCTGCTTATTTTCAAAGATTGAATTTAGCTCATTTTCCGCTACTTCTGCATAATCCGTATTAATCTTGTGAAAAGCTTGTGCCGCGCTGTCACGCACTTTTTGTTGTTGTGAGTTCATTAGACCAATAATCTGGCCAAAATTTTTAATTTTTACCTTTCCGTCTTCATCAAGAACCTTTCGCTCCTCCTTTGATAGAAATCGACTAACCATTGACACCCAATTTGAATGAGAGGTTTTACTTTTAATATTCATGATTTTCTCTTCAGGTTCGGAGAGCAAATACTTTGCGTTCTTAAAAAGATTTTCGAGAAAATGCTTGTAGTCTTTAAGTTTATTGGACTCCAGGAAAATTTTCTGATTGGTGGATGAGACTTTGGACAGTCTTAGCTCGAAAAACTCAATCTCGTTTAACAGCTTAATTGCCTGCCGGTGGATTGAGTTCAATTTGGCTTTTGTCTCAAGGTCATCCTGGTCAAGGTAACTTTTGAGCCCGAGGTAGTAACCGGGTTTTCCTGAAACGCCATAGTCAGATTCTAGTTTTTCGTATTCATCAAGTGCTAACTTTAAAATTTCAGGATTTTCCAGATAATCTTTGCGATTCTTCCATTTTTTAATGAATTTTTCATTTTGTTGTTTGACGATTTCAAAGTCTTCATCAATTTGTTTATCTTTGACAGATTGATAATACTCTTTTAGATTCCATTTGTTCATACTTGTGTTGCTCATTTTGATTAAAGATAATTATAGTAGACATAAATACCTGCTCTGTCGTAGGGGATATTAATTTCATACTCACCGGATTTTGGCAGGTGTTCAGGAGCAAAAATATTTCGCATGCGGATCAAGAATTCATCCTGAGTCTGGACCTCATGCGCAATATTCTTTTCTTTGAATAACGGAGGAATTACAGTATCAAAAGTCATATTTGCGTCAATCCAGAAAATTTTGCGATCGGGAATATTAGCAAGCAATTTCTGTGTGTCGAGGACATCCTCCTGGCTAAAACCATGGTTTGGCATGTGTTCGGGGGTATAGTAAAAGCTCTGGCAAAATTTATCAAGCCCGTTTATCGGATGAACAGGTTCACAGAAAGTGAAACCAAAGTTAATCGGGCTAAGAATCTTTTTTAGTTCAGCAAAGAAATGATTCAAGCAATATAGTCGTTCAGGACCAAACTGTTTTTCTGATTTCGGAGTGGAAGCCACAGTTGGAGAAATCCGAAACTTATACGAAATTTGCTTGTTGCAGACCGAGCATTTGGGTGATTTGAGTAAATTCATATTGGCAGTAGTTTATTTTAAATCTTTCAGCTGACTGATTCTATCACGAAGTTGAGCTGCTTTTTCAAATTCTAAATTCTCGGCGTGAATCTTCATCTTTTCTGACAGTGATTTTATCACACGTTTAATTTCACTTTCAGGGGGCTGAGCTTCTTCAATCCACTTTTTATAATCAATATCGTCCTGAATCTCTTCGCTTTCCTCTTTCTCAACAAGTCTATCACGAATAGCTTTCTCAATAGTGGTTGGAGTGATCCCATGTTTTTTATTATATTTCTCCTGGTACTCTCTGCGGCGATTAGTTTCATCTATAGCATATTTCATACTTTCTGTGGTAGTGTCTGCATACAAAAGAACTCTGCCTTCCTGGTGTCGAGCTGCCCGTCCCATAATCTGCACGAGACTGGTTTTTGATCTCAAGAATCCCTCTTTATCAGCATCGAGTATGATCACAAGTGAAACTTCCGGCAGGTCAATCCCTTCCCGTAAAAGGTTAATTCCAACCAGTACATCATACTCACCGAGACGCAAATCTCTCAAAATATCAACCCGCTCAACTGTATCAATATCTGAGTGTAAATAATAGGCTTTTATTCCGACATCTCTGAGGTATGATGAAAGGTCCTCAGACATTTTCTTTGTTAGAGTAGTTATCAGAACTCGCTGCTTTTTAGCTATTACATCTTGTACTTCGTTTATAACGTCATCAATTTGATTCTTGGTAGGACGAACCTCAACCTTTGGATCAAGTAGGCCTGTTGGCCTGGTCAGCAACTCTACAACAGTTTTGTTGCTGTCAACAATTTCCCAATTATCGGGCGTTGCGGAAACATAAATAGTTCCTCCTTTCGGAGCTTCTTCATTCCCGCCCTGTTTTTTCTGAAATTCAGCGAAATTTAGAGGCCTGTTGTCCCTGGCTGTTGGCAGTCTAAATCCGTGTTCAATTAAGACCTCTTTTCTGGCACGGTCTCCATTGTACATGCCTCTGACCTGAGGAATGGTCATATGTGATTCATCAACGAACAGCAGATAATCCTCAGGAAAATAATCGAGCAGGGTATATGGAGGATCGCCTTCGTTACGGTCTTCGAAATAGATAGAGTAATTTTCCATTCCCTTGCAGTAACCCACTTGTTCAAGCATCTCAATATCGTACTTTGTCCTCTGTTCTAGGCGTTGAGCTTCCAGCTCTTTACCGATATTTTTTAAAAATCTTACTCTTGTTTGGAGATCATCCTTGATTTTCTTGACGGCCTTCGCAATGATATCCGTCTCAAATATAAAGTTTTTTCCCGGAAAAATCTCAATTTCTTTAATATCCCCGAGATTGTGGCCTGTAATTGAGTCAAAATAGTAGATTCTCTCTATCTCGTCACCAAAAAACTCTACTCTTACAGGAAAATCCTGATATGGAGTAAAAATGTCAAAAACATCACCTTTTACACGAAATTTCCCAGGCTGAAAGTCTTCCCCCAGCCTGTCATACCGCATAAACGATAGCTCTCTTGAGAGAGTTGAGATTGAGATATTGTGACCGACTGAAAGCGTAATCGTTTTGTTCTCGTAATTGGACGGATCCCCAATGTTATAAATGCATGACACAGAGGCCACTATAATCGTATCGCGTCTGGAGACCGCTGAATTCATCGCAGACATTCGAAATCTCTCGATTTGCTTGTTTATATCAGCCTCCTTTTCAATATACATGTCTTTTGACGGTACATACGCTTCCGGCTGATAGTAATCATAATAGGAAACAAAATATCTAACTGCATTTTTAGGAAAGAACTCCTGGAACTCTTCGAACAGCTGTGCTGCCAGGGTCTTATTATGTGACAGCACTAGTGCTGGCTTTTCAAGTCTGGCTATCAAATTTGCCATGACAAATGTTTTTCCTGAACCCGTAACGCCGAGCAGCACTTGCTTATCTTTGCTGCTTTTATAATTGTTCGATATTTCGGTAATCGTTTTTTCCTGATCGGGCGAAGGCTTGTATTTTGCCCGTAGTGTATACGTTTCGTTTTGAATTGAGTATTTTGGTTTTTTCTTTGTCATTTTCTGAATTATATCATTTTTCAATTGATGAGTGATAATTCCCACATTCTAATTGCGAGGGCAACGGCGATTGGTTCTGATCAAGCGGGAGTTCTCCGTCCGTAATGGAGGGGAAGTTTATGTTCCAGGGAAAAAGATGCTTAGTGGGGATGTGATGATGTGGCCTCGCCTGTGGCGAGGCCACATTAAACAACATTATGGTCTTGAGGCTCTTACAGGCCTAGATCAAAGTAAGCATATTTTGTAGGGAATAAACCAAAGTCAGAGACTTTCAGCTCAAGACCAACCGCATCTTCAGGGATTTCAAATATGGTCGCGTAGTCAGTTTTAACATTTGGGCTTATTTCTTCAAATATTTCAACTTCATCTCCAAATGAAAGGATAGTGAATTTTTTACCTGACTCTTCGTATGTTCTTTCTTGAGAATCAAGAACTTTTAGTACTGGGGGGTATTGGCTCTCATAGGATAAATTTTCAATCTGATAGTCTACTCGAATGAATTTTCCATTGGTTGTAATAGGATTTCCCCATTCCGGTTGAACACTGTTTCCGAGATCTTCAACTTTTGTGACTTTAAATGATACATCTCCTGCTTTTGCCGTTTCCCCAATAGGGTAAACTTTTTTAGATGTAGTTGTACTTGTCTCGGATTCAGGGAGAAGTGCTGCAAGTAATCCGCAGCCTCCGCAAAGCCACAATGGACTTGATAGAACAAGTAGAACCAGGGCTACTATTAATATAACTCTTAGTGTCTTTCCATTTTCCTGTAACTTTGTTTTTTCAATCTCTTTGTTTGATGCTTTTTCCTCAATTTTAGAGGACTTTGTTTTTTTGCTTGCCATAATAGATTTAACTCAAATTAAATTAGTAGAACTTAACTGTCTCAAATTGTATCATAATTCTTGTTGAAATATTATGTTTGTCCTGATAACATGTTGCTATGCAAATAATCAAATTACCACAGGAACTAATTAATCAAATAGCTGCCGGGGAAGTAATCGAGAGACCAGCTTCAGTAGTAAAAGAATTGATAGATAATTCAATTGATGCACAGGCCAAAAATATTCAGATAAAGATTCAAGATGGAGGTGCAAAATTAATTGAAGTTCAAGATAATGGAATTGGGATTCCGAAAGATCAGTTAGCAACAGCCTTTGAATCACATACAACAAGCAAAATTACAAAGATTGAGGATTTAAATGATCTGATGACAATGGGATTTAGAGGAGAAGCGCTTGCGACGATTCAGTCTGTGAGCGAGGTGACGGCGATCTCAAAACATTCAGACAGCGAATTTGCCTACAAGATAAGGTTTATGAATGCTGATGAGGATTCTCCCAAGCCTGAGAAAACGGCACATCAGCAGGGTACAACGATTCGGGTTGAAGACCTCTTTGACAATATTCCTGCGCGTAAAAAGTACTTAAAAACACCTGCAACAGAGTATCGACATATTTTGAAAACGCTGACTAATTACTTTTTGATTCATCCGGAGATTCATTTTACTCTGGAAAAGGATGGGAAACAGGTTTTTAATCTTCCTGATATTAAGGGAAGTCTCCCGAACAGTTTACACACAAATAGAGTTTCCCAGGTGATGAAGAATGATTGGGCGGAAGAAATGATTGATTTTTTTTATGATGGGCAGGGTATTAAAGTTGGCGGTCTGGCGTCACTTCCCAAATTTCACACTAAAAAAACAAACCATGAGTACATTTATGTTAACAAGCGGCCAGTTTATGATCGAGGAATTGTAAAGTCAGTTCTACAGGGTTTCTCTAGGTATATTCCACATGGTGAAAAAGTCCCTTTTTTGATCTCACTTACAATTAAACCTGAACTTGTGGATGTAAATGTCCATCCGCGCAAAGAAGAGGTTCGTTTTATTAATCCTTACAGGGTGTATAGTGCCGTTGAACAGGCTATTCAAAAGGCTCTCCAGCGCGAAGTTTCATTGGAAACTAACGGTGGCTATTCTACATCTGACAGTGAGAAAGATATCGGTTTTAGGAGGCTTAGAACTCGCAGTTCAGGCAAGCCGGATTTTCTAAGAGATGGTGGTAATGCTGGGGCTTCTTATTCTAAAACGAATTCGGGTAAACTAAGAGAATTGAAATTTAACAAACGGCTTTCAACTTTTGATGTGCAAAATAGTTTAAAGTTTTCAGAAAAGGCATTGGAATCAATGGATGGAGCGGTATCAGAGATAAAAAGTATTAGCCAGATCTTTAATAAGTATATTTTAGTTGAGTTTGAAAGTGAGTTGTGGGTAATTGATCAGCATGCTGCTGCTGAGAGGATTACTTTTGAGCATTTAAAAAGCAGTCTGAGTGATGAGGTAAAGAATACACAGCACCTTTTAGTTCCTGAAGAGATTGAGTTTAGTCCGGCCGAGATAGAATTTTTAAAGGAGTCTTCAGATTTCTTCGAAAAGTCGGGTTTTGAGCTGGATTTTGAAGGCCAGACTGTCAAAGTTAAATCTCTCCCTGCAGATATTTCTGGAGCTGATATAGGAAAGATATTCCGTGAAATTTTTGACGGTGCTGAAGATTTGGGAGATATTGATGTCGCATCTGAAAAGGTCCAGGAAGACATTATTGCGACTATGTCCTGTCACACAAGTATTCGTTCGGGTCAGAGCCTTCATTCTGATGAAATTCTGTCATTAGTGAAAAATCTGATTAAATGTTCAAATCCGTATAGTTGTCCGCACGGCAGATCTGTTGTTTGGAAACTTGTGATAGAGGATATTGATAAAAATTTCGATAGAACCTATTAAGATAGGATTTTTGAGGAGTAAGTTTATTACGAAATTTCCGATTTGACTTATAGTGAATTAAGTTCTAATATCTGGGCACACAAAATTCCATATAAATTTTCAAATCCAATAGCTAATGGATAATAGCAAGAAAGTTACTATGGCCGTAATTGCTGCGGCAGGTTATGGCACTCGATTTTTGCCTGCGACGAAAAGTGTTCCCAAGGAGATGCTCCCAATGATAGATACTCCAATTATTCAGTATATTGTTGAAGAGATTGTAAGTTCGGGCATACGCAATATCATAATTGTTACGCGTCATGGTAACGACCCAATCGAGGATCATTTTGATTCATTGGTGCAGCTTGAATCTTACCTTGAAGAACGCGGAAAATTTGATAAACTTGAAGAAATTCGAAAATCTATTCAGCTCGCCAACATTGCTTTTACTCGGCAGCACAGAGATTTGCCGTATGGAAATGCCGCTCCTTTGTTGGCTGCAAAACCATTTCTTGGTGAAAGTAACTTCTGTTATATGTACGGCGATGACTTAACCTTGAGTTCAAAAGTTCCTATTACGAGGCAGTTGGTAGATGTCTTTGAGCGTAGTGACTGTGATGCCGTGATTGCTGCCCAGAAGATGCCAAAATCTGAATTAAGTAGATATGCGAATATTAAGTTTAAGGAAGGATCTGAAGAAGAGCTTGATAACCTGATAGAAAAGCCTGATACTGGGGAAGAATATTCAGATCTAGCTTCTTTTGGACGATATGTGTGTTCCCCTAGAATTTTTGAGCACTTAGGTACTGATAAACGCGGTAAGGATGATGAAATATGGTTCCCAGATGGTATTGATAAGTTAGCACAGGTCGGGAAAGTGCTAGTTAAATCAATCGATGGTAAGTGGATGACTACAGGGGATCCTTTGAGATTTATTCAAACGACTCTGGAGTTTGCTATGGTGCGTGATGAGCTCAAGGAACCTTTGCTTGAATATATGGCTGAGTTGGTGAAGCGAGAAAAATAGGCCTTTCTAGTCAGACTGCGTAGCGGATACAAAGGGGTGTTGAGAGGTAGAGCGTGTTAATATTTTAATCTTTGTAGCGAAAAATTGGGCACGGGTTCAATTCGGGGTTGCAAACCGTTTTATACAAGTCCTTCATAATCTTTTAATGATGGACAATAGGAATATACAGAAAAGAATAATAATTGGGGCTTCTATAATTGCTTGTTTCTTAGGTTTAGTTCTGTTGGGTTACAGATTTATACTAAACCTTAATCAATACGGCGGGGATTCAGTGGAAGAGGCTACACCTCACTCATTCCCAAAGTTGGAAATTGAAGTTAAGAATTATGATGTTAAAATTGTAGAGGGTCAAGTTGAGTATACAGAGAATCCTAACCCTGAGTTTGAACCTGTGAAGGTCTTGTATAAATCTGAGAGCGAGCTGCTATTCCTTGCTGATGAACAAAATTTGCTTATTGATTTATCGGATCCTTTCTTGATAGCATTAATTGAGGAAGGTGCCGGATATGCAGATGATTCATCAAAGTTATACAATTTCTCAAAGGAAAACTTTTCTGCTCTTAATATTGAGTCCTTTGATTACAGTCGCAAGATGTCTGAGACGGATGCAGAAAATCCAATATCACTTTCTGAATTGGCTCGTGCGAATGTAGGTTACTGTTTTGAACAATCGATTTTCCGAGGGCTTGCTTATGCATACGCCGGAGATCCAAAGAAAATTGTAGTGATGTATCCTCCACAGGATAGTGTTGGACAGTATGGCCACGCCACAGTAAAGGGTTTGCAGCAGGACCCCAAAGAGGTTATTGAGGATTTTCTAGCTACAGACTTGTATACCTGGGATGTGAGGTATTATCAAGAGATTCAAATTAATATTGCAAATACAAAGTGAGTTAAGAAATAATCCTGCGTGAAAAGGCGACAAGGACTTTTTCAATGGTATGGATCATTTTTCCCCGCACCCCGACGCAGCTTAAAACTGTTAGCTGGGCCTGGTTTTCAACTGCAGTCTTCTTTCTCAACTCGAAATTCAAAAGTTACTGCTCTATTGATTTTTGATTTTCGCAACTCGAATTAGTTAAAAAGTCAGGGTTAAAGGACAAAATGCGTTGCTAAAAATTGCCCACAGATTGTAATAATGCACAATTCCCCCCAAAGTTTTGCGGGGAAATAGATTTCACACAGTTGCTGAACCACTACTGCTGTACTAATCGGTATAAACACTTACAAACTCTTTTGTTTTGGAGACTTTATCATCTGCTTTAGCAAAACGTGAAGCAATCAAAAATCCCTTGCCCCCGAGTTCAACTCCGGCCTTAACATCTTCTCCGTCAGCAATTCCGGCTCCAATAATTGGAAGAGCCTTGTTTTTAACGAGATCAACAAACTCAGTAACTGCTTCTGGCATCTCGCGGGTTAATGACTTTCCGGTTCCAATCAAATGTGCTGGCTCGTATGAAATAGCGTATGGCTCTGCTTCGAGTAAAAGTTCGGCTTCATTAATATTTTCGCAGCAAACCAGTACTTTGATTCCGGAATTTTGTACAAACTTAACATGTTCTTTTAATAATTCTATTGAAGCTGCTCGATGTTCGCTGTGATTTAGCAGTGTCATCTCAACTCCTAGGTCTTTTAGAACTTCTACGGGTGTCCAGCCTGTGGTTTTGCCGCTACTCATAAAGTCCACGTGTTGAGCAATGATATTAAGTTCAGGAAAATCCAGAACGGCCTTGCTTAAATCTGTTTGCGTCGGACAAACGTAAACATGGTCCTGAATAGCTGGGATGTCGCTTATTGCTTGTATTATATCTTCAGCAGTTTCAACGAACATTTTTCCTGTTGTTGTGGGGTAGGTCTTTAGGTTAAATATGATCATTTTGATTTTGGTTAAAAATTTAGTCAGACAAGATTATCATTATTCTTGGTAGCTTGCAACTTTTATGAGTGAATTATGATCAAACAGGAGACGGCGGGTCGATTCTCGAACACTTGGAGAGGTTGAGATATTGGAAATTTTTATTTAATTTTCCGCTTTTGAATAAATAGATAGAAAAAAGCACCCAGAACTATAGTTATTCCTGCAGTACCAATTAGATATTTAACAGCAATCATTCTACTTAACAAGCCTAAAACTCCTATCCCAATTAAATCTGCTACTTTTATAAGAAACGAACCAGAGGAAATCATTGTTGCACGAATCTCATCCTTGGAATTCTTATTAAAAATACTTCTGTAAGCTGGTGAATATTCCCGACAAAACTCAGATGATAAAGTATACAGGATCAATATTATGAAAATTATTACATCATTACTAATAGAAGATAGCAAATATATATTGACTCCTAATATAATTGTTGAAATAAAGAGTATTTTCCTGTTACCTCCAAAAAGTTTAACTATTTTTTCGTTGAAATTAAGTAATATAAATGATATTAAACCAGCTACTGTAAGAGAATAGCCGAGAAAGCTTTCTGAAAGCCCTAGTTCTACAACATAAGGCTGATATGAATTGTATACTATTGCATTAGCAAATGAGAGTACAATAATTCCTATAAGCAAAAATCTTAAATTTCTATTGTTAAATATTTCTTTAAATCCTGTTCTACCTTTTTCAAACCCTTCTTTAATTAAGGAATGAATTTTTTCATCTTCTTTTCCAGAATCAATGGTGGATTTCTTGGTATAGTTTTTACCCCAAATTAAAACTATAATCGAAAGCAACAACATAAAAATTGCCGATAAAATAAAATTGTATCTAACGTTAACAGCCGAAACTGCACCACTAATGAAAGTTCCAATAATAAAACCTATTTGCCCGATACTCCCCCATCTACCAAACAATCTGTCAGAAAACTTTTCAATGTCCTCATTCTTCATATACTCTACAAACCAAGCTTCTAAAGCACCAGTTTCTAAAGTAAATGATATTCCTGCAAGAAAGTAGAAAATACATACTAAAACTATATTATTTCCAGAAAAGACTATACCCAGAAATGTAAAACCAGTGAAAAGATAGGAAAGAAATACAGATATTTTATTCCCAAACATATCAGCCAAAACTCCTGTTGGGATTTCAAAAAGAAAAGCAGAAATGGGGTACATAAGAAGTATTAAGGATATCTCACTTAAAGAAAATCCTGTTTCATTATAATAGAGAGTCCAATACCCAGCCATTAAGCCAATAGATATCCAATACAAAATTGTCATTACATAGAATATTCCAATCTTTTTAAACTCTGTTTTAATATTCATAATTAGAATGATTGATTAAATTCATTACTGCTACCAGACTCCTGCCGAATAAATTATACACTAATTCACTCATTTTCCCCTCACACACGTAACCGTAGTCGAGGGAGTGATTGGGTGGAGGTCGAAGACGTCCACCCAATCACTCCGTGTATATCATTAATGAGGCAGGAGGAGTAAGCCTTTTTACGCATTTTAAATTTACAAAATACTGATTGCTTCTTATTGCACAGTAACAATCGATAAGCAATCATTTATATTTTACCAAAAGGCTTAATTATTTGCACGAATCATTTTTGTAAGTTATAATTACTTAGTCTAGTTTATACGGTAAAAATATGAAAAAGAAATCAGAAGAGGGTGTTTATACAGTCGCAGAAGTTTCCGAATTATTAAAAATCCATTGGCAAACTGTTTTGAATTACATTAAGTCTGGAAAGTTGAAGGCGGTTAAGCTTGGTAATGGGTATCGAATTCCGAAGAAGTATTTTAATGAGTTTATTGAAGATAATTTGGCAGAGAGGAAGAAAAATGAAAACATTCGTAACTAAATCTAAAACCTGGAATAACAATGTAGCAGAGGTCAGTGATATTATCCTCAGAGAAAATCAATCACATAGACTAATCTTCCGCCCTCTCCTAATAGATAATCAAAAAGATAATAATGCTTGCGTAAAAGGGACATTCATTTATCAGAGAAAAGGTAGTAATAACGACTGGGAAGATTATATAGATCCTGAGTTGTATGCAAGTAAATTAAAATCTGGAGAAGGTTTGAAACTCGAAATTAAATCTGAAGAGATATTGACATTATTAGATAACCTTGGATTACTAAAAGATTTGTATGGTAAACATGGGATAAGTTCTGGAGAGAACACGTTCATTTGGGCAGACAAAAATATAGTAAAAATACTTGAAGCTGTGTCAAAAATCGAAAATGAACAAATGCTGCAAGCCTTAGCGCAATTAGATCCCACACAGGTATCAATATTCCTGCAAAATCTTAACCTTACTAAACTTGAAAAATTAGTTCGAGAGTGGGATTCGAACTTAGAATCCCATAAAAATAACGAAAAGTTTTGGCATAAATTATTAAAGGATAACCCTTGGGTTTTATCTCAAATATTTGCATGCCCATACCTTTTAATTGGAGATGAATATTACTATGGAGGAAAGAAAGGAAATAACAAAGGAGGAGTTTATGGAGATTTC
>WJKH01000040.1 GCA_014729235.1 Candidatus Dojkabacteria bacterium | reverse complement strand
ATATGGCAAAAATCAAACTTGATGAAAAACAAATAGTTATTATCGCAGTTGTGGCGTCGGTCATAATAGGCGGCTTGATAGGCTTTCTTGTATGGCGTGTAAACCAGGCAAGTCAATTAAGTGAAGAAGATGCTTCTGCAGGGTATGAAGAAGATTATCCTTGTCCGGATACCCAGGGAAATGCTTGTGAGGGAGATGATTCTTTTGCAACTTGGTGTGATTGCTATGACGCTTGTGTAGCTGGTGCTTGTCAGCAATGCTCGGATGCAGAGAAAGAGTGTCCTTGTGAAGAGGGCGATGCTTGGATTGAAGGCTGCAATGGAGGGTGTGATGAGAGGTGTGTTGCCGGATCTGACGGGGATTGCGGTACTTGTGAAGGCTCTTGTAACAGACATAGGTGTGATGTTGCATGTGAAGGAGTAGATCCTCACGAGTGTGGCTATTGGCCAGGCTGTTATTATTGCCGGGGGAAGGACACTTCCTGCACTGAAAGTAATGAAAAGATGTATAAACACACAGATGGAAGCGTATCATATGATGAGGAATACTGGTGTTCTACAATCCAGTGCGATAGCAATGCCCCAAATGGAGCGTTTGTAATTGTGTGGATAGGTGACAATGGTGAGTGGTGCTCAGATAATATGTCTACCAAGGAGTGCAGTTTTAGTGAGGACAGAAATGGTGATGGGACGGTAGATTATCGAGATCTAGATTGGGATTGCGAGGTTAAAACAGGTGATCCACGGTGTTTGAGGCTGTCTGTAAATGGCAGAAACAGTAATCCTGGAGGCGATAAATGGACTGTTTTAGATGATGATTCTGTATCTGTCTCCACAACAGGTCGAGATCCTGATGGGGGACCTGATAAGGTTGAATTGGTTTTTACAATCGGTGGGCAGCCTGACTCATTTTATCGTGATGGAAATGCCGGTGCTGTATGGGTAGTATATTCAAGTGATTGCGGTAGTGGAAACGATTGTACGGCAAGTTCGGGTGGGACAACGTTTAACGCTTTAGCTGATCAGCTTATGCAAAATTCAGCTATTAGTTCAAGATTTGATCGTGACGATATTGACGAGTATGGAATTATGTTTTTTACCCGTGTTTATGATGATACCGGCGATCCGTGGTGTACTTCCAATCCTGCACATGTCAGTGGAAGTGACTTGGGAGTTCTTTCCAACAGTTTCACTACTGATGATAAATGCGATGGAGATTATTGTGTGGCTTATTTGAAAGTAGGTGAGGAGAGGGATGAGCCAGATGAGGTTCCTGACACAGGATTATTTGATTCTACAGCTTCAAAGATTGGGCTGGGATTGCTGTTAGTAATTTTTGGAATTATATACAAGTCACTTGGAAGATTTGAGAAAGGGCTTTTTGAGCTAAAATGGGCTTTGAATGAAGTTCCTGATAAAATCGAGAAGTTTGAGCAGAGACGTGCCAGGAATAGAGCAAGAAAAGAGAAAGCGGCTGAAAAAGAGAAAATTGCACAAAATAGAAAGAGATTTGAAAGAAAGATGACAAAAAGTTAAACTTGATGTATAATTCTTTCCCAGTTCGATTGATTAATTGTTTTTATCAAAAATTGTGGCTGTAATCGTGCACCAAAACGAAAATATTGATAGTGCTCTTCGGAGGCTGCACCGTGAGGTTTTGCGTGAAAGAATTCTTGAGGATTTTCGCAATAAAGTCTATCGGATAAAGAAATCTCAGCTTGAGATTGAAAAACGCCGCATTTGGAAGAAAATGAAGCGTCGGAGAAGAGCTGCCAAGCGCCGAGCGACAAATAGAAAATAAAAATTGTCTTGTGATAAGCTATATATACAGATTTCAACTTCCGCTTTATTAAGGTCAGGGTGTAATTTGTACAACTCCAGATTTCAGAATATCTAGTTACCGAAAAGTAAATTATTAAATTTCCCAAATGTCATTAGTTGAACAGATAAAAAAGGATACATTTGTCGCAATCAAGGCCAAGGACCAGGACAAGGCTGGTATTCTCCAGATTGTAGCTGCTGATTTGAAGAATGCTGAAATTGAGAAAGGTGAATTATCGGAAGAGCAGGAGATTGAGATAATCCGCGGACAGGTTAAGAAACTTAAAGACTCTATTGAACAGTTTAAGAAAGGTGATCGTGAGGATTTAGCCCAGAGAGATGCTGCTCAGATGAAAGTTCTTGAAAAATACCTGCCTAAACTAATGGGAGAAGATGAAGTCGAGAAAGTTGTTTCAGAGGTTATTGATTCTGTAGGAGCGACGTCAATGAGCGATATGGGAAGAGTGATGGGTGCTGCGATGGGAAAGCTTAAAGGAAAGGCTGATGGCTCCCTGGTAAAAGCAATTGTGGAGAGGCAGTTAAAAAGCTAATCAAAACATGTCTCAAATTTCATTAGAATTTCATAACTTTTCACGGGCAGAGGACTGGTTTGCAGGCATTGATCCATCTGAATTGACAAAAGCTTTAGAGAAAGCCCTGACTGAGTGTCCGGCTACTGATGAAATGAAAGAATCTCCTCAGAGTGGGGTAATAAACGTAGTTTTTGTAAGTCCTGAAGAAATTAGGGATTTAAACTTGAAATTTCGGAACAAAAGGAAGCCTACGGATGTCTTGTCATTTAGTTACCCTAACAATAGCGACAATACTATAGGGGAAGTTTACCTAAGTCCTGAGTATTTGAAAATCGCTGACAAAAAAGAAGCTAAAGCTGTTGAGACTGTTCGATTGATAATCCACGGAGTTTTACATATACTTGGATATGATCACAAGGGATATTTCACGAGAAATGAGTCAGGCAAGTTAGATAGCTCGGAAAAAATGTTTGTTTTGCAGGAACAGTGTGTATCGAAGGTTAAAAACGAATTTGGGATTGAAAATACAGTTAAAATATAAATTTTAGTCGAAGCGCAAAGATGCGAATAACAAGGCTTATAGTCGGGCTGGGCAATATTGGAGATAAGTATGCAAATACCAGGCACAATGCCGGTTTTATTTTTGTCAAACGTTTAGCCTTAAAACTTGTTAAATCTGGATTTGAAGCCGCAGGCTGGGAAAATGACAAGTATCTGAAGTCTTCTGTAAACAAGCTAACAGCGGGGAATAAAACATATGTTCTGGCCAAGCCTGCAACAATGATGAATTTGTCGGGAATAGCAGTAAAGAATTTAACTGAGCGGTATGGTGTGGCCAGCCGTGAACTTACTCTTGTTTATGATGATCTGGATATTGAGCTTGGAAAGCACAAGATATCTGAACGAAAGTCGCCGCGTGATCATAATGGCGTGAATGATGTTATTAAGGCTCTTGGGCATTCAGATTTGACTCACATCAGAATCGGGATTGATAATCGGCCAAATAACACGGATGGTGCCAGAATCCCTGGGGAAAAGTACGTCTTGCAAAAATTTTCTGAGGATGAGCTGGTCACTTTGTATACGAATATTGACGATATCATTTCTGAGATGAATCTAAAAAGGAGGTAAAATGGCCGAATCCGGGATTCAGAAAATATCTCAGAGTATTATTCTCAAAGGGGAATCCTGCAGCTTGAAAAATCCAATTATCCTAACTGGCGTTGACACTCTTTTTGTCGAACTTGCGGCTGAGATTATTGGGCACAGACTTAAGAAAAGGGTTGAGGTTTTGGAATTTGATGATAGCGAGACATTTCGGGCTTGGAAATCAGGCCAAAAGACAGAATTCTTCAGTGTGTTATCAGGAAAAGAGTACTCTATATCCAATCTAAGTGACAAATTAACAGATTTTGGGTATGAAAAGGTCAGCAGGGTGTGGAGACCTGGAGAATTTTCACTATATGGTGATGTGGTTATAGCCTGGATTGACGGGTATAACAGCCTCATAAGGCTGAGCTTTTATGATAAATCGATTGAGTCAATTGATTTGCTTGATCCGGAGTTAAGACATTCTATCAAAAAGGCTGAGAGAATCGACTTTCCAAGTAGATCTTCCCATGACAATGGATCTATAGAGAGCTCAAAAAGAGCTCATTTCAAAAGATATATTGGAAATGAACTTGAAAGCGAGCGATTGGAAATTCCGATAGTTTATATCGATAAGGAATATTTTCGTAAAGAAGACAGGGAAATACTTAGAGAAAGTTATGAATTTTTGGATTTAGATATCAAAGTGATTCCGGGCGGAGATTATGTATGCGGAAACTCAAAGGCTTTAGAGCGGCTGGTTTCTGAGTATGCGGATCGAGGATATAAAGTTAAGATCTTGATAGAACAAAATGAGTTAAATTCTGTGGCCCAGTCTCGGCGAAGGAAGCCTGTTAAAAAGATAAATAACATACTTGATATAGTAATTAGCGATAGGGATATCATTGCTATCGGGAATGTGCCAAGAAAAGGATTCATATCTGCCACATCGAAAATCATGTTTTTGACTGAATATGAAATTAGTGGGCAGGTTGAAGTTGATGAGAATGCAAAGGATTTCTTTGGAAAGATTGAAATCGGGGATTATGTTGTTCATGAGGATCACGGAATTGGAATATATTCAGGGATCGAAAAGGGGAAGAATGGATTTGATTATCTGGTAATTAGTTATGCTGATAATGATAGATTGCTTGTGCCCTATAAAGCGGCCAGGAAGCTGGCAAAATTTCTCGGTGGGAAAAAAGTCAAGCCTAAAATTACGAAGCTTAGTGGAGGAAGCTGGAAACGAACGACGAAGTCTGTTAAGGAAGATACTGATCAAATTGCCAGAGAGCTGCTTCAGCTTTACTCAATGAGGCAGCTGGTAAAAGCTCCACAACTTATTAAAGGCTCAGATGATGTGAGAATGTATGATGAGTTTATACAAAGTTTTGAGCATGACGATACAGAAGATCAGGTTATGGCAAGTAAGGTTATTGCTGAGGATTTGAAGAAGAAAGTCCCTATGGATAGGCTCTTAATTGGGGACGTTGGTTTTGGTAAAACTGAGATAGCGGCTAGAGCAATCTTTGCTGCAATCAATGCTGGTTGTCAGGCAGTAATGTTGGCTCCGACTACAGTTCTTGTTGAACAGCACAAAGCCGTTTTGCAGGAGAGGTTTTCTCACTGTGGAGATTATGTTATCGAAAGTATTTCCAGGCTTGTTTCGAAGTCTTCGCAAGAGCAGATAATTCAGAAACTTGCTGCGGGGAAAATTGATCTTATAATTGGGACTCATAGTTTACTGTCCGATAGAATCGAATTAAAGACTCCGGGGCTGATTGTTATTGATGAAGAACAGAAGTTTGGAGTCAAGCACAAGGAAAAAATAAAGGCTTTAAGGCTGAACGCACACACTTTGTCCATGACTGCTACTCCGATACCTCGTACCTTGCATATGTCGCTTTCGGGTATTCGGGATATCAGTGTGATTGCAACTCCGCCTCCAGGTCGAAAGCCTATCATTAATAAATCTCACATTTTTAATTGGGATATTGTTCAGCAGGCAATTGCAAAGGAAATGGTGCGCGAGGGTCAGGTATACTATCTGCATAATCGCGTTGCTACTATAGATAAAACAGCTCTGAAAATTCAAGAACTATTTCCTCAGAAAAGAGTAGATGTTGTGCACGGAAGGATGGCGGCGTCTCATTTAGCATCTGTGATGCAGCGTTTTGCCAGGAAGGAAATCGATATACTGGTTTGTACAACTATTGTTGAAAACGGTTTGGATTTGGCAAATGTAAACACACTAATAATCGACGATGTCGAAAAACT
>WJKH01000039.1 GCA_014729235.1 Candidatus Dojkabacteria bacterium | reverse complement strand
GCAGGCGGATCTAAAAACACTGAAAAAACAGAAAATGAAGTAATTTTTAATGACAATACCAGTGATTAAAACATAAAGAACCAGTCACCACCTAGTTGCAAGTCATCTGATTGCTCACTAAAAAGCTTTCTCTACCTCAACAATATTTAACCCATTCCCCATAGATACTCCGGATTTGTCAACATTGCATTCATGTTAGGCCTATCGGCCACACGAATGCTTAGTTATTGTGCATGGTTGTTATCAATTTTATTTACAACCTCTTGGAATATAGTTCTCCAAGAATCGACATTCCTATTTCTCTTTCCCATTCTAACAATGATAATTTTTTCTTTTGGGTAAATGAAAAGATATTGTCCTAAATGTCCTGTGCCAGCAATACTTTGAATTTCATAATCAGTTCCTTTTTTATTAGCGTATATCCACCAAAAATTTCGATAAAATAAATCATTAGAATACTCTGACAATTTGTATTCCTCTGAAATAGAAAAACTATAATTCAACCAGTTATTAGAAATTAATTGTTTTCCATTCCAGTTACCATTATTTAATAGAAGTCGTCCAAACTTAGCAAAATCAATTGCTCTAATATTTAGTCCACTTTCCATTTTTGTCATACCAGATTCTTTACTATCCAAACTCCACGAACCTGAGTATTCCATTCCTAATTCATTCCATAGTTTTTGCTCAAAGTATTTTGCTGGTGGAACTCTTGTAACTTTTTCAATTATCATTCCAATTAGAATTGGATTGTAAGAATTATATTTAAATTTTATTCCGGGTTCATATTCAAGTGGTAACTCGAGTATTCTTTCTCTTAAATTTGGGGAATAGTAAGCTTTTGGTTTATCACCCCAAGGTAAATCGTGGTCTTTAAATTGAATGCCACTACGCATATCCAGTAGTTGAGAAATAACTACGTTTTTGTATCTAGAGTCTGTACCAATCAATTCTGGAATATATTTTACAACTGGGTCATTTACTTTTTGGATGAGTTTCTCATCGATTGCAACTCCAGTAATTAATGATGTAATTGATTTTGCTACCGAAAAAGAAGTATTTATTGAGTTCTTTTGATAACCATTCAAATATTTTTCAAAGATTAAAGTATCATTTTTGATGACCAAAAAGGCAGTTGTTCCTGAATTTTTTAAAATGTCCAATAATTCAACTTTTTCATTCTTACTATTGGTCACTTCAATATTATTGAGTTTCTCATCTAATTTTGTAAAAAAATAGAAGGGATTAGAAGACGCCTCAAATTTATATTTTGGAAACTTTTTATAGTCTTCAATATCAGAGGCTCTCCATTTTATAAATCTTCCTAAATAGGTTTTTGTACTACAGGAAGTATATAAGATAGAAATTGTTGCAATGAAAAATAATGATATGTATAGTTTTTTACTCAAAATGGTCTTGTTTCTTTTTTTTGTTCAATTATGCACAACGGTAAGTATATACGGCCGTTTTAATGCCGTATATACTCTGTTGTATGCTACTTATTCAATTATAGTTATTTCACCTGGTTGCCATGTTTTATCAAACCAAGGCTCAAGTGGGCCATAAAGCCTGAACAAAACAAACCATCCTTTGCCTGGTACAGATTGTAACCAATTAGCTTTTTTGTCCTCAGGGGCTTTGTTAGTTGGACCAAAATACAATGTGACAGACCCGTCTTCATTTTCCACAAGTGGCGTCCTTTGGCTTGACACACTTGGAAGAGGCTGGTCTGTTTGTAGCTCTGAACGCGTCTGTGGATCGTACATTACAACCGACCAAAAATCTTTCGCAGGCACATTTGCGGGGATATTAAGCGTATAGTATTTACTGCCATCCAGATAATTTCCTTCAGAATCAAGAATTCCCATGGCATACTGGGAACCTCTTCCAACCATTTTTAGAACCATGGCAGGAGTATTTACCGTAGCGATGTAGAAAAATCTTGTTCGCGCATCTAGATAACGCCCGCCATTTCCTTCTTCTTTCAACCATTGGTAATTGCCTCCTAAAAATCCGGATTCCCAGTGGCCGTTTTCGAAAATTGCAGCGGTTTTTTCCCGGGTTCGAAATGCGATAGCGCGGGCTGTGGCATTGCCCACTTCAACAGCATCTTTCAATATTTCCTGCATTCTTGGATCAGGGTCAAACGGTAACCCTTTCTGGATTCCTATACTGGCAAACAAACCCCGCAATTCGGGGTCCAGAAAGCTTACAGGTTCTCTTTGAATGACTTCACTCAACTCCTCGTAGAAATCGTAATCGTTTGCATGAATGGTATTGAACGCCTTTCCAGAACCATTGATAAACTGCATTTGAGGAGGGTTTCCCTTATCTTTCAAGGGATAAATTTTCAACCCATCGCGATACATTTTCGATGCAGCATCAGGTTCTCCGTCCACCAAAAATCCTCTTAGTACGAGCCAATTGACATAGCTTGTTGATTCTGCGATGTAATATCCATCTGGAGCATTCCCTTCATAGCCGGGAGGCAGAATCAGGTATTTACCACCTTTTCCTCTATCCGGACCTGGGGCACCCATATCTACTACAAATCTAAAGAATGCATCATTGACCGTTCCGGGGCCACTACCTGCCGGGACTTCTACCACAACAGGACCATCTTCCTGGAGGTTAAAGAATGCCAAAGCATAAACAGTACTTGTATTCCCAGTTAGGAAAAGAGGATTTGAATCCAGCAGGTCATCAAAAATGACCACTTGATTTGATTTTGTAGCGCCTACTTCCTGGTTACCTAATCGAAGACCTTCTATCGAGGTGGCCGGAATTCCATTGAGAAAGGTTTCAACGCCTCTCATAAAATCAAGATTATCATAGACCTTATCCACCGTTTCATCTGAGGGGAGTCCGTCAAAGAATTTTAACGTTCCTATCCGTGTGTCTACAACGTCAGGCGTCAAAATTTTTTCAGGTACATCGGTGTTATACCTTTCTTTAATGGATTCAATACTATTTTGTTGAACCTGTTCTTGTTCTGCTCCTGGTTCATTAGTAGCATTATTACAACTACTTATCGTTATAAGTAGAACGCTAATTACAATGGGTAATCTGTTCATTTTTGTCATATTCATTAATAATTTAGGTTAATTGGTTGCATACAACGGATGGCAGCTAAGAAACGTGGGGCTTTTCGGAGCTCTTTCCTATCCCCCCCATGACAAAAGTAGCCACGAAGAACGAACCTTGCGGAAACCACTGACTGCCCCATGTTTTTTAGGTGCTGTTATGCACTGGGCTTTATTGTCGTCTGAGTTTTGCGTTTTCTGAAGTATTCCAAAATTTCTTCTTT
>WJKH01000038.1 GCA_014729235.1 Candidatus Dojkabacteria bacterium | reverse complement strand
TAATAGCACTATGTTAAATAGCCCCGCAGGCCTGCCCGCTTTCTGACCCACGCTCCATTGCTGCAGACAGGCACCCTTAAACCTGGCTTCTCCGCTTCATTTTAACCACTGGCAGCAAAGATAAAGCCACCGGCCAGCCCGCGCAAGGTCAGGCCCGATGGGTTTTGGAGAAAAAATTTTATGACGCTTAAACCGGGAATAATCCAGGAAATGAAGATCCTCGATGCTAACGAAACCTGTAAAATTTTTTTCACCAAAAACCTTGCCTGCCCCCGCTGGCTTTGGAGGTTGCCTAAGTGGTTAAAAATGCAGTGGTCTGTTTAAACAAACCGGAATTTTTTTCTTTTAATTGAGAAGTTTTTATCTGAAAATGAGTCTTTTACTCTCCTTCTGACTATTTATATTTTATAGTAAAGATAAAATATGAAAGAAAAAGAAAAAATAGAAATCCGTTTCCTGGGATTTAGCTTCAAGGCTTCTGCTCTATCCTGGAAGGGAGTTATAGTTTTTATTAGTGTACTTCTTTTCTTGTTAGTGTTTTTTGGGAAATAAAAATTGATTTAAACTCCCTCAATTAAAAGAAAAAAAGCTAATTTAGAGTAATAATCAACCCCATGGGCTGCCTGAGACTTGCACATAGGACCGAAAATGAACCTTCTTTGAGGTGTGTCTGGAAATCCTCTGAACGCTCAAAAATGGACGTAAACTGGTATGATTACGGGGCAAGGTTCTACGATCCACAGATTGGGAGGTGGCATAGCCCGGATCCAATGTTGGAAATTAGGAAGGATCTTACACCATATCGGTATGGCTTTAATAATCCAATCAGGTATAGAGATGAGGATGGAAGATTTGAATTAGATAATGCGCAAGACTATGCACGTTTAGCTCTCTATCTTCAAAAAGCAATCGATAATCTATTAATGAATAATAGAATTATGACGGGTCTGAGGTTCTATGGTGATTTTTCAACGTCGCAAATTGCTAACGATTTTCAATGGGGTAAAGGGCCGAAAATTGTTGTCGTACAGGACCTTGAATCTGGAGGATTGGATGCTCAAGGAATGTACTCAAAGTCAAGTCCAGGAACAATATATCTTGATAAAGAATTTGTCCAGAGTTTGGAGAATGCTTCTAGTGAAGATGCAGATGCAATGTTACTCTGGGTAATTTCCACACTCTTACATGAATATGTTCATTTAGGAGATTGGGAAAATGATGGGGTGGATAAAGACTATGAAGAGGGCTATGCATTTGAAAGATGGGCTTATGGAAGGGATATTGGCTTTTTGTCTGATGCTAAAGAAATATTAGAAGAATATTATAAGAGGCATAGTGAGGAAAATGAAAACACTGAAGAGCAAAAAGAGAAGAACCAAGCTGCATGGGATAGTGTTTCTGACTTACCAGAAGGCACATATACTTGGGATGGGGAAAAATGGGTTGCACAATAAAATTTTTATCAGATGAAACGAAATTTAATTGTGATAGTAAGCACCGTATTGTTTGCTTGCGCATGCAATTTTAAGGATGATCAAGTTGAAAAGGATCTTTACATAGACATTTTAGAAGATTTAATTGACATTAATCGCTACTATGGTGTAATACCATTACCTAATGGAAGCCTTGAGGATAACAATACAGTAGATCAAGTTTATATAAAGATAGGAGAGCTAAACGAGTTGGACGTTACAGAATCCACTATAAAACTTATCGGTTTTGAAAATGTAGATCAGTACTTTAATAAATTTGTTGAAGCAAAAAGCTATAACTACTTTAAACCAGACACAACCCTGAGTATTAATAAATCAGGTATTAAGATATTACTTAGTTCAAAAGAGAATCAATTTAGTACAAAACAGAATTTAGGCAACTTAAAATTATCAGATGTTCGATTTAACAAGGAACTTACTGAAGGGATTTTAGAATTTACTCTACTGTTTAAAGAAAGAGGTGGAGAAAATGCAATAGTGTTTATTGAAAAGGATGAAGGCAAATGGAAGATAATTAAAAAGATAATAATATCAGAAATCTAATCTTTAACCGGCATTTTATTACAACGCCGCAATATTCTTATTAAAGAAATCCTTGAATTTTTTCTTAGTCAGGAAAGTCTCGATCATTTTATAGATCATTCCTTTTTCTTCCGGGTCGAGCTCCTGGATAAGTTTAACCTGTTCAACAGTGGTTTTGTCTTCCAGGCTAATTTCTTTGGGGATATCGTTGCCCATGTGAACGAGCTCGTCAATTGAAATATTAAAGAACTCTGCTATTTTATCTACAGCGGCCAGTGAGATTTCTCTCTGGCCGTTTTCTATTTTGGAGTAGTTGGAGTGGTGCATGTCGATCAGGTCAGCGATCTCGGCCTGTTTAACGCCTCTGTCTTCTCTTAAACGCTTTATATTGTCTTCTATAATCATTATCGCAAGGCGGTGACTGTAAGCTATTCTGAAAGAGTAGGATAAATAAGAAATTTCAAAAATGAATCACTATCTTTATCGTAATGTCCGAAATTCAAATATACCAGGTAGAGGGTGATAATCAGATAGAAGTATCTATCGATAAAGATACCGTGTGGCTGAATTTGAATCAACTTGTCGATTTATTTGACAGGGATAAAAGTGTAATATCAAGGCATATATCAAATATTTTTCGTGAAAAAGAATTAGACAGAGATGCAGTTGTTGCAAAAAATGCAACAACTGCTTCCGACGGCAAGAAATATCTTGTTGATTACTATAGCCTGGATGTTATTATTTCGATAGGTTACAGGGTAAAATCAAAGCGAGGAACTCAGTTTAGAATATGGGCCAATAAAGTACTTCGTGAATACCTGGTCAAAGGTTTTTCAATTAACCAACAGGTTCTTGAAAAGAAAAATGAGCGACTGATAGAACTCCAGGAAACAATCAGGATCATTAGAAATTCTGCCGGATCAAAAGAATTAACAGGAGCAGAAACAAAAGGCCTTTTGGATATTATTGCCGATTACTCCTACGCGCTTGATATCCTGGATCAATATGATTATCAATCCTTAAAAATCTCTGATACAACTGAGGAAGAACTATACAGATTAAAGTACGAAGAAGCAATCGAGCAAATTGGGCAAGCACGAAAGGTCCATGGCAATAGCGAATTGTTTGGCAGGGAAAAGGATGAATCCTTTAAAAGTTCAATAGGTGCAATTTATCAGACGTTTGATGGTAAAGATCTATATCCCAGTGTAGAAGAAAAAGCAGCGAATCTGCTCTATTACGTCACTAAGAATCATTCATTTACTGACGGCAACAAGAGAATTGCAGCATTTTTGTTTCTTTATTTTCTCGATAGGAATGGAATACTGTATAATGATGTAGGAATGAAACGAATTGCAGACAATGCCTTGGTTGCACTGACTTTGATGATAGCAGTGAGTAGTCCCGAAGAAAAGGATATAATGATTAGTATAATTGTCAATTTGATAAATAAAACAAATAGTTTACTTTGAAAAAACGTTCTTTGTATAATGCAATTCCATCATAGAAGAATATTTGAAATCTGACTGCACCGTTATATTGTATGGAGTTCTTTATAACGTGTATGATGGAGATGGAAAGTGATTGTTACGATTATGGGGCTAGATACTATGATCCGGCGATCGGGAGGTGGCATGTGGTGGATTCATTGGAGCAATATGATAGTCCATATATCTATGTTGGTAATAATCCAATTTCCATGATTGATCCTACTGGTTTGTGGGGAGAATCAAGCAAAAATGGTCTTTTTAAAACAGTGGTTGATCC
>WJKH01000037.1 GCA_014729235.1 Candidatus Dojkabacteria bacterium | reverse complement strand
GATCTACACAGGACTTTGACAACTTTCTTTTTAGAATTTACGAATATCACAAAAATGATCCAGTGAAATTACAAATCATTGTAAATATTGAAAAGCGTAAAGAAGAGTTTTTAGCATTTCAAGGATACAAAAGAGCACCTGTAACAACTAATATGATCGAAGGATTCAATTCCCATCTGGAGCAAAGATTAAAACACATCAGTTGTTTTAATTCTTTTGAATATGCGAAATTGTGGCTAAACGCATATGTTTTAAAGAGAAGAGTGACAAAACTTACGGATTGTAAGTCTAGATTCAGGTTTCTGAATGGAAAGATACCCCTGCAGATGACCAAAAAAGTCGGTGTTGATATACCAACCTTTTTTTAACTTCTAACTGTCAATTTTGAAACGCTACCGCGAACGTGCTTCGCACATACAACACGACATCTCGTCGGTTATTTTTATCTCGGGACGACAAGACTCGAACTTGCGACCTCACGGCCCCCTTTTGTAGGATTAACACTCGGGACGACAAGACTCGAACTTGCGACCTCACGCACCCCATGCGTGCGTTCTAGCCATCTGAACTACGTCCCGAGTTTTAATCCTACATTTTCCCCCAACTGCCCGCTAACCTATAGTTAACCTAGTAATTTAGCAATCAACCTAGAAACACCCCATTCGAGTCACAACAAGTTACTCAATCCGCAGCCTCAAGACTCTCCAAAACATCATCCAACAATTTCAATTCGGCCTCAGAGGCCTCCTCATTAATATCCCAACCATAAGCAGATACATCATTTGTCTCGTCAAATTTAATCTCACTCAAAGGAATAAATGAGTAAGAAATACCACAGCCCGCTTCGAAAAACTGATTGCCATCCACAGTATCCCAGAAAAGCTTATGCCCAAGCCGCCTGGCACGCAAATCAAATATGTAAAATTCGGAATAATCTGAATTTGAGTAATCGTAGACAGTAAGCTCTTCTTCTAACACAAACTTGCTTTTATCCTTTTTCTCCTGAAGATATGCAGCACTATCATCGGCAAATTTAAAATACTCCTCACACGCACCAATACCACCGATTCCGCTCACACCATACAACTTAAAAAGCCACTTTCCGTTTGGGTTTTTCACAGTTAGTGCTGTAACTCCTTCGTAATCAACACCCGGCACAAGCATATCTGAGCCGGCACCATCGACCTCTACATCTATTTTCCAGCCCTCGGGCAATTCGGCTTTAATATTTTTTCCGTTGTATTTTGATTTACCAGGTTTTTCAGCGGGTGCAGGCTGCTCTTCCGGAACTTGGCCTGTTTCACTGCCGGGGTCTTCATCATCGATTTCTTCAATTACACCCGGAGTATCATCGATTTCTTCAACTACTGAAATTGCATCATTGATCGTATTATTGACAGCAAAATAATATCCTATAATTCCACCAACTACCAATGAGAGTACCAAAAGAAATATCCCTAAAATTGCCAGAAGGATCACGATCAAAATCTTGGAACCTGCATTTCCCTTAGGCTTAGGCTTTTTCTCTTCCATATATATTTTGATAAAAACTTAATTATTGTGAAATTCTAAAAGTAACATGATGCGGAGCACTTTCGCCGCTTAGCTTAAACTCTCGCTCACTATCAGCGGTAACCCCGGGAAAAGCAAATCTAGATTCATCTCCTGTTTGAGAATAGTCAACAGCCCCAACACCTGCTATCTGATACTGAGCAGAAGCATTGCTTGTATGATGTGACTTTAGGCTCGGAAAAACAAGATTTAATACACCAGTCTCGTCGTACTCGGCGTAAGACTTGGGAATTGGATTGCCAGCGGGACCCTTTACATCAAACTGAATAACCGTTTCCCCTCCTACTGTTCGATATGAAAATGTTGATAATCCTGCTCCATCAGCTTTTGAGGCTCCTTCGATTTCCTGCCGGGTAACAGAATAATCGGAAGCTCCCAACACTGAAGTCCTCCCAGATCCTCCGGGATACTTAACGTCTACTACAACACTGACAGAATCACCTTCTGCATTATCAACAAAAAGCCGGAATTCAGGAACCTTATTAACCCCAATTTCATAACGCTCCCCTGTACTACTGTCTACCAAAGCGTGATACAGACGAGTTATTCCGTCTTTATTTATAGTCTTGGAACTGAAATATCCGATAGAGGAAGTATCATTTTGAAGACCCTCAAGGTCAACGATTATTGAACCCCTATCTGAACGATACCGAACTTCAACAGGGGGCGTCGGAATCTCTCCATCGTCACTGTCATATTCTCCATCTGTCTCAGATTCCTCAACTTTTTTGGGCTCTTGATAATTGAGGTCAAAAATAAATCTATGAAAACCGGATTCTGACTTCTGCTCGACTGAACTCAACACAAAGACAGCAGAATTAACCTTTCCACCGGTTTTCTGATTTTGAGTTACAAAATCTTTCATTGTAATCCCAACCACCGTTTCAGATTCCTCAGTATCTGCTTCTTCCGGATCATCATCAGCTTCTTGTGCAGGCTCCTCATCTGCAGGCCCATCAGGAACTACTTCAGTCTCTGACGTATCCGAAAGATCGATAACTTGAACTCCATCATCATTTGATTCATCTTCGGTAGCATTATCTGCTTTTGAACAGGCGCTTAGTGATAAAGCTGAAGCTAAAATCATAAGTGTAATTACAAAATGTGAAAATCTCCGCCTTCTAATTCTCATAAATATTGCGAAAATTAATTAAATTGTTAGTTTATTGTAAACAAAAGACAATAAAAATTCAACTATATATGGCAGCACAGCTTTGATCTGTTAGCTCAAGATAACACTTTTAAGCCCGGAAACTGTGCTGTCAATAATCTCATCTTTTACAAACTTTCCAACTTTGCCTTTATCAACGGGTTTCTGGAATTTTATATCATGATTGTAATACGAGACAGCATGACTCGGTGAAGTTACTAATACTTTCATCTGAGCTCCAATCAAAGATTTATGCTTTTTCCGACGGATCTCGTTAACCGCTTTTTTGAGCATTTCCTCCCTCCCCTCCTTAACTTCCAAAGGAATATTATCTTTCAAGCTTTTGGCCGAAAGGGTTCCGGGTCTAGGAGAGTACTTACCAACATAGACCATTTCAAGTTCCATATCTTTAACCAGCATAAGCGATTTGTTGAAGTCCCGATCCGTCTCGCCCGGAAAACCTACAATTATATCTGTTGTCAGTCTAAAATTCGGAACCCGCTCTCGAAGTTTCAGGGCAATCTCTTTAAAGTCATCAACTGTATATTTGCGATTCATCAACTTCAGGATTCTATCCGATCCGGATTGCACAGCCAGATTAACCCACTTCATAATCTCCGGCCGATCTCCTATTACGTTTATCAGCTTATCTGAAAAATCCATAGGATTCGACGAAAGAAAGTTAATCCAAAAGTCCCCTTTGATTGAGCAAAGATTTTCCAACAGATCAGCGAAATCCCTATCACCCTCACGCCAGCTGTTGACATTTTGACCAAGCAAAGTTATTAACTTTCCACCTCTTTGATCTGAGGTGCTTTGGAGCTCGCAATAATTTTCGGCCT
>WJKH01000036.1 GCA_014729235.1 Candidatus Dojkabacteria bacterium | reverse complement strand
TTGGAAGAAGGCGGTTGATGCGACTCAGGGGATGATAGTTGATGATGTTGTAGGGCAATATTCGGCTGCTACAGGGGGTTATCTTAATGATTCCGGTTGGGATACAATTGACGGTTCTCATTCCGGTGACTGGCCGCGTCGAGCCTGGGAAAGTAAAGCCGGTTGTCCGTGGTTTTATAAGGCATGGTATCGAAAGGGTTATAGTGACAGTTCCGATTCATGTGGGCGCAAGCCGTGGATGACTGAGGAGGAAATGGCAGATATTGTTAATGCCTGGCTTATTTTGGAGGAGGTGGATGTAAAAGGCGACCTTGATACTGATAAAATTTTGCCTGTAACGATTGATGACTGTGAGATTGGAGGGGTTGATGATGATGACGCTTATAGTATGGATGAGTTGAAAACTTATATTAATAATCCTGTTACCAAGATTAATGGGCGGCCGGTTGTTGTAAATACTGATAGTGGTCAGACTGACGGGATAATTTTCGATACCAATCGCGGTCGTGTAGAGATTGATGGCGATGAGTTTAAAGCTACCTTCAATATTCGTGCTCCAGGCTATATCGCTATTCCGCAGGCGGGTTTTATTCATATCAATATTGAATACAAGGGGTAAGTCTAACATAAATCATAGAGTGATAATCCTCTCTTAGTGGATAATTTCTGAATTCTAGGAAAAATCACACCAATTGTATTGACACTGTGCCTAAAAACCTCCGGCGTAAGTTAGCAGAATAATCTAATTGTGGTATGATAGGGACAAGATGAAACCAATAAAAAAAGCCCTGAAAAAGATAAGGAAAAATTCGAGAAACATCTTGAATATAATAATATTTGTCGCAATAGCCGGCTCCATGCTTATACCCGTAATACTCGCCATAGCCGATTTCTTTTCATCAAGATAATTTGATTGACCAGTTGAAGCTTAATGTCACAAGTCAATTCACTTGACGATTCTATTCAGAAAGTTCCGATGGTTGGCCCTAAATATGCCTCTAGGCTGGTAAAGATCGGAATAGAAACGGTAAGAGACCTGTTATTTCATATTCCATTCCGCTATAAAGACACTTCGGAGATAATTACTATCGACGAGTTAAAAGAAGAAGGTGCAGGAATGATAGTTGCAACAGTTGACAGCATCAGCTCAAGAAGGGCAGGCAGATACCTTATAATCCAGGCAAAACTATCGGATGAATCAGGGAGTATTAATGCTGTCTGGTTCAATCAGCCATACCTTCGAAAAACACTAAAAAAGGACAGCTTTTATTATTTTGAAGGGAAACTGAAAACTAAAAATGGTTATACATCCTTAAGTTCTCCGGCCTTTGAGAAGTACGATGAAAGTAAAGAGCCCGGCAAGCAAGTTCATCTGGGTCGGATAACTCCATTTTATGAATTGACCAGTGGTGTGAGTTCCAAGTGGGTCAGATCAAGATTGAACTTTTTGAAAAAAGAGATTCTGAGGCTTGTAGAAGAACCTCTTTCTGCTGAATTGCTCGATAAATTCTCACTTGAGAAACTCCCTGTAGCGATTTTCAAAATTCATTTTCCTGAAAGCTGGGATGACATTGAAAAAGCACGTAAAAGATTGGCCTTTGATGAATTTCTGCGGCTTGGACTGAAAATTGAAGAAAAGATCCTGAAAAATTCCCAGCGAAAAGCTCCACAGATTGTGCAAGAGAAGTATAAAAAAGAACTGGAGGAGTTAATGAAGAGTCTGAGTTTCAAATTGACTCTGGATCAAGAAAAAGCTCTTGATGACATTATGCAGGATATCTCGCGGGATATTCCAATGAATCGCCTTTTGAATGGAGATGTCGGCAGCGGGAAGACAATTGTTGCAGTTATTGCGAGTTATTTGACAATTTTATCTGGCCATGATGTCATAATTATGGCTCCTACAACGATTCTAGCCAGGCAGCATTATGCGAAGTTTTCTGAATATCTTGAAAAATTTAATATTAAGATTCAGCTGTTAACGTCCGGGGAAATTTTGGAACCGACTGCTGAAAACGAAATTATTATTGGGACACATGCTCTTTTGTATGAAGAGTTTCTGCCGGAAGATGTTGGTCTGGTAATTGTTGATGAGCAACATAGATTCGGTGTTCTGCAGCGTGAACATCTTTTGAAAAATAAAACCGGAGGGAAAAACGATACAAATCTCAAGATGCCACACTATTTAAGCATGACAGCTACCCCAATTCCACGGACTTTAACGCATGTCCTCTATGGCGACAGTTCAGTATCTCAAATTAAAATGATGCCTCCGGGTCGGATACCGGTCGAGACTCATTATGTGCCAAACAGGAAGAGAAAAGACTGTCTGAAATGGGTTGCTGATTTTATTTTGAAGGGTAGAAAGTCAGCAAGTAAGCGTGCACAAAATCAGCATAAAGGAAAGGAAGGTGGTACGCAGCTGGAAGAAAGGTCCGGTGCCAGCCCTGAAGCACAGAATTCGAGTAGGAAAAATGCTGAGGTTTCTCAGCAGGCGTTTGTAATATTCCCTTTGGTTGAAGAATCTGAAAAATTAGAGCTCAAAAGTGCCGTTGAGCAGTATAAAAAGTTGTCCGAAGGGATTTTTAAAGATTTGCGTGTCGGTCTGGTTCACGGACGGATGAAACAGGAAGAAAAAGATGAAGTTTTAATGAAATTTAAAAACTGCGAATTTGATGTTTTAGTTGCCACTTCAGTTGTTGAAGTGGGAATTGATATCCCGAATGCAACAATAATGGTGATTGAGGATGCTGACAGGTTCGGATTGGCTCAGCTTCACCAGTTTCGGGGCAGAGTCGGTAGAAATATGATGCAGTCTTATTGCTATGTAATCGCGAGTGCAACCATGGAAAAAGGAGGTGCTGCTGAAGAGAGATTAAAGTATTTCAGCAAGCATAACAGCGGATTTGACGTGGCGGAGTTTGACCTAAAAATGCGTGGACCTGGTGAAGTTTATGGCTTGGCCCAGTCTGGGATTCCCGATCTTAAAGTTGCTGATCTCGCAGATGTTGATGGGCTTTTGCGTGGGCGAGAGGCTGCTGCAGGTCTGCTGCGCACTCTCCATGAAAAGGAAATTGCTGAACTAAAAGGAGGCTTATTTCGCTGATGAACATGCATATACTCCTGGATAATATCCGTTCAGCTTATAATGTAGGGAGTTTTTTCAGAACTGCTGATGCAACTGGCTGTACAAAATTATATCTGTGCGGGATGACAGCTTGTCCCGGAAATCCCAAATTAAGCAAAACAGCGTTAGGAGCTACAAAGACTGTTGAATGGGAGTATTTCCAAAAGACTACAGAAGCCGTCGATAGCCTGATTGAGAGACAAATTCCTGTGTATGCTGTAGAGCTAGAGAAAGATGCTCAGAATTATAGAGAAGTTGACTACCCTGATGAGATTGCCTTTGTTTTTGGTCATGAGGTTAGGGGAATTGATCAAAAAATTATAGATATGTGTGAGAAATGTGTTATGATACCAATGCTTGGGCAGAAAGAGTCACTTAATGTGGCAACGGCTGCGGGAATTATAATGTTTAACTTTTTAGGATCGGGGAAAGGCTGATAGATGAAGATAAAAGATAAGGAAATATGGTGTAAATTAAATAAACATGAGATTAAGCAATCCTGGCATTGGCGAAAGTATTTGAAAAAAGTCGTTTCCAAGGTTTGGAGATTGGGATTTTATCTTGAAGACGAGTTGAGTTGTATTACGTATGTCAGCAAAATTTTAAAAGGAAGAAAGACTTATCTTGAGTTGAAAGATGGACCGGTCTTCAAAGATTTCAGCCCCTGGAAACAGAATATTAATGATACCCTTCGAAATCTGGAATCAGTTCCGGGCAAAGAATCTGAGATATTGAAGTTACTAAGCAAAAAAGCTCAATTCGAATTAGACTGGAATGACAGGAAGAAACTGATAGATGAGTTGGTTAATTATGTTAAAGCTCTTGCAATTCGGGAAAAAGCCGATTTTATAAGGTTTGTGCCTCAGATTGAGAGTGGGCTTGGGGTAAAGAAATTATTGCTAGATCACGGGTTTATTGATTCCGGGCTATATGTTGATAAAAATATGACAAAATTGATATATCTGAGACAGACTCAGAAAAAGATTTTGCAGCAGGCTAATGGCATTTTCAGTCAGATAGCCGGTACGACAGCGAGAGTGCGTCAATCAAGTACCGGGTTCAAAGTTTATTGTGACTTAGATCCTGTCAAAGAATTTTTAAAGACTCTTAAAAAGAAAGAGCACCAATTACTGAAAAGTCTAATGCCTGCGTTTAAAGGTCTACTCGAGGAGGGAAAGATCAGTGTTTATGGCAGTGATGATTTAGGAGACAAGTTTTCTCCGGTTGTTGTGGGGATTGAGAATGCGACTGCCAAGATTTTGTATCCTAAAAACTATTATAGATTTAAGCTTAATCCGGAAAGTTTTGAGAATTCGGTTCTTCTTCTGTGGAATATTATTCGTGATTTGAAAAAGAGGAGAATTAAATATTTGGATCTAGGAAATCTGTATCAGAAGAACAAAGTTATGAAACGGAAATCCGGGGCCAAAGGTATTGAAGTAAAATCAAGTGAAGTTGAACGTAAACGGATTCGGATTACGATGGGTGATTTAAAATCTCTTATTGGAGGGACAACTCGAGAGTTGGTCAATCCTATGGATTTGCCGATTTCTCGAAGCTATTGGCTGAAAAGGCTGTTTACTTTTATAAAGTGGATAATATTTGGATAGCATGGGGCTAAAGAAAAAATCCTTTAAAAAACTTAGAAAAATGAGGCACAAGTGGCACGTTGATAATGCCAAGGAATTTGAAGAGCGAGAGAAAGAGCTTTTAAAGAAATATTTTCAAAATCAAGAGCCAACAATTAAGGGCAATATTCATATTACTGCAGGAAAAGTGAAAAACTTTGCTTTGGAAATCCCTCATGGAACTCGGCCAGCAACGAGCCGGATTCGAACCAGGGTGTTCGATATTCTCGGTCAGGACATTTATAAGAAGAGAATATTGGATTTATATGCAGGTACTGGAGCTTTTGGATTAGAGTCTCTGTCCCGCGGTGCAAGCGAGGCGGTTTTTGTTGATGCTTCCAAGTCAGCCGAGAAAATCTTGCTCAATAATATCAAAAAAACGGGATTTCTCACTGAGACGGAGATTTTCAGAGAAAAAGTTACAAATTACCTGACTGAGACAGCTTCAGATGAGGATGAGGCTTTTGACATAATTTTTATGGATCCTCCGTACAAACTTTATAACACCAAAGATACAAGCAAGATAAATCAGATTATTGATTTATCCGGTCGGCTGCTTCCCGGTGTCAAGGACTCTGGTTTTGAAGGTTTTAAAGGTGCGTTAATCATTAAGCATCCACGAAAGTATGATTTGTCAGGTCTGGATTTGTCTCCGCTGCGAATTTTGGAGACTTTGGATTTTGGTCTAAATAGTGTCTCAATCTTGATAGTTACTAGCTAGCTGGTAGTTTTGTGGAATTTCTGCTTTTGAGAAAGTGGGACATTTTAACTTTGGATTGACACGTGCTAACGACGCCTTGTCTCATTTGGTAAAAACTATTATAATAACGTTGATGTACAAAAAACTTGAGGAAAACAAGCAATTGATAAGAATAGTTTACCCCACATGCGTGGCATGACAATACACGCAGAAATTTCACACACAATTAACACTTGTAAGATTTATATTAAAGATAACTTTTTTAGGCTATACCAATGAAAAAAGCATATAAGAAATTAGAGAAATTTTTAAAAAAGAATGAAATTCCGTTTGGGGAAGTTGAACATGATCCTGCCGGGAATGCCATGCAGTATCATAAAGTTTTATCAGTAGAATACGAGAAACTTGTGAAAGCAATCTTGCTCAAATTTAAAAATCAGAAAAAAGATGAACTGGCAGTAGTTATAGTGCAGGCAAATAAACAGGTTGATTTGGAGCAAATGCGAATTTTGCTTGATGCAAAAGAGATTAGATTAGCAACAGATAAAGAATTGAAAGATGCCACAGATTGTGATTCCGGAGAACTCCATCCGTTCGGCTCGATTTATGGAGCGAAAGCTTTGATGGATCAGGATTTGTTGAAGCAAGAAAAAATATATTTCCGGGCGGGTTTACGGGATGTCTCTTTCACAGTTGCCCCTGAGAGATTAAAGGACAGCGAGGAACCGATTATGTTTACAGAAGTAAATGTAATTGATGAGAATGGAGAACAGGTTGTGGCATCTGAAAAAACACTTCCGACTGATGATGAAGCAGAGTCGATTGAGATGATGAGGCACAGTGCAGCGCACGTACTTGCGCATGCTGTACTCAAATTGCATCCTGATGCAAAAATTGGGATTGGGCCGGCTATTGAAAATGGGTTTTATTACGATTTTGAATTTGTTGAGCCAATAAATGAAGAGGATCTTGAAGAAATTGAGAAGGAGATGAATAAAATTATCAAGAAGGATATTCCTATCAGACAGGAATTTAAATCACGTGCTGAAGCCAAGAAATTCTATACCAATTGGGAACAGGACTATAAGCTTGACTTGCTCAACGAGATAAAAGACAAGAAAATCAGCTTTTTTATAACAGGAGAGAACGATTTTATCGACATGTGCCGGGGCCCTCATATAGAATCTACGGGAAAAATTGGAGTGGTCAAGCTGATGCGTATAGCCGGAGCTTATTGGAAAGGTGATGAAAATAATCCTATGCTTACGAGAATCTATGGAGTAGCTTTTAATACTCAGGAAGAGCTGGATAATCATCTGGCTATGATTGAAGAAGCAAAGCGTCGTAATCACAGAAAGATCGGAAAAGATATGGAGCTTTTTGCTGTATTTCCTGAAGTAGGGCAAGGTCTGCCTGTTTGGCTTCCAAATGGATATGTTATGCGTAGAACTCTGGAGGATTATATGATAAAGATGGAGCGCAGGTACGGCTATGTGCATGCTCTTTCCCCTCACATCAATAAAAGCGAATTATTTGAGATCTCAGGACATCTTGATTTCTATAAAGAGTCAATGTATGCCCCGATTAAAATTGATGACGAAGAGTACTATCTTAAGCCCATGAATTGCCCGGTTTCTATGCTGATGTACAAGATGAAGCCTAGAAGTTATCGTGATTTGCCGATGAAATTAGGTGAGTTAGGGACTGTATATCGTTATGAGAAGTCAGGTGAGCTTCATGGATTGCAGCGTGTTA
>WJKH01000035.1 GCA_014729235.1 Candidatus Dojkabacteria bacterium | reverse complement strand
GTATTGAGTCTAATGGACTTCGAAAAGTTCGTGCCTGGGCGGAAAGGTCAGCGAAGGCAATTCTAGAAAAAACTGCAAAACCAATTGAAAATACCTCTGAAAGATTAGCTAATCTTTTCACTGATCCTTCTATCAATTCACTGATTTACGGAGGACTTGAATCGGCAGCCCTCGTTCAAGCCCATCCAATGGCGGCAGCAACGATTGGAGCAATGCTGGGCTTTTATTCTGCGGCAAGTAGATGGAACCGGGTAGAAGCTGGAGATCCAAATACAATATCCGAGTTAGTGCTTGAGCATCATGATAAGCGAGCTGTGCAGCTAATAGAGGAACTTATGGAATCTCAGAAAAATCAGACTATATTAAAAACAGCTCGGATCGCATTGAAATTCCTGGCAAAAGAAGGGACAGGAACCTTGGTCGCATACGCTCTGGAAAAACACTTAGGTTTTCAAAAAAGAGAGAGTCGATTAATTGAAGCTATGGAGCAAGAAAATCTCGTAGAACCAGATTCTGAAGCTAGTCCCATAGCTCGCGAACCTATCCTTGTATTTGACGAGTTTACACAACAAATTGAAAAACCCCAGGAGTTAGGACGAAAGATTGCAAATTATGTTGATGATGATCCAGCAACAGCACAAGAGCTCTTTAAAGAGCTTTTAACCCAATCTTTGTTAACCAACGGTTTCCGCCATCTTCCCGAAGGAAAAGCCGAGGGCTACAAAGCCGCACTCATACTTATGGGAGCAGAATTAAATAAATCGGCTATCTCCGAAATTGTTACCAACGAGGATGGAGAAGAACAAACTCGGACTATAAAAAGAGTAGACCAAGCTTTCGAGGAAATTGATGCAGAGCTGAACAACATTATCAGAACTGGGGGACTGGCTTCTACTTATCTCATGACTTCAGCTGCACAACGGGCTCTTAACTCTGCAGCATGGGCAGTTGCTCTTGCAAAACTCCCGTCATTGCTCCAAACCGGATTTGGGAAAATCGCAGAAAAAATCCCAAAATTTGCCCCAGCCGCTGCAAAAGAATCAATTTCTCTCTTTATCGCAAAGGCAAAAGAATTTTTCAGAACTACAGGAGCTCAGGCCTACGATAAATATAAATCTATATGCCCTATATTAATCGAACCACTTCTCAAAAAAAGAGAAACTCTACCTATAAGCCGCGAAATTGATAAAAGCCTGGACGCAAGAATTCAAAACGGAGAATCCGTTATCATAAAAAGACGGGATGGTCCAGTAGCTTTACCTGTACCTGCAGATCCGTCTGAGATAACCGCTTTTAGCATTGACACCGGCGATACTGGAAAGTTTGAAAAAAGTAATAAAAGGAATAAATTCCATGAGACACAAGACGGAAATCCACAGGCAAGAATGGAGCTGCGAATAACACGTACCGAAGATGGTGAGCCTGAAACCTATAGAGCCCAAATTAATTATCCGGGCTGCCCTCAGTGTACAGAGAATTCGTTTTCACAAAATATTATTGCCAATTATGAAATTGTAAAGATTGCACAAAACGGAGAAGTAACAAAGCTCAACGTCTACAATTGGGACGAAGCTTTTTCCCTTGAAGAAGGAGATTCACTTGGCATACGTGTAGCCAAAGGTAGAATCAGAACCCTATCTCTAAGCCAGATCGATATCGCAACAGAACGTGCAGAAAATCGGACCACGGAATACACACAAACCGAGATGCACGATCAACTAGTGAGCGCAACAACAGAAACCCTAAATGATGGCTCTACTGTTGGAAATTTATCAATACCGCTGATTTTTACGAACTCACCGGAGCCTGCAATGGAAATGTCACTGGCTTTTGCTATACATTCAGAAGATGATTCAGACATTACTCAAGCTGATCGGAAACATGCCGTCCAGCTGATCACACAAACCTTGCAAAATGAGATTATGACTAGACTGAGGGAGGATCCTTCGCTTAGGGAACACGCTGCTAAAATCAGACGAATCACCCGGGGATCCATATTCTCCAAAATATTTAAGGAAAAATTGACAAATAAGGAGATCGACGATCTAAATGGGGTATTGACAAGAGCTCTCTACAGAATTGACACCCAATTAATTAATACGAACGTATCGATTTCACTTGCAGGAACTATTCCGATTGGTGAACAGGCGATTATATGGTCCATTGGAAACGCTGATGTTCTGAATTTTAGAGCAGGAGAATCACAGAATCCTCTAGAAATGCAGCCTTTTGGTCGGTCCGATGCTCCAGGCTCAATTGAAAGATATACAACCCCCCTCGGGGCAATCGGGAGAGAATATGTTGACCAAAATGGATCAGAAGGGATCAAGAGTTATAAAAAAGATGGAGGCTTCACTTACCGGACAGACCCAAATTTCTCGGTAGTAAAGTGGAGTAAATCAACCAAGATTATAAACATAGCTTCCAGTAAAACAACACCCGAAAGATTGCAGTCAAGGATGTTAGAGCAAGCCAGAACAAAGATTAATGCAAGCGGCGCTCCCCCGGACACATCCCCCGACTATCAAAAAGTCTCAGAGCTCGCAAGACACAATTTAACTACTGATGGAGCTTCATTCGCAGCACAAATTATCAGACCTTCAGCAAAAGTACGTCTAAGAGAACTCCCCGATAAATCCACGCCTATCCGAGCATTGCGTGCAGCCAGAATAGCCAGACAGCATTCCAAGGAAATTAAAAGTGAACTCCGGGAATACTGGGATACCTCAGGTCGAGAAGAATCAATTCCTTATACTTCAATCAAGCAAGCACACTCTCCGTTGCCAAGCACTCCAAACTCAGCCAGGTCAGCTCAACGAAGCTTTGTGCATAAACGGTCCGCCTTGCAGCCGGTTTACTCTTCAGATCCCAAACTTGGCCTAAAAACTCTTGCAGACATCTGTAGAAAACACCGATTAACAAATGCAGAGGAACTTAAAAAGTATTGGAGCAGACAAATAGCGGAGCAAGCTGATAAAGAAACGTTGCTTCACTTTCTGGCCGCTTTTGGACAGACTTTGGCTTTTATGAAATCCGGCAAAATTGATTACATCTGGTTCCAGCAAAATGTAAGGGGAATGAATGTTGCTCAACGTGATGAACGGCAGGCTTATGACCAAGCCCAGGATTCTGATGGGCGCCCCCTGGATCCTGAGCGACAAGCCCGGCTCAATGAAGGCATGTAATGAATTATTAATACTAAAAAGCTAATCCCAACAACCAGAAACTTAAGAGGCTTTTAAACCCTCCCTCTCAAGCCGCTTTTTAAAATCTCCTTCGTAAACACCAAATTTCAAAGTATCAGCAAGATAAGACCTGGTAACCCCATTATCAGCCAAATCAGACGCATCAGACGGTGACTCACTTGAACGAATAAGCAGATGCATCCGATCAGAAATCATGCCGGTAACAACCGCTCCGGATCCCAAAAACGACCTGATATCCTGCGCAGACCAATATGAATAAGCAGCCTGCCCACGATAATCACCGGCTATCTGAGTCTCAGTACGTTCAAAACCCCGATAAGCCGAAACACTCTTTGCGTGAGGCGGATGAGTATGCATATTGAAAAGATAGTACGGTTTTTCCAGTTTCTTGGGGACTTTTTTATGATAAACTTTCTTTCTTGAGTAAACTTTGTCATCAACCCATATCTTTTTCCAGTAATAGTCATATTTGTTGTCCTTCAGGATTGGCTCATAAGCGATTTTCACCGAGCCGCGTGGCTTTACTTTTGATTTATCTCCGAGAACCACTGCTGCCAAAATTATCTCACCGTCTACCCAAAATACCGAGATTGAACGTTCATAACCATCATTTCGCGTTTGTTTGTATAATTTGATAATTTTAGTCCAAAAATCGCCGGGCAGGCTGATTGCTTCCGGCAGGTTCATAGGGTAGGGGTATACTCCTGACTTTTTCCATTCACGAACTTTCCCGTATAACTGGTAAAATGTGGTTGTTTTGGGGCCGCCGGTTTTGAACAATTTCTTTAGTATTTTCATAGGATACAAAGCATTATACACTAAGTATTTTCTAATCGAACAAAGGAACTGAACGGCTTCACACAGGAAGCGGAAAAGAGCCCCCGATCTTTTTGCCCTTAGCGATTAATTTACGTATCTTCTCTTTCTCTATCTGTAGTATATCAGCAAACTCATTGTCACTAAACTCCATCTCTACATTGTTCAAGTAGCTCAACGAAATATTAGGCTTTAAAAAGGAAAGAGCGTTGTCCATAGGTTTAAGCCTCTCATATGGTGTTAAGTACGTGTCGTATACAATTCGCCCCTCTTTTTCCTCAATCTCCAGATTTCTAAACGCACAGGGCCTGTGAAAGTTAACGTAAATATTCATGTAGTCTACACAAAACCTGTTAATCAATGGCGCAACTTCCTGTGCAATGTACCCGTATCCCATGTGTTTACGGATCACACAACCATTTTTACATTCAACCAAAGCCTGATCATTACAATGCCTGGATCTACTTTTGGTCTGATGGATCATGAGCTTGTTTAAAAGCTTTGCTACAGTGTGGTTAATGTATTCAGATCCTCTGTCGCTGTGGAAGTTAAATATCTTAAACGGAAAAGTCTGTAGCATTAATTCTAAAATCGGTTCTAAAAAAAACTCTGATATTTTTGGTACTGCAAATATTAATTCCCATTGAAGTACCTCATCAATGGCATTGATGTAGTAGATATCTCTTTGATGTACTGTATCTACACGTATGGATCCTGGTTTCCCGTTTGGCTGAGGCTTCTTCGTCTCTCCAATGTCTACAACACGAGCTTTCGTACCGTTTTTGTAGGCACAGTCGTAAGCATTGCGTTCCCTAAGATTGTATATGTGGCTACTTGATACTTTAGATATATTTTCATACTCCTGGTGTCCGTAGAGATTACTCTCTCTTTCTAGTATATGTTTTGTCGCATGGCTGTTCAGTCTCTGATGGGCAATGTCAGTTTGTGCTAAAAGGAGTACGTCTTGGGTAGAATACTTCTTTGGAGTACTGGATCGAGCGTATTGTTTTGATCGAAGGCTTTCTTTGGCAGCTTTTGATACTAGCTTTCGTATATATCCGGGCTTGTAGTCAGTAAAGAGGTAAAGGAAGGTCAGCACTTCGCTCTTTTCCTTTTTACAAAGCTTTTGGTATTGCAGTCTTTTAAGGAAGTTGGTTAACCAGTTGTAGAATTCCTGTTTTGTTAGGTATTCAATTTTACCTGACAGGGATTCTGTTTCTAGGATATTTTTGATATCCTTAAGTGTGAGATCTTCCATTTTGATTTGTAGCATATGATCATTATGGGGGTCTCACTTTTTTTCCGTCAAGGTTTTAGTTCCTTTTTTCGATTGTTCCCAGCGAAGGTTCAGTTCCGTTTTTCATTAGACAAGACTCACTATTGAATAAAATTCGTGACAATGATATAATAACGGGTATCCTATAACTTTTAACTGCTCAATAAATGTACGATCAATCAAAACAAGCTAATGGTTCAATCAGTAACACCTCAACACAGGCTCAGGCTGCTGTTGACGAATTTGTAAAATACTTGTCGGATAAGCAAGTTCCTCTTGAGAATATTGAAATTATATCCGGATTATTGGTTGAAATAATATCCTGGCAGACAATGGCGAGTATCGAGCAAGCTATGGATAAGGAGGACAAACGGCGCTGGGATGAATTTTTAAAAACAGATCCAAACGATGCACAACAGTTAGTTGCTCTTGATGAATTCTACAAAAACAAAAAGAATAAAGGGCTTGAAGATTTACAAAACGAAATTACAATTAAAATTGTGAAATCAGCAAGGTCACAAATTGATAACCAGGGGACAGTCATCGAAAAAATAAGCGGGCTGGACGATGAGCAAGTTGAAAAGGCTCTCGATTTAGTAAATAACGGTGACCTAAAAAAGGCAGAGGAGATAATTGGCCTCAGTTTTTAATTTTTGAAATTTATAAACATGCAGGAAGGTCTAACTATGAATACTGGACCTGCTCATCAGCAACCTGATGAGCCTATTGACAGACCCCCAATGGAGTCTAATCCAGGAGCTAGTCTCCCACAATCACCACACCCTATGACAGCTGAAGAGTTTTCTGGGGGCAAACCGACAAAACGAGTGCAACCCAAACAAGCAGGAGCAACGCAAATCCATCCGGATTCCCTGACTCAGGAACAAATGGAAGTGATGCAAGACCTGACGAATCCGCAATCTGAACAAGAGCCTCCACTCGGGGAAGCAAGACAATTCGAACCCCTTTCCCCACAGCCGGACCAAGAGGCTCCGGCTGAGTCAGAAAAAACCGAAACACTCCAGGTTCAGCAGACTCAAGCTGCAGCAGCATTCGCTCAAGGGAATGATAATCCCGATCTCGAAACCCCAGAAAACCAATACTTTGCATGGAGAATTAAAGCAGCCCAAACGCTTGAAGGAGGAATTCACGCTGTAAAAAGTGTTTTTAATAAGGCAAACTCCTTAATAGATGCCGTTGAAGCTGCTGCTGACAATTTTGTAGCAAGTCATAATAACCTCTCCCTGGCAAGAGAAAAGTACCGTGCATTTCAAAAAACAGGTGCCGGAAAAGTGATCAGCATGGGAGCAGGATTTGCAATTTCAGGAGCTCTGGGACCAGCAGCAACTCTTCTCCACGCATACAAAGCTATGCGAAGTACTAGAGAATTCATGATGAAAAATGAGCTGTCTCTGAGGGATCTTTTCTCTACAAAAGAAGGACGACTAGGATTACTTACGGGAGCAGGAACAACAATATTTACCAGATATATTCTAAAAGGAATAATCCCGGGAGGACCTGCTGTTCAAACTCTAGTCTCACTTGCAAGCTCAGTGGGACTAGATACTGCACAAAGCTTATACAAGAATGTTAAGCTTATGTCCCCTGCTAAGCGAGAACTGGCAGCTGCCTGGCAGCAAGCTAACGAGCAAAGCAACGAGGCAAAAATGTCTCTAGAGAAAGAGAATCTTATCACTTCTACCTCAACCGGGAACCATACATACGAAAAAGTTAATTTCGATAAGCTTTTAACCAAATCTCCTGAAGAGCTGCAAGCTATAGCAAAAAAAGTCCTCGTTATACTAAAACCCAATCTAGACGCCCTGGAGTTTAATGAGCTTGTAAGAGCTTCTCAGAAAAATCCTGCCGACCTAATACACTTACTAAACCAAAAAGGAAACAAAAACCATGCGCTGATTCAGGCCATGGTTCTTAACCACATAGAGAGTACCGGATTTGATTCTGAACGTATCTCTGACGCTTATATAAACTTAGATACTGCTGCAACAAACCTGATCAAAACAAACGCCGGCAATATGTTTGCAAAATCTATGGTTACATTTGTGCCTGCAGCCGCGATAGCTCTAAAACTCGCAACAACACCTGCTACTCCAGCGGCAGCCGCTCCGGGAGAATCCGCAAGCCAGTCTCCTCCTGAAGCCACCCAACAAATTCCGGCCGGCGAAAATTTTTCAGCTCCCGAACAAAACGCCACGATTCCTGATTCACTCAAAACGGAAATAACCGATAGCCTTGATCCGGATGGAGCTTTTGATGCCAAACTCTTCGAAGATACCGCAGGTAAAAAGTGGCTTAAACTCGATGTTAATCCAGGAGATAGTGATGGACCGGACTTCTGGGTAGAAGTTGATACATCAGGAACAGAGCCAGGTATAAAAACCGATACTGTAATAGCCATCTCACAACAAGGTGCAGCCAGGCTCCTCGGACTTGAAATGGGGCTTGGGATTAAAGAAGTGGAAAATCTGGAAATCCAGCCCGCCAATTCGGATGCAAGTGGTTTTCAATTTCAGGCTGCAGTCGTAGATCCGGATAATCCGGATCAGTTTCTGGGAATCTTAGTTGAACAGAAAGATGGGACTGTCGAGAGTTCGACAGCGGAACAGGTTATGTCACAGATCAACGCCGGTAAGTATTTCGCCGGTAAATCAATCGCAGACACTAATGATGGGACAAATCGAATGATTGTCGACGTCACTCTGCAAAACCCTAGCCTCGGAAAAAATGGAAGCGGTCAAATCGTACTTAACGCAGAACTAAATGCCCTAAATACTGCTGGCTCGGAAACAACCGCAAGCGTACAGGTTACACTTAAAAATGGCGACACTTCTTTCCTTATTTACGGAACAGTGGTGATGAAACCAGAATGGGATACAACCCCTCCAGACGGAGGAAGAGGATTTTATGGTATAACTACTGATACACTGGAAGAGCAAGTAGGGATACTAATGGAATCTTTAACTGAACAGGAAGATAAAGACCGGCTAAACGCCCAATTCAGTGCACTTATGGGTAGTGATATAGACGAGGATGGCATAGTGGAGTTTCTGTTTGACTCGAGTGGTGATAACGGGCCTCATGCAAAAGCTCAGGCCACAATTTTAAGCGAGTTACTAAGAAGAGGATATGGAAATCCTGATGATGAGTACGGAGAACTTAAACTCCTCCTCACCCTCAGAAAGATTATGGCTGATGCCATGAGAGGAGAGATTGAGATAGGAGGAGCAACAATAGGGGTAGAAGACATTACTGCCGACAATATTGGAGAAATTGTTGCTTCAACTAGTGGAGACTTGGAGAAAATTGGTCTCAAAGCAGAGCGCGTATTGACACTTTCTGCCACAACTATCAAAAATGACAGAGGCGCAATAGTGGCACCAACCTTCAGTCCAAAAGCTCTGCCAGCAGCCCCAACTGCATTAATCTGGGGGGATTTAATTCCACCAACGCCAGTCCCCAAAACCCCAACGCCCGCAGCTACTGGCACACCAACGACGCCACCTGCCACGGCTACAGTTGAACCACCCACTCTCACACCAACCGCAGAGACAAAAGGAGACGGGAGCGCAGAGTTTGCTGACCAGGTGTTAAAAGACTTATTCGGAAGAAATCCACAGCCCAGCGCAGAAGAACTCAACGAATTGAACTTACTTGGGATCCAAGATACAGATGGGAATGGAAGCGTCGGACTAGACGAAGTGAACGCACAGCTCATGGAGGCGTGGAGGAGTTTGAAACAAGCATATCCAGATGCTGGATTGAACCCCAATAGGCCGAAAGCAGCTTTTGAAGCTCTCGGACTCCAAAACGGTGACGTCGACATAGATATGAATGGCAAAGAAGGCGAAGCACCGGATCTTGCGGCACTATTGCTTGCTGCCAAAGCTGAGGGAATTGAATTAACCGGCGGAGATCTCCAAGGCGATATTAATACAAAACTGGGGGCGAAAAGTCTACCTACAAATTTACCACCTGAACAGGCTGTTCAGATTTTCTCCAATGGTTCAACTCTTAGCAGAGCCGGCACAGTCCAAGATCCATGGACAAAGGCAATCACTGATTCACTTGAATTTGCAAAAATTACCGAGTCTGCATTAGTCGAATGGGGGATTCCGGTAAATAATGATGGGCAGATAGGCGCTAATGAGTTATGGCCGCTCGCCGATTCTCTTAATACTCTCGGATGGGAGTTCGATGGGGAGGTGATTAAGGAGGAGCTCGAGCCATGGGAAAATGTGATTAATCGCTTTATCTCTGAAGATAGATTCCGAGAAAACTGGAAGAACTGGGTAAATAGTCTTGAACAGGATGATCAAAATCTTCTTAAAACCCAAGGCGTTATAGACAGTAACGGGGACTTACTATTGTCAGGATCCGACATCACTCTCCAAGAACTTGCGGCATTGAAAAAAGCTATGGAAGAGGCGGGGTTAACTTTTAGTCCGAAAATATTCAAAAACAAGATTGCTTGGCAAAAAGCTTTCGAACGTGTCTTTAGAACAACGTCTCCCACAAAAGCCGTACGGAACTTATTGTTGTTTCTCGGAGTAGGTGCAATGTCGGCAGGGGGGTACTTCATCTGGAAAAACAAAAGAAAGGCCGACTACAGCTCTATGGGAGCAATAGCATCAACCCCATCAGAAACAGATGAACCGACAACACCTGATACAAGTCAAGGCCCAGTCCAACCAGATGCAAGCATGTAAATAACTAACTTAATGTGAGTTTCGAAATTCAAAAATCAGGAGAGCAGGGAGACGAGGACGAGTGACCCGAAGCTATTGCAATAAGTCCTTGTCGCCTTTTTATGTAGGATTGTTTCGTAATTTACCTTATATTAAATATATTAATTTGAATTAAGAAAGAAAACTGCAGCTGAAAAGCGCGCGAATCCGACAAGTTTAAACTATGCCGGGTGTTGGAAAGAAAGACGCAATGCTATGGTCAAAAGTCCTAGTCGCCTTTTCATGCAGGATTGTTTCGTAATTCAAATTAACTTAAATAAAACTCAACAATGACTGGGGAAACTTTTTCTGGCAACGAACCTAATCAAGAGACCAACGGTCCTGCTGACTTTGACCCATCAACAACCTCTTTAGGAAACGAGGCGCTAAGTTCTCTGAACGCTTTAACTGATGAAAATCTAGAGACTTTAGCAGCTCTGATCGGCCAAGAACTATCTGTACCGATTCCCGCACCACAAGAGATGAGAACCCATAGCCATCAACAAAGAAAGACCCAGGAATTAATGAAAACTCAGAATATCATAGCTTCGAAGCAAATCGAAGATATGAAGCGCCGAAAAGAAGAACAGGAAGAAACCGAAGACCCTTCAAAAGCAGAAGGTTTTTCAAAAGTTTACGAATATCTTAAGAATTTTTACTCAAGTAACCCTGGAACTATTGTTAATAACTGTTTAGTAGTGGCTGCTTGTTTTGCAGCAGCTTCCACCGAGAACGGTTCTTCCGATATCATAAGTCAAATAGAGAATCCCGGCGATTTCGATCCAACTGGCGACAAAACTCAATTAGGGAAATTATATAGGCTACTAGCTCAATCAATCAACAATGCAGTTGCAACAAAAACTAAAGGCAACCTTAATCCGCTAGAAAACTCTCCCTTCAATGAGGCAGCAACCTGGCTTGGTCAGCTATATCCACTAACTTACACCGAAGAGAAAAGAGATGGCGAACAAGCCCTTAAGCCACTAATGGAGATAATCATCAGACATCTTAGTAGTTCTGATCTCGAAGATCAACTTGATAATTTTCGCAATTCCCAGGACAAGAGCATTACATCGCGTTTAAGAAGGCTAACTAGCTCAGTCGAAGATTGGATCAAAGAAAGGTTACCTACTGAGAAAATAAGGGACAGCATGCATCAAAGAATTACAGAACTCTTTGAAAACGCTATTGAAAAGTTAGGATTTAGAGAGCCTCAGACCACTGAGGATGTTTTTGACCTAATCGAACGGCGCGCTGAATTGCGCAGAACAATAAATAACAACCATAAGACTAGATTAGGCTTGACTAAGATTAGGAACAGTCTTGCCAATCTTAGAAAAGCTCGAGGAATTACGTACTCCGCGTGGAGACCAGATAGGGAACTAATTAGGAAAGGTCTGGAAAGTATCACGGAACTTTTTCCAAGATTAGCAACTAATCACGCAGAACTTCTTAGCCCGCAGAGGTTATTAGCATCTGATAGCCCAGCAGTTATCAGTATTATAGATGGAATCACAAGGAAAAAAGGCCCTCGGACCTCAACTGTAGTAACGAAAAGCTTATTTGCGGCCTTATACCACGTAAATCGTTATTACAACCCGGAAAATAAACCAAACGATACGATAGAGCAAACACTACAAGAACTTGTTGAAGTAGGAGGAGATCCAGAAATAGCCAAGCCCAACGGTTTTCCTGAGGATCCAGCGCTTACTCAGCGGATCTATCAAACCTGGTTAACCCCTGAGACCGGACTTGATGTAACAGATGATAATATAACAGCCAGCAGAGCTAAAGTTATAAACCGAATATTTAAGACCGAAGAACTCAGGACTGATACTGAATTCACCAGGCAAGTAGAAGATGGAGTTAATAGAGCTATTGATGCGGGCAGTGACCATCCTGTTGAAACCGGGCTACAGGATGCTATTGATGCAATTCATACTGCAGGGGAAAACCTGAGTATCATTGAAGCTGCTTATCTAAGTCAGCAGCTCATTCTTTATAACTCCATCGCCCATAAGCTCAAGGAAAAGGGAAATCAGGATCGGATTCTGGAAAGAAAGTTTGAGCTGGCTGTCAAACCTCCAATGGGAGAATCCGCACGACGAGTAATACCCCTCCAAGAAGCTTATGCAGCAGCCACCTGCGATCCAGCAGTTCTTAGCTACCTCGATGAAAGTCAGCAAGCTACTCTTGCCGAACGAATGGGGCAGTACCCACTATCAGATTTGCTTGAACTTGATGAATTTAAAGAAGACCAAACTTCAGCCAGAACAAGACTAGAGCAATTTATCGCAAACCCACGTGAATTCATCAAACCTCCGGATGTACCAATACCAATAGACGTGAGTAATTCCCTTTATGCCAACCTTGACGACTTTGAGGATGAAGCCGGCACAATCTCAAAATTAATGACGCTTGCAGCCATAGGCATCATGGACAAGGATAATTTCGAAGCAATCCTGGAAACTGCAAAAGAGCAATTAATCAAAGCTTTTGCGGATGGAAACTCACAAGAATTGGACTTGCTGCATGCCGTAGCAAATTACCAAGCTGCGAGACGGATTCAAAATGAAGCTAGAAGCCAAACAGTTACACACCAATTTAACCCAGGAGATATTGAGATCCCACCATGCACCCTGGAATTTTTACCGGAAGACTCAGCGAGCAAACTCCAAGAAAGGCATGAAACAATAGTTCAGAACTTTAATAAAGCACAGGACATTGTAGACTCAGCAGCCAATGATACAGGAGACACGGAAGTAGCTAGACTTGCTGCTAGAAAGAGCCTTAATCCGGCTAAATTATCTGAAGCAATGAAAGAGCTTTTAGAGGATCCTGATCAGCTGGGAATGCTTCTTCGATATGTCGGGGGAAAGATTAATGTTAGTTCGATTCCTTCCGGACTGGATTTTCAGAAATTAGAAAACGAGGAAGATTATTTAAGGTCTCTACTTCAAGACTTTCAAGTGAATGAACAATCATTTAATAATCTTGCTGAATACGGTCGTTATCTTGCAGATTCTATTTCAGTTACAACTCTTGAGAGCGACGACGTTGACTTGAATGATGATAACTCAATAAATTTGCTTCATTTAGCAGTCTATCTTTCTATCATGAATCATGTAGAAGATGAGTCGAGGAGTGAGAGTGGAGGAGGTACCGGAAGTCCTGGTGGAAGTAGGGGTGCCGATACCACGACTAGTGAAAGGGCTGATGCTTCTGGAAGTAGTGCCACGTCTAGTGGAAGAGTTCGTGAACACGAAGAGCGCACAGATAATGAAGAAATTGCTTCCCCTGAGACCACTTATCAAATTGAGCAAATAGCTCCTGCAATGTCGTTATTCAATTATCAATCTCCTCCATATGATTCAGAATATAATTGGGATGAGACTGACTTCGAATTGACCAAAAACGGACTTATGGAAACACTAGAAAGCACATCTTCTATGGCTATAGAAGATATGCTTTCAGCTTTGAGCGATTCAGGCTCAGAGGAAAATCTTCAAGGGTGGGAAATGCCCTTAATGACAGAAACCACAAGTACCGAAGTTGAAAGAGATTTGACACTATTAAGAACGCTAAATATACTCTCAATGGAACAGGCTGAGAGACTTGAAGCAGCCATCATCCAAGAGTATGGCAAAGTGCTTGCGCGAGCCCTGGGCCCTGTATTGCAAACCGCTAAAGCCGGAGATGAGTCCAATTTTTTCTCCGCTTTCGAGAACCTAGATCCTGCAGATCAAGAAAGCATCATCCGATCACTTGTTAACTTTTCGATAATTGCAAATGGAGTGCAGGCGGCAAAAATTGAAGCAAGCTCTCAAAAAACCTCAGAAGTTCCCCAAATACCAGATAACCTTCCTAATTGGATTACAGAGGTAGGCGATAAATTCTCCTGGCCTCAAGAAATATTTCAAGTTCTTGATTCAAACCTAAATAATAAGCGCAAGGCACTTGACAGAGCTACAGAACTTCTTGATGAAATAGGAGATGACGAAACAGCTAGCATTATACAGGAGGTCCTCGAGATGGCCTCTCAAAGTGAAGATACTGAAAGAATATCCTCTCCAATAACTGATACTATTACCAGAATAATCACAAATGGCCCAACAGTGCAGGAAATCGCTGCAGCATTCACTGAAATGACACCAGAAGGAGGGGCTGCCTATCAACCTGACCATAAAGTTCTATTTTCGTATCTCAGAACCCTGGGAAGAGAGGAACCTGATTACGTGATAGATGTCAAGTTATCAGAACTCTCCGCGAAACTGGCCGCTGCAGCTGTTGATCCGGATAACCAGGCAAGTGTCTTTCATCTTCTCGCAGAGTACGCAGCAATGAGAAAGCTGCGAGAAGACCCGCAGTACTCATTTGAAGCTCTACAACCCACTCAATACCTTATCAATAAAACCATTGATCGTGCCGCACAATTGGCTTCTGACCCAGATCTAATTAGAAAAGCAAAAAGATTACTTCCTGAAGACAAAGTTTGGTCTGCGTTTTTTAATAAAAATGATGAATTGCGAGATCCTGAACAATTCCGTTCTCAAATCAGAGAACAGATAACCCCTCAGCCCCCCGATGATAAAGAAAAGGGATTTTGGTCTCCTTATGACCCACACACAATTCAAATACCACATCCCGCCCAAACACCCCTATGCCCAACGCGCACGTGGCAGGCGTTAGGCTATAAAATCGATACCAGTATTCCCGATTTTTACCCGGTAATTCTCGATCCTCCGGATAG
>WJKH01000034.1 GCA_014729235.1 Candidatus Dojkabacteria bacterium | reverse complement strand
TACCTTTAACGGCTATCTGCCGGTAGACAAGCAAAAAAGGATTAGTAAAATTAAGCAGCTAGAAAAACAATCGAATACTGATAACTCAACAGAAATTTTCATAGAAACTCCTTATAGAAATAAATGGGTTATTCGTGATGTGCTCGAGAATTGCCGCCCAGGTACCAGATTCTGCATAGCCTATAATATTACCGGAAAGGATGAGATGATAATATCAGACTCAGTAGCCGAGCTCAAAAAGGCTATCAAAGCAATCGAAATAAGTGATAAGCCGGCAGTATTTCTGATATATGCTGGCAAGAATTCCAAAATCTGATATAGTAATGCCATGGAAGTCAAACAAAACATTTCACTAAAACCTTACAATACCTTTGCTATCGGTGTTCAGGCCAGATACTTTACTGAAATCAATTCCGTTAATGATTTGCAAAAAATCCTCTCAGATCCCAAGTTCGAGAAAATGAGAATAAAAGTTCTAGGAGGAGGCAGCAACATTCTATTTACTAGTGATTTTGACGGGATAGTATTGAAAATCAATATTCCGGGAATGAAAAAGATGGAGGAGACTGATCAGCACGTTCTAGTAGAGATTGGAGCGGGAGAAAGTTGGGATAAGTTTGTCCGCTGGGCAGTGGAAAATAATTGGGGAGGCGTTGAAAATATGGTAATGATCCCCGGAACTGTTGGTGGTGCTGCCGCCCAAAATATTGCTGCATACGGTCAAAATATCAGCGATACCCTTGAATCGTTGGATCTCTACAGGTTTGATCAAGACAAAATTGTCACCTTCCAAAAAGACGACTGTAAGTTAACCTATCGTTCCAGCATTTTCAAGCGCGAGCTAAAGGATAAGGCTGTGATACTAAGGGTAAGATTTCGACTACAAAAAAGCCCCAAAGAATTCGAATTAGACTATCATGAACGCAAAGCTCGATATGAATCCACCATTGAAGCACTCGAAAAGACCGCTGAACCTCCTTATTCCGTCAAAGATGTAATGAATGCAATAATCTACACCCGATCAAGGCGCCTGCCCAGTGTTGATGAGTACGGTTCATGCGGTAGTTTTTTCAAAAATCCCGTAGTAACAGTTAAAAAGTATAAAGAACTCGCTCAAGAAGTTGATGAATTGCAGTCCTACCCTGTTGACAAGCTCCAGTACTCACGCAAAGAATGGGATAAATTTGATAAAGATGAAGATTTAGTTAAAATCCCTGCTGCTAGACTGCTGGACGAGCTTGGTTATCGCGGAAAATGGACTGGTAATGTTGGTGTGTCAGAAAAACATGCTCTATGTGTTGTAACTAACAAGACAGCCTCAGGACAGGAGGTCCGGGACTATATAAAAAGAATGCAACAGGATATTAAAAACGAATATGGTGTCAAACTGGAGTCTGAGGTCGATATTGTCCTATAGTTAGCGTCAGGAAATTCAAGACGGACAAATCTTCGTTGCAGTGTATCGATCAATCGTAACAAGCCGACGATAACAGCCCGAGATCTTAAAAAGATTAGCTGTTTGCAAGTTTAGTTACCAATTAAGTTATCAAAAAATTAATTATGGCTACATTGAAAATCGAAGGCGGACACCCAATATCAGGGGAAATCACACCACTTCCAAATAAAAATTCTATTTTGAAGCTGATCCCTGCATGTGTAATAGCAAACGACATCATTACTCTTCGGAACGTCCCCAAAAGTACATCCGTCAGGACACTATTGAGGGTTTTTAAGGAACTGGGTGGCAAAGTAAGTTATTTAAAAAATAATGTAGTAAAACTTGACCCAAGACCGATCAACAGTTGGAGAATACCGGATGATTTAGCATCTAAAGAGCGTGCAAGTCTAATGTTCCTGGGGCCTCTAGTCGCACGCTTCGGAAAAGCTGAGATTGCAAAAAGCGGCGGATGCAAACTGGGAAATCGTCCACTTGATACTATGTTTCAAGGGTTATCTGCGCTTGGGATTGAAATTGAACAAAATGACAGTTACAAACTGGTGACCAAAGGCTTGAAAGGCAATGAAAAGATCTGGCTGATGGAGGCTTCTGTAACCGGTACCGAAAATTTGATAATTGCTGCGACTCTGGCAAAAGGGAAAACAATTATCTACAACGCTGCCTGCGAACCTCATACCCAGGATCTTTGCAAATTCTTAAATGCACTTGGAGCACAAATTTCAGGCATAGGAAGCAACAGGCTGGTTATTGAAGGAGTAGAAGAACTTAAAGGAGGGACCGACTGGACAGTGATGAATGACCATCTTGACGTTGGAGGTTTAATCGCTATAGCAGCTATCACAAATGGTGAATTACTAATCAAAGATGCCGTTCCGGAGCATATGACACAGATATTAAATTACTTTTCGAAGTTGAATTTAGCTGTAGAAATCCGTGGTGATGATATATTTGTCCCTAGTAATCAAGACTTAGTCTGTAAGCGAAATGTCAAAGGAAACATTGACAAGATTATGGATCAGCCCTGGCCCGGGTTTCCAACTGATTTGCTGCCACAAACACTGGTACTCGCTCTAAAAGCAAAAGGTACTATCAAAATCTTTTCAAATATGTACGAAGAAAAACTAATGTTTTATAGAGATCTTCAAAAGATGCACGGCGAAATTATTCTTGCAAGCCCACATCTCGCAATTCCATTTGGGCCAACTGAGTTCAGAGGGGCAAAGATTACAGCTCCTCCGGCTTTGAGGGAAACATACTCCCTGATCATGGCAGCTCTCGCTGCTAAAGGGGAAACGATTATCAAGAACGCCGATGCCGTCTTTAGAGGATATCCGGATGTTATTGAAAAATTATCAAATCTTGGGGCCAAAATTACTATGAACAAGAAGTAGAAATGGTCGCCGTTTACACATCTCTAGGAGAAATAAGATTATAGGATAGATGATCAGCACTATGGGACACTAAGTTTTTCTGGAGTTACAACACCATCTGATTTACTAACCTGACATGCAAATACTGCGGCGAAAGTGGAAATTGGGATAGCAAGAACTAATCCAATACTCCCAACCAAAGTGCGGACAACCTCCTCAGCTATCATCTCCATATTGATTACTTCATCAAAGCCGCGTGAACTATCAGCGAAAAGAAGTAAAATAGGCAGAGAAGCTCCGGTATAAGCCAAAACAAGAGTGTTAACCATTGAGGCTATATGATCTCGACCGTGCTCTATGGCTTTAAAATACAGCTCATCAGCCCGTAAGCCCGGAGAAAGCTCTTTTAGTCTGAAGACGATGCCAACCTGAGCAATTGTAATATCATCAAGAATACCAAGTGTTCCTATAATAATCCCGGCAAGAACCAGACCTTTCAAATCAATAGCTGCATCCTTGATTGTAAGTAAAAACATAGCATCATCGCTTCCAAGACCGGTAAGCTTCGCAGCATTAACAAAAAAAGTCGCAAATATGATTGTACACGCCAATGAAATTAATGTACTTATTACTGCAACAGAAGTTTTCCTGGTAAATCCATGAGAAAGGTAGAAAGTTACAGGCACAATAGCGACTGACCCGATTATTGAAGTAACTACTGGATTCTTACCTGCAAGAATTCCCGGTATTATAAAAAGCATTATTACTGCAAAGGAAAATATCATGCCAACTAGTGAGGTCAGCCCCTTTATTCGCCCAATCCAGATAATTAAAATTACAGCAATTACAGTCAGCCACAACAAAGATGGAGTCCGAACAATATTTGTAATAAGAAATACCGGCTTCCCCTCCTGATTTTCATAATATGAAATAATTAACCGATCTCCCTTATTGTATTCGTAGACTCGCCCCTGTGCATAATTACCATTTTCAATTTCAACCACACTTCCTTTAATAGAACCCTTTAGTATTCGAATTTTCAATAATTGATAGAGCTGCTTTTCATCAATTCCTTCAACCGTTCGGTACTCATTTTCAAGCACCTCAACAACCTGACCTGTCAGGGCCTCTTCCGATTGCTGTTCAAATTCTTGTGAATAAACAGGTGTCGCCAAACACAACAGCCATAAAAAAGCAGTAGCACTGATTACAATTCTTTTGAAGATACTATTGAAAATCATAATATTTACTGAAGACCTAACCACATTCCAAATACAGCACAAACTATCGCTAGAATCCAAAAGCGTTCAACAATTTTCTCTTCGGACCAGCCAATTATCTGAAAATGATAGTGTAAAGGTGCCATTTTAAACAGTCTTCGCCCCATTAGTCTGCGAACTACTCCCTGCAAAAAGGATGATGCTACCTCAGATACATAAACTAAACCAATGACAGGCAGCAGCATAATCTTGCCTTGGCCAAGAGCAACCATAGCAAGCAACGCTCCAAAAGAAAGAGAACCCACATCACCAAGTTCAATACGAGCGGGCTTAATATTAAAATATAAATACGTAAACATCGCCCCCATTACAACAGAGTTAACATAAATATAGCTGACCTGGCCATCTAATATTGCAAAGACGAGAAATGCAAGAAAAGCCGGAAGCATAGTGCCTGCAGCCAAGCCATCCATGCCATCCGCGAAATTTACTGCATTAGAAGTGGAAACAACCGCTAAAGTTATTAATACCGGCATAAATATCCCAATTTCAACATTTCCAACCCAGGGAAGCCAAACACTTGAAATCCCCTGCTGAAAATATATCCACCAGACGGCTATTCCAGCGGCAACAAGCTGGATAATGATTTTTTCACCGGCATGTATCCCCTTGCCCGGATACGAGCCAAGTGCATACCAAATATTTTTGTAGGCCGTGACAGGCAAAGTAATCCAATAGTAGATTCTCTTAATAAAACTTTTGTGAACTTTTGCCAGCTTGACTTGCTTTTTGACGGTCCGGATTGTTCTCTTTACTCCAAAGATATTCAAGACATCATCAATTCCGCCTAAAATTGCCATAATCAAAAAGACTGTAATCGGGGCTAAAAGCGACCGGCTGTCTATAATTGAATCTAGGAAAGGGAAGAGCCCGCTGTCTGCGAGAAATATTCTGTAAACCCATAAAAACAATACAAAAATCATGACAGTAATAAGCGGAATTAAGCCACCCATAATTGGCTTCCCAAATTTCTTTTGCCTGCCAGGGATTATTGATGAAAAATCATCTTTCAAATGCCTGACAATTTTCCATTTGTAAAGGACATTTATGACAAACGGGGCAAATGCCATTGAAAGCAAGAAAGCAGCTATTATCATTGTCAGTGCTCTTTCAACGTGAAATTCCATTTTATTTTACCTAACTTAAATTTACAAATTAATCCGAAACCTGACGTGATTTCAACTGAGTAATCTCATCAGCCAAAAATTTTGGCCTTCTGCTTCCATTATCCTCAAAGTCTTTCAATAACTGCTTATAAGCTGGGCAAGTATCCCCCTCGTCAGGATCGCACCATTCCTGAACTCGAAGGCTCTTGTCACAGTCTACAACTTTTACCTCACTTATACGCACCCCATTTTGGTCACCATAATAAGGCGTAGACTGGACATAGCGAAAACTAACAGGCTTTTGTTCGTCATCATATGTCACCTCAGTCACTAGCGCGAGATGATGTCCACCTCGAAGGCCTTTCAGTCTTATCATGTCCCCTGGACAAATATCGCAAAGATCTACAGGATCCGAATTCTGCTTGCTTGAAAGTAGATTCGCCCCCATATGCTCAATTGGGCGAAGCCAAGTAACAAACCTTTTGTACAAGCTCCTTCTCTGACTGAAATTCAAGCTCTGATAAAGTGTACCTTTATTGATAGACATAAGCCAATGATCGTATAAATGTGCAACAAGGCCTGAACAATCAATTCCAAGCCCCTGAGACATCATAAATTTTCGGATATCCTGCTCGGAAGCTTTCCGAAATTTAAAACCCCTCAACTTAGCATAAATCTTTGTTTCCTCAATTATTTCAGAAGGAGTTCCCTTCCCGACAAGTGATCTAAGTTCAGCTCGGACACGCTTAACGTTTCTGTAATATGGAGTCCTAACTGTCTTGCCATTTATCTCAAGATTTAGGTAGGCATTTATTAGGTTTTGCACTTCTGTCGGCAGCATAGCTATCATCGGTAAATCTGCTGAATTATTTTTATAAAATTCATTATATCATTTTTAACTTGTTTACTGTCGGAAATCAAGCCACCCCTGACCTGAATCCTTCCAATCTCGTCATTCGAACTTACTTTGTGGCCCTTAGTTTTAACAATTATCAATGCCTCATTTTCATCCTCGATATTATCAATTGAGTAGCCAGACCTAAGAACCTCCGGCTCCCCATATTTATCAATCCTATATACTCCACTATCAAAATTTTGATTAATAGTCACTTTTTTATTGTACTTATTCCTGATTACTATTTGAGCCCCATCTAGAGGCATCGTTGCAAGCTCGTTTTGCCTAGATACAAGTTCCTTTGGATTAGAATCTTGGGATAATCCCAGAAAATCGATATAAAGTCTATCATCTAACCCCAAAAACTCAGCAATATGAAACTTTTGAAGTGGTATTTGATCCTCGGAAAGCATTAGCTTGGTGTGCATTGACGTTGATGCAGGTTGTCTGGCATTTACTTCGATTAACTTGACTTTCTGATCCGGAGTTACAACTAAATCCAATCCAAAGAGTCCCTTATATCCTGATTTTGCCATAATTGCACCAACTTCTTCGCAAATACTGCTTATCTCTTTGCGAACTTCAACAGGTAAATTGCGACCGTATGCCCAATCATTTCCAACAGTGCCGCCGGAAACAGCAGTGCATTCTTCGATGCCTGTGATTTGATACGATAAACCGCCCCAAAGAGTCCCAAATCGCGTCTGACAGCAATTCACAGTCCAATAATCACCAGAAATAAATTCTGAAATTCGGGCTTTTCTTTTGGGAAACTTCTGCTGAAGACTTGAGAACTGCTTGTTATTATCCACAAAGACCGTGCTTTCACCGGTATGCCCCCTGTTAAACTGAATTACAAACTTATCACCCAGCTTTTTGCTTAATGTCTGATAATCTGCATCCTCCAGTGTCGAAATTTCTGTTACGGGAAAACGATTGGATAATTTCTCCAGCTCATTGTATTGAGAAATCTTGTGCTCAAATCTATGATTTAGTTCCGAACTAGTATTCAGAATCTTATATCCAAGCTTTTCGCAAGTTTTTTCAAGATTTGGCGCAATTTTAAAGAACATAACATTTGGAATCTCACCTGTATCAGTGTGTTTTTTAACATACTCCTGAACCTCGACAGTCTCCAGGAGCTTGTTTGAATTACGGAAAATTGGGTTGTACGTTCCCAGTGTTTTTTCAAGGCAAAAGACTTTACAACCGTTTTTCTCAAGCTGATCGACTATCGGGCTATAGTCGATAC
>WJKH01000033.1 GCA_014729235.1 Candidatus Dojkabacteria bacterium | reverse complement strand
GACCGGGATTCTCTGTGGGAGTACCTTTCTTTGAAAAAGAAATTCTACAAAATTTAAGTACCGCAGATATATACGCATACGAAGTAAACTGCGAACCCTGATCTTGATGTATTATCAATCTACTGGGTATCTCTCCTAATAGCTTCTTTACTTTTTTAAAAGCCATATTCAGCGATTCAAAAACCATTTCTGTGTCCATGTGTGCTGATACCGACCATCCGTATACCATCTGACCTAAGACGTCTTTGTGTATACATAAATAGCAATGTCCATTCTTAAACTTTAACTGCGTTATGTCACTTGTAACTCCTTGAAAACAGCTCGTTATTTTAGTACGGATTAGTATATTTGCTTTTCCTTGTAGCTCCTTTAATATTTTCTCGACTATTGACGGTTTACGCTTTTTAACTGTGCGTTTTAATGACAATCCCCAGTATTTTAATAGTTTGCCCAAAGTATCTCTACCTACAAATACATTGTATTTGAGCATTAAGGCCGCCTTTATTCTGAGGATTCCGTAATATGGGTGTTTTTTATCACTTTCAGTATATACTTCTTAATGTGAGCGTACTTTTTACAAAATGTTTCTTTGGGATCTTTTGCATTGTAGTACGTCGCTTTACTGATCCCCAATATGGAGCAGATGCGGTTTACTCCGATTAATTTCTGAGCGACCACATCGCGTGCCCAAAACACTAGTCTCCATTTGGGGATTCGTAAAAATCTGCGAAGTTCCTGATTAAATTAATTTCTACTTCTTTCTGTCCGATTATCTGTTCCAATTTATGGATTTTTCTTTTTAGTCTTTCGATTTGCTTGTCTGGAGCGTTGTCGAATATTTGGGGAGCTTTTTCTATCAGGTCTTTTCTCCATTTACTTACTAGATTGGGGCTTATTCCGTATTCACGAGCCACTTCGGATGCATTATTACTGCGTATTGCTTTGAAGACTATGTTTGCCTTCATTTTGGGGCTGTACTTTCTTCGTGCTGCCATTTTAACTAAACCTTACAAATTATTTATCCAGTATTTTATCTTAACTGGTGGTTTAGTTTAACAAGGACTTGTCATTACACATCTTAATAATTATCTGTGAAAGGTATAAAGGAATTTCTGTATTAACTTGGTTAGGTGGTTCTATATTTGTATATAAATGAGCCTCCTTAATCGAATCACTGTTTGTAGGATCATATTCAAAAGGATACTTACCTGTTAAAAGCTCATAAAAGATAATTCCCATTGAGTATATGTCCATTGAACTTGTATTCTCTTGATTCTTCCAACCTTCGGGAGACATATAGAGCGGCGTGCCATATCCCTTAAAAGACTTAGATCTAGTTGACTCCTCAACAAGTTTAGATAGCCCGAAGTCAGAGATTTTTACAACTCCATCATGAAAAAGGATATTCTCAGGCTTAATATCTCTATGAACGAGTTTTTCATTGATTGCCCTTATGCCAGAAACCAGTTGTCTGATTACAGTTAATTGTTCATTAAATTCTTGTGTATCAGAAGCCATGTATTCTCTAAGTGTTCCTCCATTTGCATAGTCCATAATTATGTACGGAGGGAGGTCATCATATACATTACCATCGTGGAAATATATATGTTTTACAACATTTTCACTATCGATAGTTAACGCATTTTGAGCTTCATTTTGTAATCCTCTGAATGTATCCTCACTGGTATAAGACTGTGGTAGTGTTTTTAAAGCAAATACCTTTTTATTGTTATCCTCGACTTTATAGACAGTTCCAAAGCCACCTTGCCCTAGGGTTTCTACTATTTTGTATTCGTTCTTATCTCCATCAAAGATGGAATTTCCAATTGTTATTATCATCGTTTTTCAAAATGTTGTATGATAGATATTGTAACAAATGTTAATCAATGTATAAATGGGTGACGAACAATACTACACACTAGAGGAAGTCGCAGAAATGCTTAAAGTAACCTATATGACCGTATACAGGTGGATCAAATCAGGTCAACTTGAGGCTGTAAAAGCTGGTAAGCAATATCGTGTAAGCAAGAAATGTCTAAATGAGTTTATCGAAAAATCAGCCAAAGATGAGTAACCAGAATGATACAACAAAATTTAAGGTAATTTCTCTTTTCTCAGGCTGTGGGGGTCTGGACTTGGGGTTCATGGGAGGATTTAGCTATATGGGAAACAAATACAATGAGCTACCCTTTGAAGTTGTATACGCAAACGATATAGATGAACAGGCTTGTGAGACCTATGAACACAATCTGGGACATAAAATCGAATGTAAGGATTTTAGAGAGGTATTGGAAGCTAAAAAACTACCTGATGCTGATGTTGTATTAGGTGGGTTCCCATGCCAAGACTTTAGTGTGGCAGGTAAACGAAGAGGTTTGGAGGCCAAGAGAGGTCAACTGTATAAATCTATGATAGAAGCCGTAGAACAAGTACAACCAAAAGTATTTATTGCTGAAAATGTTAAAGGACTACTAAATATAGGCAAGGGAGAAGTCATTAAAATAATGGAAGAGGATTTTGCTAAGGTTGGCTATACAATCTATATAAACCTTTTTCATACAGCTGATTATGGAGTACCTCAAACAAGAGAGAGGGTTATCATTGCAGGAATTAGAAATGATATAGACAAAAAATACAGTCCACCTGAACCAACTCATACAGATCCATTACAGAAAGGATTTTTAGATAAGGAAAAGAAAAACTGGGTCACGGCTAAAGACGTCCTGTCGGATTTGGAGGAAGCTAAAGAGGGAGACATGGAAAACCACTATTGGTCAAAAGCCAAAAGATACCCAGGTACACAAGGTAATAATAATATAAAGCCAGATAGACCAGCTCCAACTATGAGAGCTGAACATCATGGAAATATAGAATTTCATTATTCAGGTGAGAGAAGGCTTTCGGCAAGAGAAGCAGCTAGGATTCAATCATTTCCAGATGATTTTGTATTTTTACGCTCTACAAGTAGAGCTTATAAGCAGATTGGTAATGCAGTCCCTCCTGTATTTGGATGGCATGTGGCTCAGTCTGTAAGGAAAGTATTAGAGTAATTAACTTATTAAACAATCGATATGATACTAGTAGATAAACATAAAGGGGAGCAGTTTATTGATTTACTGGACAAAACAGCATTGTATACGATTGATAAATTAGGTGAACAAACAAAAACCCTCACGGGGAATGAGTTTGAAGATATTACCTATGATTTTATGACAAAGGTATCAAAGAATACTGTATATGAGGATAAAATAGAGCATACAGGTTCCCTTTCCTTCCCAGATATTGTAATTCCAGAATATAAGCAAGGTGTCGAAGTCAAAGTAACTCGAAGTGGGAAATGGCAGTCACTTGGGAATAGTGTTGCTGAGAATACAAGGATAGCTGAAATAGAAAGAATCTATATGTATTTTGGTAAAGTTGGGAATGGTCAAACAGAAATAAAATACAGACCCTATCAAGAATGTTTGTCAGATATATTAGTAACTCACTCACCTAGGTATAAGATAGATATGGAACTAGATGATGGGCAATCTATATTTAACAAGATAGGTGTTGAATATGATCAATTCAGGCTTAATAATCCCATCAAACAGGCTAAAGACTATTATAGAAAACAATTAAAGCCAGGAGAGGATCTTTGGTGGGTAGATGGGGATCATGAAGAAGATCAAGAACAAGGTCAGAATTTGATTATTAAGAATTACAGTTCACTTAGCCAAGAGGAAAAGGAGCTATTTCTGCTTGAGGTATTTATTCTCTTTCCTGAGGTGTTTGCATCTTCTAATCCAGACAAATATACAAGAATAGGAGCATTTCTTCTACAAAGGTTCGGGGCTCTAAGCTCAAGTTTAAGAGATATATTCTCAGCAGGAGGACAGGTTGACCTGTCAATAGGAGGTAAGAAGTCCAAATACCCAAGAGTATTAGGGAAATTAAATGAAAACTCTGACAGAATTATGGAGCTAATCTCAACCATCCCTGCTGAACTATTTAATACTTATTGGAGTAAGTTCAACCACTCAGAGGATTTGATTAAGCAGTGGTTTAGGGAAGTAGATGTAAAAGCTGGGAAAGACAAAAGAAAAGTAATAGAGGAGCTAATGAAAAACTAATGTATGAAATATCTATACAAACCAAAACTAAATAAAAATGACCTACCAGTATTAGACCGCATAGTTTACCGCCTTTTCCAAGCCACTCAAGGCCTCTACAATCCCGAAGAAAGAACATCTAAGATAATTAACCTATTTGTCGATCTTCAAACGAATAAGAACACCATAGACAGAGTCATTGAATATCTCGATAGATATAGATTTATTGAACTATTAGATGACACTTAAATTATAGTAAGTAAGGATTCTTTCGAGATAAAAAATATCAAGGTTAACAGCGACTTATCAATTGAGTATGAGGGGTATGAGTACATCCTATCTTTTCCACTAAATAACTGCGAAGTTGATAGGCTAATTAGATTTAGGCTTATATCAACAATAATTCTATTTGGAGTCTTTGAGGTTAAGGATATTCCAACGATTCTCAACTATGAACGCATATCGTTAAATTCAGATATGTTAGGTTCTGCTTCGTTAGTACAGTTCGAGGAGGAGCTAAATAATGATTTAGAAGAGCTACAAAGGCTTAAAATCGTAGGTAACAACGTAACGAATGGAGAAGGTTATCCTCCAAGCAACTTGATAGCTATAAATCATTCTAAGCTCAATTTAAGACGCTTTAACAAGGACTTGTCACTTGATTTGTAAAAAATACAAAGCCTTTGGTTTTCGTTGAATCAAAATTACTTAAATCATTTTCTAGTTTATCTTTTATCTGACTATATTTCTTCTGCCCCTTCGGGAAATATACAGCACAAACATGCTTGATATTATCAATAGTTGTGAGAAGAATGCCTTTCCTCCATCACGTCCACCATATGGATGAGATGGATCCACCTTGTATCCATCAAGTTGCAAAATACTGCAAGCGAAATTCTCTGCATCAGGGATTTGACCTTTTCTCCAATCCAAAAGAGATCGTTGTACTTCTTCAGATTTACTCATTTTTTCTATGGTTAATAAAAATTACAAGTTTCTACATCTTTGAACGGTATTTTACATCACTACAAAAGGCTTTTGGGAATTTATTTTTGCGATTTACGATATGGGTGGAAGAAGGGACTTGAACCCTCAACCTCCTGTGCCACAAACAGGCGCTCTAACCAATTGAGCTACATCCACCACAAAACAAACGAGCGTGAAACCCCAGAAAAACCCTAAAACCCAAATCCCTCCGAAAACAACGAAGCATCTAGCCATTATTCTCTGGGCAACACAAACAACCAAGCATATGCGTATACACACTCGTCTGATAATCAAAACATTTAAAGAACACTTAATTATACCATAAAACATTACGTGAGACAGGCAACCCTACATTCTAAATTTCAAGCGCAACTATATGAATTTAAAAATTTAGATAAGCATCCCTCATTTGGTGTCCGGAAGCCTAGTCCCTACATCCTAATTGCAAACACATCTTACTGCGCAATCATTCCTCAGCTCCTTTGCTACGGGTTTTCACCACAACCATACTTCAGTAATACCACTATTACCTTGCGATCTGCAAAAGTTAGGTGTTTGTCTATCATACTTACATTCTGACGGCTACACTCGCATCTCGAAATCAAACATTTTGACAGCTACACTCGCATTTTTAAAACAGACAT